>CALWZD010000074.1 GCA_944385945.1 uncultured Anaerofilum sp. | reverse complement strand
TTTCGGCATACCCGAAACAACACGGTTTTTCTGTGGATTCATTTTCTTTAGCAGAAGAATATCAGGCATATTGCGATGAATTGGAATTGTATATACAGGGACAAGTGTTTTTGGCTGTGTTTATTTCCACTATGGCACTTAGTTCGGTGGTTGCGATATGTACAACAAATAATCTTCTGAAAAGGAAATATTATGGGATCCTGATTGCAAACGGTTTTAGTTTTTTCGATATTGCAGTAATTATTGCCGTGGAAATATTTACCGTTGTTTTTTGTTCCGGTGCGATTTCGTGGTTTATAAAATTAATAGAATTAGAACAAAGTAGCGATCTTTTTAGAGAGGTTTTGTTGCTGGCGCATATACAATATACACTACCTTTGTGCGGTGTACTCACAGTAATTTTGACAGGTATCGCTTCACTAATTCCAACAATGAACATTTTAAAACTCCAACCATATGAGCAGATAGGAGGAGATGCAAATGGCATTGATTGAACTGAAAAGAATAACAAAGGCTTACCAAAAGCATTTAATTACCACTTGTGCTTTGTCTGATATAAACTTACAGGTGCGATCCGGCGAGTTTGGCGAGTTTATAGCAATTATGGGAACCTCTGGTTCGGGGAAAACGACATTACTAAATATCATAGGCTGTATGGACATTGCAACAAGCGGTACATACATCCTCAACGGCAGAGATTTGAGCCACATAAAAGAGAAACATTTGTCTTCCGTTCGGGGAAAGGAAATAGCCTACATATTCCAACATTTTGCACTGATTGATGATTATACTGTGTTTGAAAATGTAGAAGTCCCTTTATTGAAACGTCCAATGTCAAAAGCGGAAAGGAAAAAACGTGTTGAAGATTCGCTAAAGCTTGTTGGGATTCTGCATTTATCACACAAAAGACCTTCTCACATATCAGGAGGGGAAAAACAGCGGGCAGCGATCGCAAGAGCGATTGCTTGTGAGGCAGGTATTATACTTGCTGACGAACCCACAGGTGCATTAGACAGTGTAACGGGCAAAGAAATCATGCAGCTATTTGTTGAACTAAACCGAAAGGGAAAAACAATCATCTTAGTTACACACGATAAAGCGATTGCTTCTTATGCAAAAAGATTGATTACGATTCAAGATGGGAGAATTTTAAACGATGAAATGCTTTAAAGTGACGTTTATAGCTGTCTTTACTTTACTCTTTAGCGCAGTTTTTTCGGGCTGCGAAACAAACCATTCTGAGGAATTTAGTGATTGGAAAAGTTTTGAATATCATTTTTACCCAGAAGAATACGAAAAAGATTATAGCAAGTTTCAAAAGTCATGCACACTCGAAACCGATACCAGTTATCAGCTTAAAATCGAATCCAACTGCGAAAGCGGTATAATAGAAATTTGCGTAGACTATAAAGACGGTAAAGATAAGGTCTACGTGATCAAGCCATCTGTACCTTGCAGCGATACGATTTTACTTGGTGAGAATATTGCCGATGAAATAATGTTTACTATCATTATTCAACCAAACACAAAAGGGGACGTTTTTGTTGAAATATTGGCAGATTCTCAATAGGATGAATCGTTACAGTTGTCATACTATGTTGCCGGTGGTATAATGTGCTCACATAGGGATGTTCTGTATATTTCGGAATTTTAAAAGCAACCGTTAGGAGGAGGTTTGATTTGAAAGTATATGAAATTTATTTTAGCCCCACAGGGGGGACGAAAAAGGTAGTAGATATGCTTGCAAAGGAACTTTCAAGCGAAATCTGCGAGATTGACTTAACCGATGGTACAGTCGATTTTTCTACAATATCTATTACAGAAAATGATATTGCTCTCATCGCTGTTCCTTCTTATGCAGGGCGTGTGCCTGTTCCTGCGGTGGAACGTCTAGCTAAAATTAAAGCAAATGCAGCAAAAGCGATTCTTGTTTGTGTTTACGGAAATCGGGCTTATGAGGATACATTGATTGAACTAAATCATACTGCAAAACAAGCAGGATTTCGTGTTATATCCGCTGTTGCAGCGATAGCAGAGCATTCCATTGCACGACAGTTTGCAGCAGGTCGTCCAGACACGAAAGATCATGCAAAACTTTGCGAATTTGCAGAAAAAATCCAAATAAAACTAGCGATGGATGATGATTCAGAGCCAGTACTTCCGGGAAATCATCCATATAAACAAGTCAACAAAGCGGGCATGATACCAAAGCCTACACAAGATTGTGTAAAATGCGGGTTATGCGCTAAAAAATGTCCGGTACAAGCGATAGATAAAAATAGTCCTGAAAATGTTGACGAGAGCCTTTGTGTTTCGTGTATGCGATGTGTTTGCATTTGTCCCCATTCTGCTCGAAGCCTCGATTCTAAAATGCTGAGCGCTGTTAGTGCAATGTTGCAGAAGGTGTGTGCGGATAGAAAAGAGTGTGAACTGTACATTTAAAAATTACGTTTTAACGGCTGTACCTAGACCCAAAGTATTTTTATAAATACAAGCGAGAAAAAATTTGAGCTATATCAGCGGTGAAGTTTGATTTGTTAAGATGCGTGTTGTTATACCTGGATTTTAATAAGAGTAATAGACGCAAAAGTGATATTTATGATACAATGAAAGCAGGACGGTCTTATATGACCAATTTTTATGAAGGAAGGCTTTTTTATGAATCAAATATTTGACGCAGCTGTAGCATCTATCCACGAAAAGACAACACTTGTGCCTGAAATAGGAATTATTCTGGGAAGTGGTCTAGGCGGATTGGCAGGACGCATTGAAGATCCTGTATATATTCCTTACGCTTGCGTACCCGGCATGAAATGTTCCACAGCACCCGGCCATGAGGGACGGTTTGTAGTGGGTATGCTGGCTGGAAAAGCAGTAATTTGTATGCAGGGACGTTTGCATTTTTACGAAGGTCATGCAATGAGTGACATCGTATTTCCGGTACGCTTGATGAAAAAATTGGGCGTAAAAACCTTGGTTGTAACAAATGCCTGCGGTGCCGTAAATACAGACTTTTCGATTGGCGATTTGATGGTGATTGAGGACCATATTAATATGATGGGAGCCAATCCGCTGACAGGACCGAACTTAAATGAGTTTGGACCTCGCTTTTGCGACATGACGTTCGCCTATACGCCGAATTTGCGAGAACTGGCACTGGATGAAGCGAAAAAGCAAGGTGTAGAACTTCGTCGTGGTGTATATCTTGGGTATATGGGTCCCAGCTATGAAACTCCGGCTGAGATCCGGGCTTTCCGTGCACTGGGTGCTGATACTGTAGGAATGAGTACAGTGCCCGAAGTAATCGCCGCAAGCCATTGCGGAATGGACGTTTTGGCAATCAGCCTTATTACCAACATGGCAGCAGGAATCCAGAAAGTAAAATTGAGTGAGCAGGAAGTAATCGATACGGCTGCTGCTCGTGCAGAAGTGCTGCAGAATTTGGTAGAGGGAATTTTGCCTCGCATCTAAATGAAATTAAACCTAAGGCTGATTCGCTATAAGGAGTGGATCAGCCTTAGGTTTTTGAATGAGGAGTATATAAATTGCAAAATATGGATTTTTTAAAGCATAAAGCGAAAAGATGATTTCGTAAAATATAATTTTAGCGAAATATAAAACATTTCAAAACAAACACCGGAATCAAAATTCCGGAAATATTTTTATGAATGGCATAAGAGGTGAATTTAATGATTGATTGTATCTCGGTAGAAAATATGCGTGAAAGCGATGCCTATACGATTGATAATTTTGTACCAAGCCTTGAGCTGATGTATCGGGCGGCATATGGTGTGTTTCAATCGGTCAAATGGACACAAAAAATCGCTATTGTAGTTGGCTCCGGAAACAATGGGGGAGATGGGTTTGCACTGGCGTATATTTTGCACGAACAAGGGTATTCTTGCAAAGTGTTTACGCTCAGTCAAAAATTCTCCCCCGATAGTTCCCATTACGCCGAAAAGGCTAAAAGTGTCGGTATTCCAATCCTCGATTTCACAGAAGGTTGTTTGGAAGGAGAAGAAATTATAGTGGACTGCTTGCTGGGCACAGGTTTTCAGGGTAATTTGCGCACAAACTACAAGGATGCGATTCAAAGCATCAATAACACAAACGCTTACGTGGTCAGTGTCGACATCAATAGTGGAATGAACGGAGATACAGGGGAAGCGGAATTAGCAGTGCATTCTGATTTGACTGTCACCATAGGATATGTTAAAACGGGAATGATTTTGGAAAATGCAGGAAAATATATCAAGAAATTGCGTTGCGTTGATATTGGGATCGTTTTAGTCAAAGAAGAAGCTAAAATTTGCAATGAGATAGAGTGGGAGCGAAGCAAGCAAGAAAAGACAACAATTTATCGCTGTCCGCCTTGGCTGGATATGGAAATTTTGAATGTCACAATAAAAAAGTGAGATACCGCAACTTGCATTCGCTCTCTAGAAATCAGTTAGTGTTTGTTGTGGATCGTGTGATATTTAAGAATAGCACGGTCGTATACATTCATAACTGCTCGAATAAATTCTTCTTTTCCGTATTTTTGACTGTAACGTGTTACAGAAGTACGACGAGACTGTTTTTGCTCTGTGGAAAGATTTCCTTGTTCTTTCACAAGTGTAGCAAATTCACTATCGGTTGTGAAAAGGTTTCCGTTTACTCCGGGGGTGATTTGGTCCTTGTTGTAAATATCCAAACGCTGCAACACGTACAGACCGCTGGCACTGGCTTCCAACATAGCAATGGAGTTCATTTCTGACAACGAAGCAGTAGTGAACAGATCACAGGCATGATAATAAGGGGGTAAAAGTTCATGGTCAATTCTGCCAAGCAGCGAGATTTGACTGTTCATATTCAAATCACGGATTTGGTTAGATAAACTTTCACGTTCCGGACCATCACCGATAATAAAAAGTTTGTAGCAGTCTTGCCCTTTGAAATGTTTGGTAAACCAATCAATCAAAACATCAATGCTCTTTTCTTTTCCCAGTCTACCTACAAAACACAGAGAGGTATCCTGTGGACGAATACCAAGCCGCTTTTTGGTATTCAAAATTTCTTCTTCTTTTACGTTTTGCGGTAAAAAGTTGGAAAGGTCAACGGTATTGGGAACGATATTGATATGCCGCTCTACACCGCAGCGACGAAGATATTCAACTACTTTTGGGGAAGGTCCGATAATTTCGGTAGCACGTTTTGCTACCTTTCGGAAATAAAAATGAGCACCGGGGCGAACCATATTTTGAAAACGCTCGGGGGCAACATAAAACATATAGTCGTCATACATTGTATGCAATGTGTAAACGATTGGCTTTTTTAATTTTCTGGCTGCGAACAGAGCAAAAATCCCCATACTGAATTCGGTGTGGATATGCAAGAGATCGGTGTTAAAATCTCGGATGATTCGAAGTCGCTCAAGGTTCAGCGGATTTGCCACACCATATCCGTAAATACGTTTGAGTGGAATTGCAGGACAATACAAGATGCCATCTTTGATGTAATGACACACCGCTTTGGGATTGGTCGTTACGATCAAAACCTCATGCCCATGCGATTCCAAACATTCTTTCAAAGTTTGCACATGGGTAACAACACCGCTTATAAAGGGAAAGTATGTTTCTGTAAATAGTGCAATTCGCATAAAATCACTCCTAAATCGAAAAGCTTTTGATTATAATACGAGTTAAAATCACATAGACTTACAAAAATATCGTGTTTTTTTATAAAATTGGAAATTTTTTGAACTTCTTTAAAAAAAGAAGCGGCGCAAAAACGAAAATCCTCAAGGTTTACAAGGAAATTCTGGGCTTTTTGTAAAAATGGAGACAGTTGATTGTTTTCCAAAATGTACTCGTCAAAATCACCATAAAATAATCAAGCATTTTGCAAAGAGTCATCCTTTTTGGAAAATATCCTGATTTTATAGATGCTAAATTGCAAAATAGCAGAAATTTAGGTATAATAAACATATATACCCTAGTGCCACTGCATTGCGGTAATAGTTTGTAACGAGGTGAATGTTTTATGCAACAGTTTTCGGTATCTTTGAAGAAAATCGCAGAACAACTGCGGTTAGAAACAGCTTATTCGCCTACCGATTTGGAAAATATCCCTATCTATACGATGGATGTTAACCGTCCCGGATTGCTGCTTACCGGCTATGACGAGTACTTTGAGCCAACCCGCATTCAAATTTGCGGAAATGCTGAAATGAACTATTTGAAATGCCTGCCGGAAGATGAGCGAAGAAGCCATGTGCATACGCTGTTCGCCATGAAACCGCCTGCCATCGTAATCACACGCAATCTTCCTATTTTGGACGAAATGCTCGAATTTGCCAAAGAGTACGAAGTTCCTATTCTATGTACAGGCGAAAATACCTCTGCAATGATGAGTAACCTGATTTCGATTCTCAGCGTTGAGGTAGCACCACGCATTACCCGCCATGGTGTGTTTGTTGAGGTATACGGAGAAGGTATTTTGATTTTGGGTGATAGTGGGGTAGGAAAAAGTGAAACTGCGGTTGAGCTTGTAAAGCGTGGTCATCGCCTGATAGCTGACGATGCAGTAGAACTTCGCCGTGTATCCAATCGTTCTATCGTGGGAACAAGTCCCGAAAACATTCGCCACTTTATCGAGCTGCGTGGTGTAGGCATCGTAAATGTTGCACGTGTGTTTGGTGTAGGTGCGGTCAAAGTAAGCGAAAAGGTCGATCTGGTGGTAGAACTTGAACCATGGGACAAGACAAAAGCATACAACCGCACAGGTTTGGAGAATGAAACGATGGATGTGCTGGGGGTAGAACTGCCGTATACCGTGATTCCGGTTATGCCGGGACGAAATCTGGCAGTTATCATCGAAGCGGCTGCCATTAATAACCGCCAGAAAAAGATGGGCTACAATGCTGCACAGGAATTGATGCAGCGACTGGGATTAGAAAACGAAGACATCAAGTTTTGATGCGGAGGATTTTTTATGGAGGAAAAGATGATCGTTGCAGATTTACACACCCATACCTTGGTTTCCAATCATGCGTACAATACGATCACCGAAATGGCGCAGCAAGCGGCAAAGTTGGGACTTTCTGCCATTGCGATCACAGACCACGGTGTAGCAATGCCGGATGCTCCGCACCCTTGGTATTTTGGAAATATTACAAAGGAATTTCCATTTGTTATGGAAGGGATTCCGGTTCTAAGAGGCGTAGAAGCAAACGTATTAGATATAGATGGAAAGATGGATTTTTCCAACGAGGAGCTAAAAGCATTTGATTGGGTCATCGCATCCATTCATTCGCCGCTATTGGCACCGATTACTCGCTTGCAAGCAAACCGCTTGTGGAGCAATATCGCCGAAAATCCGTGGGTAGACCTGATTGGACACTCGGAATTGCCTCAATATGAATATGATTACGATGAATTGACAAAATTGTTTGCACGGAATCATAAAATTGTAGAGCTAAACGCAAATTCCTGTGTTGTTCGCCCATCCGGAACAGAAAATATGAAACGTTTAGCGAAAGCGTGTGCGAAAAATGGAACGCCTGTTGCGGTCAATTCAGATGCACATTCCATTTATCGAATTGCACAGGTGGAAAATATTTTTAAAATGCTGGAAGAAATCGACTTTCCGCAAGAATTGATTGTAAACAGTACAAACGAACGATTGCTTACTGAGTTGAAAAAGCACTCTCATCCAACAGCAGAAAAATTAGAAGGGGTGTTGAAATGAGTAAATATACGATTGGTGTGGATCTCAGCGGAACTACCATTTCAGCCGGATTAGTGAACGAGGAAAATAAAATCGTGCATAAGGTGGGCTGCGATACAAACTTGCCTCGCCCAGAGCATGAGATCGAGCAAGAGATTGCAAATTTATGCTTGCAATTGTGCCACGACAAAGGATTGGATATAAAAACCGATATTCGATGGGTCGGCGTTGGTACGCCCGGAAGTGTTGATATGCAAACTGGTGTCGTGGAGTTTAACGAAAATTTCGGATACCATAACTGGCAGTTAAAACAACATCTTGAAGAACTTCTCGGATGCAAGATATATATTGAAAATGATGCAAATGCAGCCGCCTATGGTGAATATATCGACGGAGCAGCAAAAGGAACAAAATATGCTGTCGTCATTACATTAGGTACAGGCATCGGAGCCGGTATTATTATCGACGGAAAAATTTTTGCCGGTTTTAACCATGCAGGGGCAGAGTTGGGGCATATTGTTATCGAAAAAGATGGACGTCCGTGTATGTGCGGCCGCAAAGGCTGCTGGGAAAAATATGCTTTGTCCCGAGCATTGACCGAAGATGCAAGAGAAGCCATGAAAAGCCGAACCGATACAGTTTTATGGAAGCTGTGTGAAGGTGACTTGAATAAAGTCAATACAAAAATGGTGTTTGATGCCATGCATATGGGAGATTCGCTTGCATCAGAATTGGTAAAAACGTTTCAAGAATATATTGCTTGCGGTCTTACAAGTGTCATCAACATTTTTCAGCCGGAGGTTCTCTGCGTTGGTGGTGGAGTTTCTCAGCAAGGAGAAGCCCTTTTGACACCGATTCGTGCTTATGTAGACCGTGAAGAATATGCACGTGATTCCCAACGTCGTACTCGTATCGTTACAGCAAAACTGCATAATGATGCCGGTATTGTAGGTGCTGCAGGCTTAGGAAAACAAGACGAATGAGAAAAGGATACGAAATGCTTCAAGAACTAAAAAAAGAACTGCAAATTGCAGGTGTTGTTGCACTTGAAAATGAGTCGATGAAACGACACACTACCTTCAAAATCGGTGGACAGGCTAGCCTGTTTGTCGAAGTGGATTCCGAACAGCAGTTGTGCCGTTTAATGCAGCTGATTAAGCAGTATCATATAGAGTATTATTACCTTGGTAAAGGGTCTAACGTGTTGTTTGCAGACGAAGGCTTCGATGGGGTAATTTTACATTTTGGTGCTAAATTATCAAAAATTTCGGTGCAAGGGGAACAGCTTTACGCAATGGCAGGTGCTTCTTTGCAACAAATCTGTATCGAAGCACAAAAAGCAGGGCTTTCGGGATTGGAATTTGCATATGGCATTCCGGGCAGTGTAGGCGGAGCAATTTATATGAATGCGGGTGCCTATGGTGGCGAAATGAAAGACGTGATTCAAAGCGTTGACTGCGTAGATAAGGACGGTGTGATGCACACGCTCACTGCACAGGAACTGGAACTTGGATACCGAACAAGCTGCTTTGAGAAAAATGGCTGGTGCATTTTGGGGGCAACCTTATCGCTGAAAAAAGGCGATTCGCAAGAAATTTTCACCCAAATGCAAGATTATATGTCCAGACGTAAGGAAAAACAACCGCTGGATAAGCCCAGTGCAGGAAGTGCTTTCAAACGTCCGCAAGGAGCATATGCGTCGGCACTGATCGACCAATGCCAGTTAAAAGGCTATCGAGTTGGAGATGCTGCTATCAGTGAAAAACACGCTGGATTTATTGTTAACCTTGGAAATGCAACTTGTGACGATGTATTGCAGGTAGCAGACGACGTTTCTCGTCTTGTGAAAGAAAGTACAGGCTTTCTTTTGGAAAAAGAGATCCGTGTGGTAGGAAAGAAATAACAAAGGAAGAAGGGAAAATCATGGATCTGCTGATCGTAACAGGAATTTCAGGCGCAGGAAAATCCCTCGCAGTACGTGCTTTGGAAGATATGGGATATTTTTGCATCGACAACATTCCGGCGGGGCTGTTGGCTGATTTTGCAGAACTTGTGCTAAACCGACAAATATCGCTCGGAAAGGTCGCTATGGTTCTTGATTCTCGTGGCTGTCGCTCAGCAGAGGGGCTGGAAAAAGGGTTGCGTGAGCTTTCGGCACGTAATTTTTCATTTAAAGTTTTATTTTTGAATGCTGCCGATGAGGTGATTGCACGTCGGTATCAGGAAACCCGTCGCCGTCACCCACTCGCCCATGCAATGGACTATACTACACAGCAGGCAATTCAAATGGAACGGCAGATCATGGCACCTCTGTTTGAACAGGCAGATTATATCGTAGATACATCCCTTTTATCAACCGCACAGCTGAGGGAACGTTTGGTCGGATTGTTTTTGGCGAATGATAATAGTGCAATGGCACTGAATATCATGTCATTTGGATTCAAATTCGGTCAGCCGAGAGAAGCAGATATTGTGTTTGATGTGCGCTGCTTACCAAATCCGTTCTACGTTCCGGAGCTAAAGATGCAAACCGGTTTGGATCAAGCGGTAGTGGATTTTGTTATGGGACATGAAACATCACAGGAACTATTAAAGCGGATGTTGGATCTACTTGAGTTTTCGCTTCCCCTTTACATAAAAGAAGGAAAAAGTCAGCTTACGATTGCAGTCGGTTGTACTGGCGGAAAACATAGGTCTATCACTTTTGCAAGAAAAATCGCTGATTTTTGTAAAGAAAAAGGTTATTTGCCAAATGTTCAGCATCGTGATATTCATCGAAAACAATAGTTTTTTGCTGCAATAAAAAGAAAGGAAGATACTTGTTCATGAGTTGTTCTGCACAGGCAAAGCAGGAGATCATTGCACATCGCCTGCAGCGCAGCTGTTGCAAACATTCTGCTGCGTATGCGATTGCTTGTTTTGCTAAAACATTTGATGAAACAGGCTTGGTTCTGCACACCGAAATGCAGCAGATTGCCGAATATGCAAGTTGGCTCTATCGTTCGCTTGGAATACAGGGTGAAGTCGTTGAGTGGGGAAATCAATTTGGCATTGGGTACGAATTCTCAATTCGACAGCCGGAACAGATAGATAAAATGCTGGCTTTGTTTCGATCTGGTGATCAACCGGCACTGCGTATCGAAAGCCGGCATATTAATTGCTCACAATGTGTCGGTGCCTTTTTAGGTGCCGCCTTTTTGTGTAGTGGAACGATGAGCGATCCAAACAAAGATTATCATTTAGAGTTTACGACGACTCGACAAATGCTTGCACGGGATTTGGAAGGAATTCTTGCGCAACATGAGTTTCGACCCAAGCGCACACTGCGCAGAGGAACGAGCGTCATTTACATAAAAGCAAGCGAACAAATCGAAGATTTGCTCACTTTTATGGGTGCAAGCGGATGCAGCTTGGAGCTGATGAATGTAAAAGTGTATCGTGACATTCGAAATAAAGCAAACCGTATTACAAACTGTGAAACGGCAAATATTGACAAGGTGGTTTCTGCTAACCTAAAAAGTATTCAGGCGATTCGCTATCTGCAAGAAGTTGGTGCATGGGAAGTTCAAAGTGAACAACTTCGTCATGCAGGAAACCTACGTCTTCAGTGGCCAGACCTCTCTCTTGCACAGCTTGCAGAGAAATTTCAACCGCCTATTAGCAAGTCGGGCTTAAATCATCGTTTGCGGAAATTGGAAACGATTGCAGCAAGTCTGCAAGAAAGGGAAATCAATGAGCAATCAAAAGCGTGAGTTTGTCCATTTGCATTTGCATACCGAATACAGTCTTCTGGACGGAGCGTGTCGCATTGATTCGTTATTCGAGCATCTGAAACAACTCGGACAAACGGCAGTTGCCATTACAGATCACGGAGTAATGTATGGCTGTGTAGATTTTTACAAAGCGGCAAAGAAAGCGGGCATCAAGCCCATTATAGGCTGTGAGGTGTATGTTGCAACACGAAGTCGCTTGGATAAGGTCAATCGCATAGATGGGTACAATCACCTTATTTTGCTGTGCAAAAATGAGATGGGATACAAAAACCTGATAAAAATGGTAAGCAAAGGTTTTATTGAGGGATTTTATAATAAACCTCGCATTGACAAAGAACTTTTGCAACAATACCATGAGGGGCTGATTTGCCTTTCCGCCTGTTTGGCAGGCGAAATTCCGCAGGCATTATTGGCGGGCGATTACGAACGTGCAAAGGAAACAGCATTATGGTATCAGTCGCTTTTTGGAAAAGACGATTTTTATATCGAGTTGCAAGATCATGGCTTAGAAGCACAACAACAGGTGCTTCCGGATCTTATTCGACTGGCACGTGAAACCAATATTCCGTTGGTTGCTACAAACGACGCACATTACCTGACAAAGCAAGATAGTCAAATGCAAAGTGTCCTTATTTGTATCCAAACAGGGAAAACTTTGAATGACCCCGACAAAATGGAATTTGAAACGGATGAGTTCTATGTAAAAAGTACAGAAGAGATGTATCAGCTGTTTTCAATTGTTCCTGATGCGTGTGAAAATACAGTTAAAATTGCCGAACGTTGTAACTTTGACTTTGAATTTGGTATAACCAAACTGCCGTATTTCCAAGCTCCAAACGGAATGGATAATCTGGATTACTTTAAAAAACTGTGCGAAGACGGATTGCATCGAAACTATGGGCAAAACATTTCCCAAGAATTACGGCAACGATTAGATTACGAGATTGACGTTATCCAACGGATGGGATATACCAACTACTATTTGATCGTGTACGATTTTATCAACTATGCGAAACAAAACGGTATTCCGGTTGGTCCTGGACGTGGCAGTGGTGCGGGAAGTTTGGCAGCTTACTGTATGGGAATTACTGAGATCGACCCAATCAAACATCAACTTCTTTTCGAACGTTTTTTGAATCCCGAGCGTGTAAGTATGCCCGACTTTGATATTGATTTTTGTTACGAGCGTCGACAAGAAGTGATTGATTATGTTACGAAGAAATACGGGGCAGACCATGTTGTGCAGATCGTGACATTTGGTACGATGGCTGCACGTGGTGCGATTCGAGATGTTGGACGAGTGATGGATATTCCTTACCAAACGGTAGACGGCATTGCGAAGTTGGTTCCTATGGAGTTAAAGATGACCTTGCGTCGTGCTTTAGAGGTGAGCAAAGAACTTGCAGCGCAATACGAGTCGAACGAACAGGTACACGAATTGATCGACACAGCAATCAAAATCGAAGGAATGCCTCGTCATGCTTCGACCCATGCAGCCGGTGTAGTGATTACACGAGATGCCGCAGCCGAATACGTACCGCTTGCGTGTAATGACGGACAGCCGGTTACACAATTTCCGATGACTACTGTTGAAGAACTTGGACTTTTGAAAATGGACTTTTTGGGTCTGAGAAC
>CALWZD010000073.1 GCA_944385945.1 uncultured Anaerofilum sp. | reverse complement strand
TCCATGCGTAGTTGCTGCCATTTTCGGGAAGCTGGAATTTGTCTTTCATCCAGTTTCCGCCCCATACACCCGGGTCGAAATAAGGTACCATACGGAACGGCTGCTGTGCAAGCTGCTGCAATGCCGTGCGATAAGAGTCACCGTCTACCATAGCAGGGCTGTTCTCGGTGGTCGTCGCAACATAGAAGCCAATCGTATCCAGCAGATGTTCTTTTTCACGGTCTGCCCAACGCCACTCTGCAAAAAATCCACGCTTGTATTTTTTCAGCTTAGGCAGGTCGGTTTGGCAGGTACGCCAGTTGCTCAGACCACGGCGATAGCGCAGCTGAATTTCCCAACGGGTAATATCGGCAACGACCTGTACATCCCCTTTATGAACCAAAGATGCTCCTACACCGTAAACCAGAACCAATCCGCTTGCCTGTTGGATGCTCTGTTTTGCCTGTTCGATCTTATCGGCATAAAAAAAGTCTTCCAGCTTGCGCACTGTCATGATGCCAAAAACAGGATCGCCAGGCAGAAGGTCTTTTTCCAAAAGCGCATCCATTTTTCCGGCTCGAATGCCAGTTCATCGCTGTGGATCACCAATGTGGGTTCAAGCGATGCAATTCCCTCCAAAAGCTCGTTCTGGTCTACGCCGGGATAGCATTCGATGGTCAGGACAGTTTTTTCGCCCTGCACTTTTTCTTTCAGGATTTCGCTGATAGCAGCAAATCCCTCGAATACCTGCGCATTGGGGCAATCAATTTTGCATTTTGGGAATTGTACAAAGTTGGAAACACTTTTTTCACTCATGGCAACTGCCTCCTTGTGTGATTGTTGTATTTACAGCATATTCGATTTCTCCAAATTTGTTAATTCATATTTTGATAAAAATTATTTTTTTACAAAAATGTATTTACATATTCGACCGTCTTTGTTATACTGTTCTCAACAGAACAGCCACTGCTACGAACAAATTTATTTTAAGCTTTTTATAAATAGCAGTGAAACCATTTTACGATAAAGGAGGTATCACCATGTCGAAACCTTTACACGAACAAGCGAGCGAATACATCCGCTCTCGTATCGAATCTGGTGAATATCCTGTGGGAAGCCAAATCCCCACCGAAAATGAACTGACCGCTTTGCTAGGCGTAAGTCGTCCCACTTTGCGCCTTGCGCTGGATAGACTGACACACAGCGGCTATCTTATGCGTATAAAAGGAAAAGGTACTTTTGTCACCCAGCCCAAAGTCATGCATCAATCCACGAGTTTTATCACTGGGTATCGTGCCGAAAGTGAAAAAAATCATCAGGTAGTGCGCACCAAAGTGCTGGAAATTGCCGTGGAACGTGCCTGTGAACACGTAGCGGCTGCTTTGGACATTGCCATCAATACAAAAGTAACCAAACTTGTACGACTTCGGCATTTGGAGGGTTACAACAACAACGCACCCGTCCTATATACGGTATTGTATGTGCCTTACAAGTTGTTTCCCGATATGGAAAAGATCGATTTTACCGATATTTCCTTTTATGACGTTCTCGCCAAAAGAAATCTGGAGGTAAAACACGCTATGCGTAAGCTGGAGGTAGTTCCTCCCCCCGCCGAAGTAGCCGCACAGTTAAACATCAGTGCATTCGAACCGACGATCTTTATTTCTTCCATCGGAAAAACTGCTACAAATGTCCCTGTGGAATATACCGAAAGTTACTATCCTGCCGGCAGTAGCAGCTTTTTGATCGAAGTCCATCGTTAACCGAGGAGGTCTATATGCAACAATTCACACTTTGTTTGGACGTTGGCGGAACAGAATTAAAAGGCGCTGCCGTTGAAAACGGCGTATTAGTTTCGCCCGTTATGCATTTTCCTGCCAATGCAAACTTCGAGAAAGAACCTTTGATCGACCATTTCTGTGATGTTTTTCGGAAACTCAATGATTCGATTCCGGCACCTCACACCATCACAGGGTTGCGACTTGCATTTCCGGGTCCATTCGACTACGAAAACGGGATCTCTCTGCTGCAAGGGTTGGACAAATACGACACACTCTATCAGGTAAATCTGCGAGAAGAACTATACAAAAGGCTCTCTGATATTGTAAGCCAGCCCAACGAGATCAAATTCATCAATGATGTTGCTGCCTTTGCACTGGGAGAAATGAATTTCGGCAGTGCTGTCAACACCGACCGTTCTATTTCTGTCTGCATCGGCACCGGCTGCGGTAGTGCTTTCGGCTTGGGCAATCAGCTTGCTCCCGAAGGAACACAAGGAATGCCCAAAGACGGTTATATTTATCCCTTCCCGTTCTTGGACGGATGTATTGATGACCACATCCCAAAACGTGGGCTGATGCAACTTACCGCTCAGCGCATGGGGGAACCTTTGGAGGGAGCACAGCTTGCCAAACGTGCTGCCCAAGGAGAACAAGCTGCGCTGGATTGTTTTGCCGAATTTGGTGTTCGCCTAAGAGATGCTTTACAGCCATTTCTTCTGGCATACTCGCCCGATTGTTTGTGTTTAGGTGGACAGGTCACACGCAGTTTTTCGCTGTTTGGCAAACCGCTTTCTACCCTGTGTCAAAAAATGGGCATCACACTTCATATCGCCACCGATACATCCGAACGTGCAATTCAAGGGCTTTACGTGCTGTAAACCGCAGTATGATCTTGTTATAAAAGAAAGGAAGATGATTAGGGGGCACTCAATCAAAACTGTTTACGTTGTTCACCACTCGCACACCGACATCGGTTATACCGATTTGCAGGAGCGTGTTATTCTGAATCATGTAAACTACATCCGCTCGGCATTGAACATTTTGCAAAACAATGAATGGAAAGATTTTCGCTGGAACTGCGAAACATGGTTTTGTGTACGGGAATTTTTAAAACGTGCAAGCGAGCAGGAAAAGGCCGCCTTTTTTGAACTGATGCGTGAGGAGCGTATGGGCTTCTCCGGCACCTATCTAAACTTCACCGACCTTGCAGACTGCGATGCGCTTTCTGCCGAAATGGACGAAATGTGCGCTTTGCTCGAAAGCCAAAACATCCCCCACACAACTGCTATGTTTGCCGACATCAACGGTATTTCGATGGGTCAGCGTGATGTTTTGCTGAACCACGGCATCGAATTTTTGTATACGAACATCCATACACACCACGGTATGTATCCGCTGTACCAGAACCAGAACGCTTACTGGTGGGAAAATGCCGCCGGAAAACGCTTGCTGGTATGGAATGGCGAACACTACCATTTAGGCAATTCACTGGGCATCATGCCGGGACGCACCGTGCCCCCCATGACCATTGATATGTTTGGCAAGCCCGATGCACAGCTTACCGCTTTGCAGCTACTGGACAAAAATATGGAAAGTTATCTTACCACCTGCGAACGTCACGGATACCCCTATGACTTCATCATCACCAGTGTTTCGGGTGTGTACAGCGATAATGCTCCTCCCGAAACCGAAATTGTCAAAATGATCCGTGCATACAATTCCACCTATTCTGCATCCAGTGGCGTTCGCTTGGAGATGGTTTCCTTGCAGGAGTTGTACCGCAAGATAGCACCTAAATTGAGCGATCTGCCTGTTTACAGAGGAGATTTAACCGACTGGTGGGCACACGGCATCGGCTCTACTCCTTACGCCGTAAAACACTTCCGTGATGCACAGCACCGTTATCATTTGTGTAAGCGTTTGGATGCCGATTGCATGAAAAAATATCCCGAGCTTGCCCAAAGCGCAAACGATAACCTGTTGCTGTATGCCGAGCACACATGGGGACATTCGATGGCGACCATCCATCCCTATCACACAATGGTGCTGAATCTCGATACCCGAAAGACAAGTTATGCATCCAAAGCACATGAGGCAGCTTCGCTGATTTTGACCGAGATCGGCAGCGAAAAGGGAGATATTTCCCGTTATTACAGCCCGAACGGAAAGATTCGTGTATGCCCTGCCAATCATTTGAAAGGTCTGCAACCTGTCGAATTCTATGTAGAATGCCCTGAAATGCTCAATACAACTATTCGCCGTTCGGACGGAAAGCAGATTCCCTGTCAGGTTTCTTCTCACCCTCGTGGACGACTGATTACTTTTATGGACGAATTTGATGGTGTGACTGCAAAAGAGTACACCTATACCGAAATTCCTGCATCGGTGGCGCACCCCAGTTACCGCCATGCATATGTGGGCATCGATCGGATAAAAGATATTGTCAATGACTATGATCCCCAGCCCTGTATGCTTGCACATGAGTTTGAAAACAAGTGGTTCAAACTGTGCTACGAATGTGGCAAAGGAATTGTTTCCTTTGTAAATAAATCGACCGGCAAAGAACTGCTGTCCGATTCGAGCATTGCACCGTTCTTTACTCCCATCTATGAATGCACCTCGATTCGTCCCGAAGAAGAATACGAGTTGCCTTACATTGATAAGCAGGAACGCCGGATTTTGGGCAGAAACATTCGTGGCGTTCATGCAAAGCAGTTCATCGCTCAACTGGAAGATATAAAGATTCAGACCCGTGGAGAAATTTTCACCACCATTGAGTTGAAGTTCGCTCTTGCCGGCACTGTCCATTGCAGTGTGATCTTGAAGTTCTTCGAAGCAGTTCCCCGCATCGACTTCAGCCTTGAAATCGGCAAAACCATCTCCAAAGACATCGAAAGCATTTTCCTGCCCCTTACTTTGGATCTAGACCCTCAACAACAGGTATACTTAGAAAAAGGCAGCGATGCAGGAATTGACCGACCGTGCATTTGACCCCTATACCGTTATCATCGAGTGATATTGTACGTGAGCGGTTGACAGTTTCCGTAAAAATATGTTACCATAAAGGTGGTAACTTGATAAATGAATGGCACAGCGATCTTTTGTGGTTGCTGTGCCACTTTGTTTCGGAGGGATATGTATGATTCCACCTTGTCGCCCATCAGTCGAGTGGTTGAAATCTTACAGTATGGAAAAATTTCACCTCTCGCAGAAAAAACATCTGTTGATCACTGGGCAAAAGCAGATCGGAAAAAGCACTTTATTTGCTGAACTGCTTCCCACAGGTGCGCCTGCCCTGCTGAGCGGGTTGATTTTAAAGGAAGGTCAGCCCAAAAGTGTATATTTATGTCCACCGACGAATGGGATGCGTTTTATCATCGGTCACCGTGGCGAGAACAAAATGCGCCCCAACACAGCGGTGCTAAACAGCATCGGTGTGTGTTGTGCGCAACAGTTGTTAGAGTCGTCCAGCAAAATCGTAGGCATTGATGAGATCGGTTTTCTGGAACAAAGCAGCCTCGCCTACCAAAAGGCACTTTTATCTGTTTTTTATGCAAAGTCGGTGATTGCGGTGGTGCGCAAGGATTCTCACGCATTTTTACAAGAGCTGTTGTTGCGGTCGGATTGTTTTGTTTTAGACTTAGATGAGGTTTGCCAACAAAAGTGTTTTTGCATGAAATAAAGCATTCTCTCTATAATATCTTAATTAAAATAAAACCATATTCTTTTTTATGGTAAAAATTTTAATTTTATAAATAATTATTCATTTTTTGTTTCATTTTTCAAAAGTCTACTCTGTTTTTTTCATTCAAGAAAGGATTCTTCGAAAAAGCAGCTTACTTTTTAATGGTCGGAAAATGTGTTTCTTTTTGTAAAATTTGCATTTTTTGCCGGAATGGTATACTATAAATGTATCAGGTCATTTTCTTGAAAGGGGTTTTCTTATGAATGTATTGTGGGAAAAGTTCATTCTTACTCCGGAATTGGAGCAAATTTTAAATAATAGCCCAAGTGTTATTATTCCCGATTCTACCAAAATGCTATACGATTTGATTTTCGGCAATGTAGGTACCAACACTGTTGAGGTGTCGTACGATGTTGAAGGCAAACCTGTAAAAGAGGCTTCTGTCGTGCGCTGCAAAAATGGTGCTGTCGTAAACTTTACCGAGGACTATATGCGTCGTCGTGATCCTGACTGTATGCGCATCTCCGACGACAAGCCTACCGATAAGCCTCGTTTCAAGGATATATATGGCTACGATTTCGACGTGCTGCAAAAAAACACTTATGCTTGGCTTGCAAAACAAGAGCTGATTCTTGTTCCTTTTATGGCAGGCGGTATTGAATACGGCTACCCCGCTTTGCTGGTATGCCCCAGAAACACCGCTTTCTTTGCGTTCGCTCTGTCGCAGTTGCAGGCATTTGTAGATATTAAGACTGTAAGCAGTTTCAAACCTCGTGCGATCGTTTATGTTGCACCGCCTTTCCGTCACACTCATTTTAAGGGCAAGCAGGTTTGTGTACATAACCGTTTGGACGATTGCCACGAGATCTATGCGTACAACCTGTATCCGGGCCCTTCCGCAAAGAAAGGCATTTACAGCGTCCTTTTGGATATTGGCGAGCAGGAAGGCTGGGTAACTGCTCACGCATCGGCTGCCCGCATCATCACTCCTTACGAAAACGAGATGGTTATGATGCACGAAGGTGCTTCTGGTGGCGGAAAAAGCGAACTGCTGCAAGACGTTCACCGCATTTCGGACGGTCGTGTTTTGCTCGGCGTGGATCTCGAAACCAAAGAGCATTATTGCCTGAGCATGAGCGATACTTGTACCATTCACCCCGTCACCGACGATATGGCGATCTGCCACCCCTCCTTCCAACGCAATAACGGCAAGTTGGCTTTGTACGACGGCGAGGACGGTTGGTTCCTGCGTGTTGACGGTATCACCAAATACGGCACCGACCCCATGTACGAGCGTATCACCATCCACAGCAAAGAGCCTCTGGTTTTCTTCAACATTGATGGTGTACCCGGTGCTACCTGTCTGGTGTGGGAGCATACTCTGGATTCTACCGGCAAGCCTTGCCCCAACCCCCGTGTAATCGTTCCCCGTAAGCTAGTCGACAACATCGTTACCAAACCGGTCGAGGTCGACGTACGAAGCTTTGGCGTTCGTATGCCGCCAACGACCGCTGCACATCCCGATTACGGTATCATGGGCTTGATGCACATTATCCCCCCTGCTTTGGCTTGGCTGTGGCGTTTGGTCGCTCCCCGTGGTTTCAACAATCCCAGTATTTCGGGCAGCTCTCCGCTTGCCAGTGAGGGTGTAGGTTCCTACTGGCCTTTCGCAACCGGTCAGCGTGTACGGCAAGCAAACTTGCTGCTGGAACAAATCCTGAATTGCCCCAACACCCACTATGTTTTGATTCCCAATCAACATATCGGCGTGTTCAAAATCGGTTTTTCGGCTGAGTGGATCTCTCGTGAATATCTCGCACGTCGTGGTGGCGTAAACATGAAGATGGATCGCCTTTCTCCCGCACGTTGCGCTCTGATGGGATATGCACTGAACGAAATGAAAGTGGACGGTCAGACCATTCCTTCTAAGTTCTTGATGCCTGAAAAACAGGAAAGCTTGGGCATTGAAGGATACGATAAGGGTGCCGAGATTTTGTACAAGTTCTTTGAAAAAGAGCTTGCTGCATACGACTGCGAAGAACTGCATCCTGTTGGTAAGCAGATTTTGGAGTGCTTCAAAAATCACGGAACCATCGAAGATTATTGTGCGATCACTCCTTTAGGATTAGGATAATAGATTGATGAATGCGCCTTGTTACATTCACTGTTGCAAGGTGCATTTTTCATTTCAAACGAGGTATTGTATGACTCAACACTATCAATGTGAATACGCCCGCCTTTGCGGGGGATGTCAAATATTGCATTTGCCATACAACAAACAACTTGCCCAAAAGCAAGCGGTCATGCAGGAGCTGTTTTCCAAACTATGCAAGGTAAATCCCATTTTAGGGATGGAATACCCTACACATTACCGAAACAAAATTTATGCAGCGATCGGAAAAAATGCCGACAACAAAATCATATCCGGACTCTATCAAACCTCTACTCACCGACTTGTTGCGGTCGACGGATGTTTGCTGGAACATCCGTTAGCTGCCCCTATTTTAAAAACGATCCGTGATTTGATGACACGATTCCGGATCGCCCCCTACGATGATGTTACACACACCGGTATTTTACGACACGTATATATTCGCTGCGGTGTATACAGTGGGCAAGTGATGGTCGTTCTGGTTACAGGTTCCAGCGTTTTCCCCTCTCGCAGCCAGTTTACCAAAGAACTTCGCAAGCATCATCCCGAAATCACTACCATCGTGCAAAACGTCAACTCTAAACATACCAGTATGGTGTTGGGCGAACAGCAAACCGTTTTGTTCGGGAAAGGCTTTATTGAAGATTTGCTTTGTGGGCTTCAATTCCGTATTTCTCCGCATTCTTTTTATCAGGTGAACACACTTCAAACCGAAAAACTTTACACAACTGCACTTGAGATGGCAAGATTGACCGGCACCGAAAATTTGATCGACGCATACTGTGGCACAGGTACCATCGGTATCATTGCTTCCAAATATGTTGCCAACGTTCTTGGTATCGAATTGAATCGTGTTGCCGTCAAAGACGCCATCGCAAATGCAAAACGAAACGGTCGTGAAAACATCCATTTCGTTGCAGCAGATGCCGGAAAATTCATGGTAGAAATGGCGCATGAACATCAAAGCGCAGATGTTGTTATCATGGACCCCCCTCGAGCCGGCAGCGATGAAGCTTTTTTATCTTCGGTTTGTGTCCTTTCTCCCAAAAAACTGGTATATATTTCTTGCAATCCTACAACACAAGTACGGGACGTCAAGTATCTACTAAAACATGGATATACTCTAAAACAAGTACAACCGGTCGACCTGTTCCCACATACCGACTCGATCGAGAGCATCGCATTGTTGGAACGAGCAACCACTACAAAGGAGCGTGAATCTTTTGGAGCAGATCACTCCACACAGAATCGTCGTAAAGGTCGGAACTTCAACTCTCACAAGAGAATCCGGCGGACTTAATCTGCAGGCGATGGATCGCCTTGCACGAGTATTATCAGATTTGTCCGGCAAAGGACATGAAATTATTCTGGTTTCTTCGGGTGCGATTGGTATCGGCACCGAAAAACTTCGTCTTGCCGAACGCCCCACCGAACTACGGGTAAAACAGGCTACCGCTGCTGTGGGACAGTGCCGCATGATGCACCTGTACGACAAGCTTTTTTCTGAATATAACCGTACAGTTGCACAAATCTTGCTTACCGACGAAGATGTTGAGTTGCCTATACGCTCGGAACATCTGCACAACACCTTTGAAGCTTTGTTGGAACTGGGCGTTATTCCGGTCGTAAACGAAAACGACTCGGTATCTTCTGCCGAGATCGAAACCGGAAAGTGCAAGGTATTGGGCGATAACGATACGCTTTCTGCCATCGTCTCAAGACTTTGTGATGCCGACCTGCTTGTACTGCTCAGTGACATCGACGGTTTGTATGATGCCGATCCCCGCACACACACGGATGCAAAACTAATCCATCGAGTGACCGAAATCACGCCCGAACTGCGAGCCATTGCCGGTGGTGCAGGAACCTGGCGTGGAACCGGTGGTATGGCAACAAAGCTGAACGCTGCACAAATCGCACTTGACAACGGCTTCCCGATGGTGATTGCAAACGGTGCAAAAGTCGACGATTTATATGGCATCGTAGAAGGAAAAGACATCGGAACTCGCTTTGAAAAATAAGGAGGAATTGCTATGACCGACTTATATACGCAAGGTGCTGCCGCAAAACACGCCTCGCACCGTCTTGCCATTGCCGACACAGCGACTAAAAACCGTGCATTAGAAGAAATCGCTCGTGTGATTGAAGAAAATGCTCAAGTCATTTTGCAAGCAAATGCGCAAGACATCGAAAACGCAAAAAA
>CALWZD010000072.1 GCA_944385945.1 uncultured Anaerofilum sp. | reverse complement strand
TTAGGCAAATTCACATAAGCAGACAGTTTGCCACCCCAACAAGATATTTTCATTATGTCATTTCCAGATTCATTCGTGAGATTTTCCTCTGGAAGATTTATGCTCTCTAAGCCTTTTATTGTAAGTTGCAGTTGAAAATTCATTCCGTCTGCACCTTGTAGTTTCTTCGTTCCCATTTTCACACCTCACCCATTGCTTTCTTTATATCTTTAATCAGTGAAGCGGTTTCCTTAATGATTTCCTCAATTAAAGCAATGTAGCTTTCTGCATAATAGTTTCTTTCGTCAGTCTTTGCTCCGTTCATATTCTTATACCTCACAATCTTTGCTCATATATTCGTCAATGCAGTTCACATCAATGCTGTTTAAGATTTCCCTCAGCTTGATGAGTTCGTCCTTTGAAAGAGTGATACCACGCAATGGATATTGCAGTCCGTCCCTTTCTGATACCCTCCACGCTCTGATGTCAAATGTAGGCTCTTTATCTCCCCACTTGGCAAGCGTAACTTCCTTTGAGAATCCACGCACACCAACCATGATAGTGTCAATGTGCTTTTTTACTTCGTACTCGGTAACCTTACTAACATTACATGCAAACTCATGTTTCGGGTTTAATTCGTAATTGCTCATATTCCTTGTTCCTTTCAAAATTTATTTTGATTTCAGGCAACAAAAAAAAGAGAAGCCAGTTACACCTCAACTAAGGTAACTTTCGCTTCTCTAAAGCACTCAAAATATTCAGTTGGCCAGTCCTTTTTTGACCTGTATATATTATATCACAAGTCTTGAAATTTGTACATAGGTTTTTGAAACTTTTTTCCCTAATTTTTCCTTGTATGATTTTGATTCAATTTTATATATAATCCTCAGATAATCCAGAATAACCCCAGATTGATTTGATTTAGATAAAAGGTATTTTATATATCCTAATTCCTAAAATTCATTCTGGTTAATCTGGGGACCTCTGGTAATAACCTTAAAATAAACAGTATTAGAATAGTATAAAGTTATTTCTCTTTAAGGGGAAAACACCTCAAATAATTAAGAGAAAAAACCGAAACTCATTTGTTCAATTCCATATTGCACAGTATAAGAGGAAATGCTTAAAAGTCCTTTATTTATAATACTTTGTTGGTATTTGCACCTTGCTAAAAGTAGAACTGAAAGAGGGTGTTTTTCTCTATTGCTCATGCTGACAGTATTAAGCTATTTGAACAAACAAGCACAATCTTGAAAAAATTGAGGCGGTATCCGTTGGGATACCGCCTTAGCTTTATCGGTGTTTTTTATAATCGGTAAAATAAACGCCATTTATGGCTTTCAGCATTTCAAACAGGAAACGCTTTTTAACAGCCACAAGCCTTTTTAAGGAAGTTCTTTCAGTGCTGTTGCACAACCGTGATGGATCGGCTTCCACTCTACCTTTCGTACCAATGCCGAAAGCGCAATGGGGACGTAGGTGAACATGAACAAGGGGAAAGTGAATACCGACAAGATTTTTTTGTGGGTAGGTGCATAGATCTTCTTCCACTCACAAGCAGTGGTTGCTGCACCGTATAAAAACAACACCAAATAGAAATTGAAAATTGCCGAACACACAAAATTAACCGTTTCCTGCAAAAGCAAACGTGTTTGATATGCGGGCAAGGTAAGGCAGGAAACAGCGATGCCGGCATTGAGAAGCAATGCTGCAAGGGTAAGCAGCATACCGGGAGCAACGGTCATCAACATATCGTAGCAGGAAAAACGACGTTTTCCGGCAAAACAACGCTTGGTCAGCGAAAGAGCATACTTGGCATCCACCTGATAAAAGCCTTTCGACCAGCGCAACCTCTGTGTCCAAGATTGCGAAAAACGGGTGGGCTGCTCGTCATAAATCACCGCATGGTCACAGTAACCGATGCGCTGCCCCTGGATAGCGCAGTTGACCGAAAATTCGATGTCTTCGGTAAGCAGATGGAACGGCCAGCCGCCATGCTCAAGGATGACGTTGGTGTTGAGCAAAAATCCGGTGCCGGAAATCGCACAGTTGGTGCCGAGCAGCTGACGGGGAAAGTTCAAAAAGCGGCTCTCACGCAAAAACCAGAGTGCGTATCCCGCCGAAATCCAGTTGGAAGCAAAGTTTTTGGAATTGCGGTAGCTGGTGATAGCAGCGTAGTCACCACTGGTGAAGGTAGCGTTCATCTCAGATACGAAATTAGGGTCTACCAGATTATCGGCGTCGAATACAAAAAAGCCTGCATACTGCTGCAAAGTTCCCTGACGCATCAAGCGGCGGAAAAAATAATCCATAGCATAACCTTTGCCCACCTGAACCTTGTTGAAGCGTTCGTATACGATGGCACCGGCGTTGCGACAGATAGAAGCGGTGTTGTCGGTACAGTTATCGGCAACGACATACACATCCAAAAGTTCTTGTGGGTACTTCTGCTGCTTCAAACTTGCGATCAGGTCGCCGATAACCGCCGATTCGTTTCGAGCGCAGATGATAACGCCATAGCGGTTGAGCGTTTTGGCAAGGGTACGGTTGTGATTGCGACGGTGTGCAGCGATGCCATATACCAGAAAAACCAACTGGTAGGCGTATGCAGCAGTAAGGACAACTGCCAAAATCGTATTTACTAGTTCAATAAAGTCCAACATAAGAATGTAGCCCTCCTTTTTCGGGGTCCGTAGGCAACAAGAGAAACCAATCGTATTTTGTTGCCTAAAATCAAAAGAATGGTCAACGCCTGAAAAGGATGTATTTATGCGATATGAGAAATATGCACAAAAGAAAAACATGGCGTTTGGTGATTAAGTATACTCGGTTCGAAAGAAAAAATCAATCAATTTCACGATTATTTAACCGGTTTTTTTCCGAATTGTAATCAATTTCAAAAGGTTTACAATTTTTAAAAATGCGGTGATACGATAAAAAATTGCAAAGATTGCGAAAATTAGCAAAAAATGGAAGAAAACGGCAGTGGCTGTGGTTGCCAAAATGCAAAGGGTCATGCTACAATAAGCGGGAAAAGCTTTCGTTTGGCGACAAAGCGCATATACAAGCGTTTTCTATAAAAACAAAACGCAGAAAGGTGGAACTGGCAATGAATCTAAGCCTATTCGAGGTGGTCGGTCCCGTGATGATCGGTCCTTCCTCCAGTCATACCGCAGGGGCGGCTCGTTTGGGACGAGCGGCTCGGCTGATTGCTGCAAAACCGTTCACAAAGGTGCAGTTTGGTCTGCATGGCTCTTTTGCAAAAACCGGAAAAGGGCATGGTACCTATCAGGCATTACTGGCAGGAACGTTGGGCTTGAAAGAGGACGATGAACGTCTGCGCAATGCGTTTGTGCTTGCCGAGCAGCAACAGGTCACCTGGCAGTTCGAGGAGATCGAACTTGCCGACGTACACGAGAACACTGCCCGTATCCGCTTTTTCCACACCGACGGAACCGAAAGCGAGATCGAGGGCAGCAGCATTGGCGGAGGGCGCATCGAGATCACCCGCATCGACGGTGCAGCTGCCGGATTTTCAGCCGAAGCACCCACCTTGCTGATCACCCAACGGGATGTAAAAGGTGTTGTAAGCGAAATCAGTAAGGCATTGGCGGAGCAGAATATCAATATTGGCATCATGCGGGTGTCACGCTTGACACGTGGACATCAGGCAACCACTGTTATCGAAACCGATTCTCCCATTCCGCTTTCGGTAAAGGAAAAGCTGGAAAAAGTGGAAAATATCCTTTCGGTGCGAATCATTGACTTGAGTGAATAAGGAGTGGGCAGTATGTATACGAATATCCGCCAACTGGTAGAATGTGCGCAGGAGATGCCACTGCATGAGGTGATTTTGCTTGCTGAACAGCAGCTTACCGGTGCCGACCGCCAGCAGGTGATGCAGGCATTTGAGCATCGTTGGCAAGTGATGCAGGCGAGTGCCCATCGTGCGCTCGAAACTCCGCAAAATATGGTCGGCAACCTCATCAGTGGACAGGCGAAAACGCAGTATCATTACAGCAAAAACGGTGGTTTTCTGGGTGGCGATACCAACGCAATGATGGCGATGGCGTTTTCCAGCAGTGAAGTGAATGCCGGTATGGGCAGGATCTGTGCTGCACCTACCGCCGGTGCGTGTGGCATTTTGCCAGCTGTTCTGCTCACGGCGAAGCAGCGGTTGGATGCAAGCGAACAAACGGTGCTGCAAGGCTTGATCGTGGCGTCGGGTATCGGTGCGGTCATTACAAAAAATGCGACCGTTTCAGGTGCCGAGGGCGGATGTCAGGCAGAATGTGGTGTTGCAGCGGCAATGGCTGCTGCCGCAGCGGTCTATATGGCAGGCGGAACAGCACAGATGTGTGCCGATGCGTGTGCCATTGCGCTGATGAATTGTATGGGCTTGATTTGTGACCCCATCGCCGGGCTGGTGCAGCTGCCGTGTTCGTTCCGCAATGCGAGCCAAAGTGTGAATGCGCTTGCCAGTGCGGATATGGCTTTGGCAGGACAAAGCAGTGTCATTCCGGCTGATGAGGTGATCGAAAGTATGTACCGTGTGGGTAAAAAGCTGCCAATGGAGTTCCGTGAAACAGCTCTTGGGGGCATTGCGACAAGCCCCACAGGAAAAGCGATCGCCAACCGATTATACAATAAGTGAGTGCTTGCTTATTTTAAATTTTTTAAAACAAGAACAGGCGGTTTTCTGTGAAGAATACAGAAAACCGCCTGTTTTATACAGGAATACTATAAGTAAAAAGAAACCTTCAGCCACAAACATCTTTAGTGGTTTGGGTGGGAACGAACATACAAAACCGCTTTGATCAGTGCGTTATATACTTCTTTATGGTCGATCTGCTGTGCCAATGCTTCGATTTCTTCCTGCGTGCCGGAAGAATACTGTGGTGGTAACATATTCAGCGCAAAAGCGGCAATGTCTTTGCGGCATCGGTTGCAGGGACAGCAGTTGAACTTGCGGATAACAGAGTCGATCACTGCGTCCACGGCGAGTTCGGTGACGTTGTGCGGCATCGGATGCTCATTCGGCACGATCGAGCGCACAGCACCGATTCGGCTGCGCAATGCCGAAATCTCCGAGGGTTGCGCTTCGGGCTGGCTTTGTGTTGCAGCAGGTGTCGGTGCAAGGGAAGAAAATGGATTTCCCGCAAGCGCAGGCATGATTTTTTCAAACATCATGTCTTTGTCCAGCTCTTTTTTGTTTTTCGCCATCCCTTAAAACACCCCTTTGCTCAAAAGCTCATCAGTAAGTGCCATATAATCCTTTACGGCATTGTTTTTGGGTGCATAGCGCACCATGTCACACTGCAACGTGGTCATTACTTTGCTGATGACATTACTGTGTCGGATCCTGGTTTCCAGCAAAGGCATATTCAAATGCTGTGCAATCAACTTTGCTGTTTCCCACGTGGTGCGGGAAAGCTCCTCACGGGGATAGTAGCGAACCAAAAACATTCCACCCAAAACCAATGTGGGATTGAGTGTCTGCTTGATACGGGAGATGGTTTCATGCACCTGAATAACACCTTGCAGGCTGTATCCGTCCGACAGACCGGGGATCAGAACAACATTGGAGGCGATGATGGCATTGACCGAAACGACACCAAGTTCGGGCGGTGAATCGATCAAAATATAGTCATACAACGATTCCACAGGCTTCAAGGCTTCCTTCAGTACCCGCTCACTTCCCGGACCGTTGAACTCGTAAACGAAATTACCCAGAAGTCCGTCAGCAGGCAGGACGTCAGCAACGCTGGTGTGTTGGATGGCATCGACACATTTTACACTGTGACGAAGTACATCGTAGATGGTGGGCAGGTCGTGCCTTGCGCCCATACTGAAAGAAAGATACCCCTGCGGGTCAAAATCGACACAAAGTACACGATAGCCCTTGTGCTTGAGGCAGACGGTAAATGCATTGGTCGATGCGGTCTTTCCCGCACCACCCTTTTGTGTGATAAGCGAAATGATCTTTGCCATGGAAACCCCCTAAAGCACAAGTGCGCTCTGCAAAGTGTGGACAATGTTCGACAAAATGCTTGCAGAAACGATGCTGATCTGTAATATATTACATACATTTACTATTTTATCAGCCTTATCAGGGAATTTCAAGCTGTGGAAAATAGAATTATGAAAAAGATATTAAGTTTCACATTCCATTATAATTGTTAAAAATTATGCTGTGGTATTTCATTTTTTGTTAGTCGTTTGATATTAGATACAAGGAAACGATGCCATTGCCCAGCTGGGCAATGGCAACCGAATAAAAACCGCACAGCGCTTTTTAAGTGCCGCACAAATATGAGGGAAGAACAATGATCACTATGAATGAAACAGGCAAGATCCGCCCAACCTGCGGCGTGGGTGCAGCAAAGCCGCATAGTTGCCCGGTTTCGGCTTACAATGCCGCCGCCGGGAGCGAAACAGGCGACAGCATCGAGATCAGCGCAACAGGTGCTTACCTTTCAAAGTTGGATGCTACACGCCAGACCAGCGTGGAACAGCTTACCCGATCTGTTTCCCCCGCACGTCTTGCACAGCTGCGGGCTGACTATGCAGGCAATCGCTGCCCTGTGTCGGCAACACAGATCGCCTATGCTATGACGGAAAACTTTTTTGGCAAGGGGGAACTATAATGCAGACATACATCGATGCGGTGGAGTCCTGTTTGGAGCAATGCCGTGAGATGCTTCGACTGGAAAGTGAAAAACGCCGGGTTTTGCTTACAAACAGCGGAAAAGAGATCGAAGCCGTGCTGAAAAATCAGCAGGCAGCACTGATGAAATTGGAGGTGCTGGAAAAACAGCGCATGACAGCGCAGGTCGCACAGGGATATGACGAAAAAGCGACCGCCAGCCAGATTTTGCAGATGATGCCGGACGGCGAGGAAAAACAGCAGCTTCAGCAGCTTGTAGACCAGCTGAGGGAGTGTGCTGCTGAGCTGAAAAAGCAAAACCAGAGCTCGCTGGAACTGGCAAGGCTGGATCTTCAGCTGATCGAAAGCCTGCGAGGCAAACAGCAGCAGCCGGTGGCACAGTCGGGTGTGTACAGCCGTACACAAGCTTCTAAGCCGATGCAGCCCAACAAATTCAACAGCAGCGTATAAGAACATATTTTATTTGTACAAATTTAGAAAGCGAGGAATCCGATCATGTCATTAAGACCCACCTTTATGGGGTTTGAAACTACAAAAAGTGCCATTTTCGTGAACCAGAAGGCGATCGACATCGTGGGCACCAACCTTTCCAACATCAATGTGAACGGTTATACCCGTCAGCGGGTAGAAACAGCAACGATGGTTATTGGCAGCAATAACCGAGTAGTCAGCAACAACGTTGGCTTGATGGGACAAGGCGTAGAGGCATTGGGCGTTGCTCAGATCCGTGACAGCTACCTTGACCAGCGTTTCCGTGAGGAATACAGCCAGAATTCCTACTACAACGAGGCAGTAGATGTTTTGAGCGACATTCAGAGCGTATTCGATGACGGTAGCGATGTCAGCAGTCTGACAGGTATCGTAAGTGCAATGGGAGAGATCTTCGAAAGCATTCAGGACTTTGCAGAAGACCCTACCGCAGGTACTACGGCAAACGTAGTTATGTCGGCATTTTCGAACATGACCCAGCTGCTGAACCAGCTGGATAAAAACCTGACCAATGTACAGCAGCAACAGAGCTTTGATATGCAAAACGACGTAAACCGTGTAAACGAGTTGCTGCAAGAACTGGCTGATCTGAACCACACCATCAGCCAAGACCAGACGGTGATTGCAAACCCCGACAACGAGCATTATCGCTCCAACGAACTGTACGACCAGCGGAACCTCATTCTGGATGAGCTGGCAGGCTATGGAAACATCACTGTTGCTGAAAAAGCAGACGGCAGCGTAGATGTTACGATGGGCGGTGTTTTGGTCGTGACCGGCACCGAAGCAAACCAGCTCAATTTCATCCAAAATGATGATGGTACCGTTGGTTTGCACTGGGCGGAAGGTGGCGAGAACGCAACCTTTGCCGGTGGTTCGCTCAAGGCAAATATGGAGTATATCAATGGTCGTGGTACCAATGTGCAAAGCAAAAACGAGACCCCGCAAAAAGGCATTCCTTATTATCGGGATAAACTCAATACCTTTGCAAATGCATTGGCAAGCATCGTGAACACTTCCATTCCCGAATTGAACGCAGACGGAACCGGTCCCCTGCTGGATGCAAACGGAAATACCGTTTATAAAACTTTGCTTTCCGCAAAGCAGGAAGACGGTTCTACCGACAACACGGTATCCATCACTGCTGGAAATATCTCGATCAGTGACGAGTGGACAAAAGGCGGCGCTGATTACTTCATTTACAGCGCCGACATCGCCGATCCCAGCTATGCACAGTCTATTGCAATCAAGCTGACCCAGACCGACCACAAATTCAATTCGTATGGTGAATCGTTCACCGGTACATTTGAGGATTTTTACATCGACTTCGTTTCTACCTTGGGTGCAGATATTTCCTATAACCAAGGTCGTGCCGAAGCAAGTGCGGTTATCACCAACGACTATCTGGCACGTCGAGATGAGGTTTCGGGCGTAAGCCGTGACGAGGAAACAGCGAACCTGATCACCTATCAGAAGTCTTATGAGGCGATCGCACGAGTGATGAATGTAATGAATGAACTGCTGGATGTGCTGATCAACCAGACGGGCGTATAATTGTAGTACTATAAGAAAGGAAGAAACCAAATGCGTGTAACAGATAAAACCATTGGTCGAAACTACCTGAGCTATCTGAATCAGGCACGTTACGACTATCAGCAAACGGTAAACCGCATCGCTACCGGTAAGCGTTTTACCCAACTCTCTGACGATGTTTCGAACGGTTCACGGGTGCTGTCTACCCGCACCGACCTATATAAGGCAGACAAGCAGCTGGATAATATCCAGAGCATCAACGAGGAACTCGCTACCACCGAAAACAATATGATGTCGATCAACGACATTTTGAAAAGTGTAGGCAGCGAAGTTTTGGTAAAAGCATTGAACGGTACAAACGATCAGGCTTCACTCGATGTTTATGCAAATGAGATCGAAAATCTGCGCAACGAGATGCTGCAATTTATCAATGCACAATACAGCGATAAATATCTGTTTGGTGGAACCAATGCGCAGACCGCACCGTTCACTGTGGATGAAGACACCGGTCGCTTGCAGTATAACGGCATTCCGGTAGACGACATCCAAAAAGATGATGATGGCTATTACTATTTGGACGAGAACGGCGACAAACAAGACATCCCCATGGATGATGACGTTTACTTGGACATCGGTCTGGGCATCAAAATGGCTGGTACTGCCGTAGACCCCACGACCGGATTCAAAATTTCTTACTCCGGTATTGACATCGTAGGTTTTGGCACCGACGAAAACGGTCACTCGAACAATATCTTTAACGTTTTGGTAGAGGTAGAACAGGCACTGCGTGACGGAAACAAGGAACTGACAGGCGAACTGGCTGATAAAGTACAGAATATGCGCAATGACTTTTCCAAGCATCTTACCGACATCGGTTCCAAAACGTCTTATCTGGACACGATGGAGCAGCGCCTGACCAATACGGTGGATAGTTACACAGAGCGCATCAATCAGCTGATGGGTACCGTTCCGGCTGAGGAAGAAACAACGTTGATGATGAACGACTACACGTTGCAGGCAATTATGCAATTGGGCAGCAAGATTTTGCCCACTTCGCTGATGGACTATATCGTTTAATGCAGCGAACCGCACAGCAAATGTGCAAAATCAAAAAAATTTTTGCACAAACATTCGAAGAAGTAGGGATTTTTCTGCTGTTTGTGTGTTTTAGGATCGTAAGGGTGTACTTGGCTGATGGGAATTTCAAAGCGGGGTGCTCCCTTGCGTCTTGTTACATTCGAAAAACAGGGGCGTGCTGTAAACGTTCTATAACCCAACTTAAGGAGAAAAGGGGTGCAAACCATGATCGGACAACTTTTGAAGATCACAACAACACCAATCAAATACGAAATTAATATCGAACCCGCAAAGCTGGAAATGCGTTCTCGGCAGTTGGTTCCCTATGCAGATGTGCAGACCACACCGCCGGAGTTGAAGATCGACACACAAAATACAACTGTACAGATCGACACTTATAAGGCACGAAAGTCGTTGGGGTATTACAGTGCTGCTGACGCTGCTTCTATCGAAGCACAAAAAGGCGTACAGCAGGCAATGCAGTCGATGGCGCAGGCAGCCAGCGAGGGTTGGCAATACTCCAGCGCACTGAAAGATGGTATAACCATTGCCCAGATGGTGCAGCAAAAAATGTTGCAACAGCCGCAGATGGTGATGCGCTTTTTGCCGGAAGGTGGTGCCGAATTGGCATGGACACCAGCCACTTGTGACCTGGAGTACAATATGGGTGATGTGCAATATCAATGGCAGTGGCCGAAAGTAAATTATGAGTATACACCGGCAAGTATAAGTGTGAATATTTTGCAGCGTCCGTCGGTGAATATCGAGTATCTGGGCGAGCCGTTCTATGTACCGCCTTCGGCAAGTCCCACCTACGATGAAACAGCCTAAAGACTCAGGATTTGTGGGCAGAATAATCGGGAAAGGAAACAGGTTGGAACCTTGCCCGAACGATGGAGGATGAAACAGCATGGAATATGAAACCAGAGATTTCGGAAAAGTGGAAATCTTGCCCGAACGTGTGATCGAATTCGTAGGTCCGGTATTAGGCTACGAAAATTACACAAAATACACCTTCTTGCACGACCAACAGCTAGGAACCAGCATCGTGTGGATGCAATCGCTGGAAGAAAAAAATCTCTGTTTTCTTTTGGCAGACCCTACTTTGGTGCCGGGATATGCCCCGCAAATTCCGGAGCAAGCGGTGGAAAAGCTGGGTGAGGGAGAATATTTGTGTTTGCCAATCATGGTCGTTCCCAATGATTGGAAAAATGCGACGGTCAACCTGAAAAGCCCCATCGTTGTAAATACTACACAAAGAAAAGCCATGCAGTTGGTGCTTGCAGAGGATTATCCGATCCGCACACCGCTTTTTAAGGGGGAATAAGATGCTGCGCTTAAATCGGAAAAAGGGTCAGACGATTCTGATGCAGACCCCACAAGGCGAGATGATCGAGGTGCAAGTGCTGGATTGTGGCGGCGGACAGGTGCATTTGGGAATCGAGGCACCCCGTGGCATTGAGGTATGGCGTGCAGAGCTGTTTCATATCGTAATGGAAAATCGCAAGGCTGCACAAGCAGTGCCGACACCGGCGCAACTGTTGCAGCAGCTGCAAACCACAGAAACGCCCGACGAAAACGAAACCTACTGCAATGAAAAATAAAAACACCTTCCCGCAGAGGGAAGGTGTTGGATCAATCATACAGCGGATAAGGTGCAAAAGCTTTTCGGTTTGCGCTTCATCCGCTGCTGTTTTTTATTTGCACGGTTTAACTGCGGCTTGAGCCGATAGGAGCAAAAAAATGGTGTGGCTTTACTTGGTTTTCTTCCAAAAACACGTCCCGCTGTTTGCGCTGAACGGTGGATTCGTTTCCAATCGCACACAGATATGAAGAAGTGTCCCCATAGGTGAATACTTTGCGGATGGTAACAGTTGTATTGTCGAATAATGGCGGTTGCAGGGCGGTTATCTGAAACTCCTCGCCTTCTTTAAAAGGGTCGTCGTGTTGTATCAAAAGCTCCACCTGCGCTTGGGTCATAGCGGTGATGCTGGCAGAAAAAGATTCGCTTTCCTTTTTTGTCTTTTTAAAAAACAGACCGCCCTGTACGGGAACAGTGTACGTATAGGTCACTTCGGCAGGAATGGTCACACCTGTACAGCACACGTCGATCGCACTGGGGAGGGGTTGATCTGTAACTTTGATCAATCGCATCAGATTTGTGTCGGAAAGATACACCTGTCCGCAAAAACGGTGGATCTCCCGCTTGCCGTATAAGCGGTAGATTTCCATAGGGCTGCCCAAAGAATACAGCGGAACAAAATCGCCCCGAAAATCAATGTATTGCTCTTGTAGGTTTATCTCAGCACGCCCTTCGATCTCCTCCCCACCGTTGGGGTCTTTCAATATGGCTTTAAATACCAGCGTATCCAGATGCTGGTCTAAATATACAGACATAATTCCCAAAACCTCCACTATTTTCTTGCAGATGCGGTTGCAAGAAACCTTTCAACACCCCATTATATCAAAAAAAAAAAGGAAAGTAAAGAGGGATCCGACAGTCTACGACAGAGAAAAACCGCCACGGTTGAAAAACGAATACGAAGAAAATCAACTTCAACAAAACACTATGCACAAACAAATACT
>CALWZD010000071.1 GCA_944385945.1 uncultured Anaerofilum sp. | reverse complement strand
AGCGTGAGCGAAGGCGTGTGCGCGGCCGCATATTCAGCTTCGAGGCAAGCAACCCCACAACCTTATTCATGCGCCCATTTTTTACAAGGTTATCAAAGCTTGCAAGTGCAAAAATCAAGTGGATGCTATCATTATAAGCGTCTGCTTGAGCGCACACTTCTTCAAAAGGCAGCCCCATCCCGATCAATTGGTTTACTTTGCGAGCCAGCAAAACCATCTGTCCGGCGGTTGATTTGGTATCAATGACATGGATTTTTTTCTCAGGGTGTGCCTCAAGAACCATATCCTTTGCAACCAACGCACTGTTGTAAGTGCCGCTGAGCGCACTGGTCATAGCGATAGCAATGGTGCAATCTGCCTGCACAAATTCAGCAGCCCATTCATCCGGGCTGGGGCAAGCGGAGGAAGATGGACCGGGGTATGCATCTAACGCTTGCATCATGGCAGAAACGTCAAGGTTTGCATCGTCCACAAATTCCTGTTCGCCTGCACGGATTTTTAAAGGAACGATCGAAAACGACACATCCGGAACACAAAGCATTCCCTCGTGCAGATCGCAAGAACTATCGGCAACAATTTTCCAGGTCATAAAAGGCCCTCCTAAAAATAGATCAATCTTGTTGGTTTGTACAAGTAGTTTTTAAAATTAGATACACTTTAATCATAGTATGTGGAGGGCATACTGTCAAGAGGTTTTGCTAAAAATACAAAAAACATTCCCAATAAAATACTTTTGATTGGTGATTTTTGCAAAAAATACACATTTCAAAGGGTGAAAATCCCATTTTAAATCATACCATACAAACAGGTTTGTTTCCCACAATAACGATTGATTTGTTTGACAAAAGAAAATGCAAATGAAAAAATTGTCCATTTTAGATTCAGGAAAATATAAAATGATAGAAACTCCATAGCAGTTGGATAGTTTATGGAATTTTGATGTATTTTGTCGGTTAAGTGTACCTTTGTGCCTTATAAGGCTTTTCTTGACTTTTATAGGTAAACAAGATAAGATAATAGAAAAAGTTGTTTTATCAGAGTTTCGACTAAAGGAGAATATAATGGAATATAAAAGTAAACAGTGGAAAGGGATCGCAGCATTACTTGTGCTGGCATTTGTATTGTATTATGCCGCACAGAATCTGCATCAAATTTTATCGTTGTTTGGGATGGTGTGGGGATTTGCTTTTCCGCTGGTAATGGGAGCAATGATGGCATTCGTGCTAAATATTCCCATGCGTTTCATCGAGGGGAAGTTATGGCGTAACACCAAAAATCCTAAGCTTGCCAAATTGCGCCGACCGATTAGCTTTTTGGGGGCGATCGTGTTTATTATTGCGGTCATCAGTGCAGTTGTTGCGTTGGTTTTGCCCGAATTGATGAGTGCGATCCAGCTGCTCATGAGTGAGATTCCCAAAGGATTGGCTTGGGTAGAAAAGTGGTTGCGTGACAATGCGGATATGTTCCCCATGATGCAAGGCTGGCTGGAAGGGCTGACCATCGACTGGCAGACGATCGGCAAAAATGTTTTCAATGCTGTCAGCTCGGGCGCAGCAGGTGTGGTGAACAATACAGTCGCTGTGGTGATGGGTGCATTTAAAGGAACGATCAATTTCATGGTTTCCTTTATTTTTGCCATCTACATTTTGTTTGGAAAAGAATCTCTTGCCAGCCAAATTCATCGTACGCTCCATGCATTTTTGCCCCAAAAGGTGGAGGATGCTATTTTACACGTGGCTCAGGTGGCACACAACAGTTTTTCCAATTTCGTTGCAGGTCAATGTACTGAAGCGGTGATTTTGGGGTGCTTGTGCGCACTTGGAATGACCATCCTGCAAATGCCTTATGCACCTATGGTGGGCGCAATGGTAGGTGTCACAGCACTGATTCCGGTCGTGGGGGCTTTTATTGGAGCATCGGTCGGTGTGTTTATGATTATGATGGTAAACTTCTGGCAGGCGATCGGGTTTATCGTATTCTTGATTGTGTTGCAGCAGCTGGAGGGCAACTTGATTTATCCTCGTGTAGTGGGGGCAAGTGTCGGTTTACCTGCGCTGTGGGTGCTGGCTGCTGTCACTATCGGCGGTGGTTTTGGCGGTGTAGTGGGAATGTTGTTCAGCGTACCAACAGCAAGCACACTATATATCTTACTACGAGAAACGGTAAACCGCAGAAACGAGCAAAAACGCCAAAAGGAAGAACAAGAAAAACAATTGGAAACCGAAGTATTAGCCACAGAATGATAGAAGCAGAGCGGTGAAAATAGCTTTGTTCGTGTGCGTGTAAAATCGAGTTTTGTCTGTTCCAAGTTTTACAGAATCTACAATAAAAAAAGCGTCGAGAACCGTATGGTTCCCGGCGCTTTTTGTGTATAAGGGTAAAAATTACAGCATATGTGCACGCAGTTCTTCGGGGCTTTGAGCACTCAGCAGAGCAGGTGCGATGTCGAATACGGTTTTGCAGCCAAAGTCGCCTTTCTGTGCCAAACGGTAAACAGCACGAGCATAGGCAGCAATTACAGAGGAAGTGAATTCGGGGTTGGAATCCAACTTCAGGCTGTATTCGATGACATGGGTGTTTTCTTCATTCCAACCGGTTTTTCCGGTACGGATCACGAAACCGCCGTGAGGAATGCCGTTGTGGTTCTTTTTCAATTCTTCTTCGCTGATGAAATGAACAGTGGTGTCATAATCAGCAAAGTAGTTGGGCATGGTTTTGATCTCGTTTTCGATTCGTGCAAGGTCAGCACCTTCCTCAGCAACAACGAAGCACTCACGGGTGTGCTTTTCACGGGTGGAAAGGTTGGGCTGGCTGCCACTGCGGACAGCTTCCAAAGCTGCATCAACAGGAATGGTGTACTGGCGTGCATCTTTTACACACTCAATGCGACGGATAGCATCGGAGTGTCCTTGGCTTACGCCTTTTCCCCAGAAAGTGTAGTCTGCGCCACAGGGAAGCACAGCATTTGCATACAAACGATTCAAAGAGAACATACCGGGGTCCCAACCGGCAGAGATCAATGCGACCTTGCCGTTCTTCTGCGCAACGGCGTCTACTGCATCAAAATGCGCAGGAATGGTAGCGTGGGTATCAAAGCTGTCCACAACGTTAAACCATTGTGCAAAAGCAGGGGTCTGGGTGGGCAGGTCGGTAGCACTACCGCCACACAAAATAAGAACGTCGATTTCGTCTTTGTGTGCCTGTGCCTCGTCAACCGAGTATACAGGTACATTCTCGGTCAAAATTTTTACGCTTTCGGGATTACGACGGGTGAATACAGCTGCCAGCTGAAGATCGGGATTTTGACGAATAGCGCACTCTACGCCACGACCCAGATTGCCGTATCCTAAAATACCAATGCGAATAGTCATAATAACTCTCATCCTTTCATATCATGCAGCACAGAAAGAATCCGACTGCCAGTTTGTTATGTGAAACTTACTATTTTTTATATCAAAAAATTAGGCGATTCGTCAAGGGTGAATCTACCAAAAAATCAGAACGATTTGATAAAAAAATTAGAAATTACTATACAATTCATACAAAATATTCATAAATGATTGCACAAAACATACATTGGTAGAAGAAATGGAGGAAGAACGATGCAACATGAACGTGGATTGACACAAGCACAGGTATTGGAAAAGCGAACGGTGCAGGGCTACAACGAGCTGCAAACCGAACATAAAAAGAATATCGCAGCCTTATTTTTTTCTCAATTTAAAGATGTGATGATCGTTATTCTGGCAGCTGCGACTTTGATTTCGGCAGCGATGGGGGAAACAGCAGAGGCGATCACGATTCTGATGATCGTGTTCCTAAATGCATTTTTGGGCTTTTTCCAAGAACTTCGAACCGAAAAAACATTGGCTGCATTGCAAGCTTTAAGCGCACCCAATGCAACAGTGATTCGTGACGGAAAGATACAAAGCATACCTGCACGGGAGCTGGTCGTGGGCGACTTGATAACGCTAAGTGCAGGCAACCGCATTCCGGCAGATTGCAAGATTGTGCAGTCGATCCATTTGGCAAGCGATGAATCCATGCTCACAGGCGAAAGTGTAGCGGTGAATAAGCGGATAGACGAACAGATGTACATGGGCTGTGTGGTCACGCAGGGGCATGGCAAAGCCATTGTTACAGGAATCGGCATGAATACCGAAATGGGCAAGATTGCCGATTTGATGCAGCAAGCAGAAGACCCTCCAACTCCGCTTCAGCTTCGTCTGAAACAGCTGGGAAAGGTGATTGCAGCAGCGTGTGTGTTGATTTGTCTTGGGGTAGGCGGATTGGGCTGGATGCAGGGTGGCGATCTGCTGCAAATGCTGCTTACAGGCGTTTCGCTTGCAGTGGCAGCGATTCCCGAAGGCTTGCCTGCCATCGTGACCATCGTGTTGGCGTTGAGCATGGGGCGAATCCTGCGCCGTGGGGCGTTGATTCGACGATTACACGCAGTAGAAACGCTGGGATGTGCGTCGGTGATTTGCAGCGACAAAACGGGTACCATCACCGAAAATCGAATGCAAGTGACTTACATATGGCTGTATGACCAACTCTATTCACTTCAAGATGAACGCAAAAAGCAACAGACAGAGCAACAAAAATATTTTTGGCAAAGTTTGGCACTTTGCAGAGGTTCTTCGGACGAAGCAAATCCAACCGAATTTGCTTTGGAAAAGGCAGCGCAGACGTATGCACGGCAGCAAAAAGGGCAAGTGAAAATTTTGGATGAAATCCCATTCGATTCTACCCGCAAGCGGATGAGTGTAATCGTACAACAGGGAAAGGAAAAGCAGTTGTATTGCAAAGGTGCGCCTGATATTCTGCTGGAGCGGTGCAAATTTATAATGTCTGAACGTGGAAAACTGCCATTGACCGCTGCCGATAAACAAAAGGTTCGCTCTGCGTTGGAACAAATGGCAGCACAAGCACTGCGTGTGATTGCATTGGCACAGGGCGATGCAACGAAAGGGGAAAACGAACTTTGTTTGTTGGGATTGGCAGGATTGATCGACCCACCCCGCCCACAGGTAGCGGGAGCGGTGGAACTGTGCCGAAAAGCGGGCATTCGTCCGGTAATGATAACGGGTGACTATCCACAAACGGCGGCAGCCATTGCCGAACAGGTTGGGATTTGGAGAAAGGGAGATGGTCTGCTTACCGGAGCGCAGTTGGACACCCTTTCGCAAAATGAATTGGTTGCTTGTTGTAAAAAAGTATCGGTCTATGCACGAGTGACTCCTGCCCATAAACTGCGTATCGTAAAAGCCTATCAAACAGCAGGAGAAATTACTGCAATGACGGGGGACGGAATCAATGATGCCCCCGCTTTACGGCAAGCGGATATTGGGATCGCAATGGGAAAGAATGGAACCGACGTGACCCGACAAGCAGCCGGAGTTGTGCTGTTGGACGATAATTTTGCCACCATCGTTGCAGCGATCGAAGAAGGGCGAGTGATTTATCAAAACATCAAACGATTCATTCGGTATCTGCTTACAAGCAATTTAGGAGAAGTGACGGGGATGTTGTTTGTGATTTTGGCAGGTCTGCCGGTGAGCCTGTTGCCCATTCAAATTTTGTTGGTAAATCTGTTTACCGATGGTCTGCCGGCGATTGCATTGGGAATGGAACCGCCAACAGACGATTTGATGCAGCACCCTCCACGTGCTAAAAAAGAAGGATTATTTGCACATGGACTTGGTGCAACTATTGCAGTGCGTGGCACATTGCTTGGATTGCTTTCCAGTGCGGTCTATGCAGCGGCACTGCAAATGGGTGCAGAACTTTCGCAGGCACGAAGTGCTTGCTTTTTGACGATTGTTTTCAGCCAGATGATCCATATTTTTGAATGTCGGGAAAAGCCGTTTGCTCTGTTGGAAAATCCTGCGCTGACTTTGGCAGCCTGCGCCAGTATGCTTTGTGCAGCAGCCAGTGTATATCTGCCAATCATGCAGTCGATTTGCGTTACATCTCCGGTACAGGGAGAATTGCTTTTGCTCGTTGTTGCAGCAGTGGCAGCATCTCCGATTTTGGCGGTCGTATGCAGATGGTTTGGTTCCTTGTTCGTGAAAAAACGGGATTAAATTGAAAAGAGTTGTTTGAAAGC
>CALWZD010000070.1 GCA_944385945.1 uncultured Anaerofilum sp. | reverse complement strand
GCTCAGCAGCCACCATCAGATGACTTAAACTCTGTTTGGGTGCAGCGGCGGTTTCTTCACCTTCGGCATTGCCTGTATCCATCTACAACAAAATGCGCCCCATATCGGTAAAATTGCGCTCTTGTTCGGTTTTTGTACGGGAAAAAGCAAGGTTCAACTTTGCTTCGTCGTATTTATCGCTTAGGGTCTGCCCTGCGGAATGCATTTTTTCCCTTGCTTCGTCGGCAGCCTCTTGTGCAGTCACTGCAATCGCAGCCAACATTTTTTTCATATCTTTTCTATCCATACCATGCTCCGTCCTTTCTTTTTTTCAGCAATTCCGCTTGCATCGTATCAAGCTGTATCTTCATTATATCATGCTTCATAAGCGAGTCAACCATTTGCAATTTTCCTTTACAGAATGTTATAATATTCTTGAAGATTCGTCATTTTTTTGCTCAAAAAAGGAGGTGAGCCTTCCATGCGTGCCATCCTTCACTGCGATTGCAACAGCTTTTATGCATCGGTCGAACTGCTTGCCCATCCCCATCTTGCTCAGCAGCCGGTGGCTGTATGTGGCGACCCAGATGCCCGCCATGGTATCATTCTTGCCAAAAACGAAGCAGCCAAACGATACGGGGTGGTTACTGCCGAAACGGTATGGTCGGCAAAGAAGAAATGCCCACAGCTGATTTTACTTGCCCCCAGCCGTGATAAATACCAATATTACAGTAAACAAATCAACGAGATATACAACGAGTATACCGACTTGGTCGAGCCGTTCGGTATCGACGAAAGCTGGCTGGATGTAACAGGCAGCTATGCTTTGTTTGCACAAAGCCCTCGTGCTTTGGCACACATCATCCGCAAACGTGTCTATACCGAAACCGGACTTACCATTTCGGTAGGGGTCAGCTTCAACAAGATCTTTGCCAAACTCGGCAGCGACTACAAAAAACCGGATGCCGTCACTGTCATTTCTCCGCTCAATTTTCGCCAGCTTGTTTGGCCGCTTCCTGCTGCTTCTCTGTTGTATGTTGGCAAAAAGACCGAACAAACACTTTCTTCTTTGGGCATTCGCACCATCGGACAGCTGGCACAGGCAGACCCCGTTTTGCTACAACAGCACTTAGGCAAGCTTGGCGGTGACCTGTTACGCTTTGCACAAGGCAAGGACGACTCCCCCGTTCGTGCAGCACAGGATAAGGAATCACCCAAAAGCGTCGGCAACGGCATGACCTTTCGGTGTGACCTTACCAGTTTGGAGCAAGTACGTGCTGCCATCACTGCTCTTGCCGACGAAGTTGCGGTTCGGCTGCGAAAAAGCAATCAATACGCATCGGGCGTGCAGCTTACCATCCGCAGTGCTTCGCTTGTGACCATCACCCGACAAAAAAAGTTGAACTTCTCCACCCAAACCGGTCGTGAACTTGCTGCTGCCTGCGTAGAGCTTGCCAAACTCCACTGGAATTTCAGCCAGCCCATTCGAATGCTCACTGTCACGGCACAGGGGCTTAGCGAGCAGCCGGTTGCGGTACAGCTTTCCTTTACCGAGCCTACTGTCGGTTCTGACCCTCGCCTTGCAAAGCTGGAAAAAAGCATGGATGCCATTCGGGAAAAATATGGATTTCACTCCATTGGTTCTGCTAGCCAAATCGACAGCGACATTGGGCTTGACCCACTTACCTCCCATCTCACCAAAGAAGAATGACCGCCGAACAGCGCATAATATCGCTCTCTGTGGCACATATTAAGGGCGAAAAGGAGGTTACTTGTATGAAAAAGCAAAAAAATGTCACGCACCAAGATTATTCATATCCTTTGAATGCAGTTTCGGGGGCACGTGCTTATATGAACGCACTTCACACCAGCGAACTGCATCCGGCTTTGGCATATACTCGCTACAACATCTCCCCGTCCAATTCCGGAAACTGGGAAGATGCCCAGACCGTGATCGACAAAATGAAGCTACGGGAAGAATTTCCGTTCTGACCAATTTACAGGGCGACAGTTCACGCAATTTATACAGTTGTGTTTTCACAAACCCCTTGCAATCGCCTAAGCAATACAGTAGAATGAATGTTGAACAACTGTATTGAAAGGACGAGAATCTATCATGGCAGAATTTAAATATGAAATCGTTGAACGCATTGCAGTACTTTCCCAGGGTGCAAATGGTTGGGAGCGTCAGCTGAATCTGGTCAGCTGGAATGAACGTGAGCCAAAATACGACATCCGTGACTGGTCGCCCGATGGCACAAAAATGGGAAAAGGCATCAGCCTCACTCACGACGAGTTGGCTATTTTGAAAGGCGTTCTGGAGGAACTTGACATCTGATGCAGCACAGAGAAGAATTTTTGGAATTGTTCCGTCTGCACGTCAGTCGTCCCGGCAGCGAAAAGCTGCTGGAGTGGCTGGACACCACCGATTTTTTCCGTGCGCCTGCTTCAACAAGGTTTCATTGTGCCTGTGAAGGAGGGCTTGTTCAGCACAGCTTGAACGTGTTCCATGCACTGACCGACCTATTTTTCGAGGAAGGTGACAGCATGGAAAGCTTTACCATCTGCGCTTTGCTGCACGATCTGTGCAAAGCCAATTATTACAAAGCCGGCACACGCAACGTAAAAAACGAAGTGACAGGGCAATGGGAAAAGGTACCGACCTTTCAGGTCGAAGATGCATTTCCCTATGGACACGGCGAAAAGAGCGTCTTTTTGATCGAACGTTTTATGAAACTAAAGACCGCTGAAGCCGTTGCCATCCGTTGGCATATGGGCGGATTTGACGATGCCGCCAAGGGTGGCTGTTATGCCATCAGCCAAGCGTATGATGCGTACCCGCTTGCAGTGAAACTGCACATGGCAGACCTTGCAGCGACCTATCTGCGTGAAAAAGGCACCAGTAATATTCCCCGATAAACAAACAGCAGCTTTGTGTTTTAATCACAAAGCTGCTGTTTTTATTATGTATTATACACAAGCGGTTTCCAGCATACGGTTTACAGTATCCAGCAGCGATTCTGCCAGCCCTTTTCGGGCCTTTACAGCAGCTGCTTTTTTGCTGTTGTAGTAGGCTCTGCGCCGTGACACAAAGCTGTTTTGTTCCCGGCTGGGTACCGAAGTGGGGAACTTTGCTGTTTGGATTCCCAAACGATGCAGTTCCTTTTCGGTTGCTGCGATATGCTGCGAAATTTCGCTTGTTGCGGTTCGGATCTCTTGCATCGAGCGCATCAGCTTTTCATCCAGTTCAGCGATCTGCTGTTTGAGCGAGTTGACGGTATGTGCGATCTGCTGTGCCGACTGCTTCATTTCCTGTTTTACACGTTGCTGTTCTTTCTGGGCAGTGGATGTAAGTTGCTGTGCCTGTTGTTTTGCCTGTGCGAGTATCTGTTCCGACTCTTTGGGAATTGCATCTTGTGCAGCCTGTTGCGCCTGCAACCGAAGCAGCTCGTCATTGATTTTTTGCTTGAGCTGTTCGCTTTCGTCCTGCGCTTTTTGCTTCAGTGCGCTGCATTCCTGTTCGCTTTTTTGGCGCAGCTGCTGGGCTTGTAACTGCGCATCTTTCAAGATTTCCTCTGCTTTGCGATGTGCTACGGTTACCAGCTGTTCCACCTGATTTTGATGCCCATGCAGTTCGTTCAGTTCCTGCTGCTTTTGTTCCAGACGTTCTTCCAGACGGGTCTTTTCGGTGCGCAAGGTAAGCATTTTCTGCTGTGTTTCCAAAAAGCGAACCTTGTAGTCCTGTGCAGCGGTTTGAGCTTTTTCCAGTTCAAAGCCCATTTCTTCGATCTGCTTTTCTGCTTTTTCGATCTCCTCTTTTTGCTCAAGTGCTTTATCGCAGATCTGTCTGGTCTTGCTTAGAATATCCTCGTTTTCCTGCTCCAGACGGTCGATCTTGGCTTGCAAGTCGGCTGCATTTTGTTCATGATCCTGTGCAAGACGCAGATTTTCGGCAGTAAGGTGGTCGATATACTGTAATACTTCGTCCTTTTTAAATCCCCACATCACAGTGGAGAACCCATTCGAACCCTGCCCGTTTTGAAACTCTGCCATTGGGTAACCCTCCCTTTTTTCCTCATTTTTTCTATAATTCGACAAAAAAGCGAGCCTTTTCAACACCGGCTTGCCCAGTGGAAAAGGCCCGCCCAATACAATTATTTCTGGCGGTTATTTAACAGTTTCAGCAGTTGCTCCAAGCTGTCGTCCGAAAAAACGTCCTCATTCTTTTGCACTTCCTGCAATGCCGGCTGCGGTGCCTGCTCTGCCACAGGCTCTGCGCTGCGGTCTTCATTGAATACAGGACGTGTAACATTATTCATGCTCACTGCACCCATACCGGTTGCGTTTAGCCCTGCGCCGGCAGAGGGTACTGCTGCACCCGGATTGGCAGAATGCTCGAAACCGGTTGCCACGACAGTAATGCGCATCTCATCACTGAGGCTCTCATCGAACGCAGTACCCCAGATGATGTTCGCATCCGGATGGGCAGCATTGGTGATCAGACCTGCTGCCTGCTCCATTTCTTCCAAACCGATGTCGGGCGACGAAGTGATGTTGATGATAACACCACGTGCGCCTGCAATGCTGGTTTCCAGCAGCGGGCTGGAGATCGCCGCTTTTGCGGCATTTTCCGCTTTGCCTGCACCTTTTGCCGAACCTACACCCATATGAGCATAGCCCATATCTTTCATGATGCTGCGAACGTCGGCAAAGTCGAGGTTGATGAAAGCGGTGGTATTGATGAGCTCAGAAATGCTTTCCACACCTTGGCGCAAAACGCTGTCGGCAGCTTCGAACGCATTTGCCAGAGTGATCTTCTCTTGGCTGATGAGTTTCAAACGTTCGTTGGGAATTACGATCAGGCTGTCCACCTGCTCCAACAGACAGGTAATGCCCTGCTCTGCCAGTTTCATTTTGCGACGGCCTTCGAACGCAAACGGCTTGGTCACGATGCCGACGGTCAGGATGCCCATATCTTTTGCAACTTCTGCCACGACCGGTGCTGCACCGGTACCGGTACCGCCACCCATACCTGCGGTGATGAATACCATCTGTGCGCCACGCAGAGCATTTGCGATCTCATCTTTGCTTTCCTCGGCACTGCGCTGCCCAATCTCGGGGTCGGCACCTGCGCCACGGCCTTTGGTCAGCTTCGCACCCAACTGCACCTTCATGGTTGCTTTTGAATCCATCAAAACCTGCTGGTCGGTGTTCATGGCAATAAATTCAATCCCACGCAGTCCACCTTCGACCATACGGTTCACTGCATTTCCGCCGCCACCGCCAACGCCAATTACCTTGATATTGGTAATATTTGTCATCTCTTCGTCCAGAGCGAAAGCCATTTAAAATTCCCCCTATTTTCTCCTGATTCATCACTATTCAAACACAGCACACTCCGTATCTGCAAAAGGCGGAAATGTACTCTGAAAAAATTATAGTTGCACACTTAATAGTTTACCAGATTTGCGTGGTAAATGCAAGCATTTGAGCAATTTGTAACAAGAAGTTTTTCATTTCTTTACAAAATTCTATTTCTTGCGCTATTTCGACAGTTCTTTCTGGGGATCTAGTCTGATATTTTGACAATATCTGCCCCCAAATACTGCATCGTTTTTTCCAAGTCGCAATATCCCCGACGGATGTATTCCAGCCCTCCGATACGGCTTTCACCTTTTGCCCCCAATGCTGCACAGACCAAAGCTGCACCTGCCCGCAGATCGCTCGCCCGTGCGCTGCCGCCGGAATAGCTTTTTTTGCCCCAAATATGGATGCTGCGCCCCTGTTTCATGGCCCTTGCGCCCAAATTTGCAAATTCGCTTGCGCATTCGAACCGATTTTCGAACACCGTATCTTCAATTACCGTTTCACCGGTCGCAGTAAGCAAAGCCGCAGCAGTCAGCGGGGCAGCATCGGTGCAAAAAGCAGGATAAGGGCCTGTTTTCAGCTGTCCCAGTGCTTTGGGACGATTTTGCATACCGGCGATCAACTCCCCAGGGACAGGCTGGTACAACTGCATCCCCATGCGCTTGTACAGTTCCAAAACCCCTGCCAGATGTACCGGACACACGTTTTTGATATGTACCTCGCCTTTTGCGGCTGCAACTGCTGCAAACAAGGTCGCAGCGACGATACGGTCGGGGATAAGCGTATGGGTCGCACCTTTTAAGGCCGGTACGCCCTCGATCTCGATGCACTCGGTACCTGCTCCACGGATCTGCGCCCCACAGCGATTCAAAAAACGGGCAAGATCCATCACTTCCGGTTCTTTTGCGACATTTTCAAGCCGACTTTTTCCCTGTGCCAACGCCGCTGCCATCATCAATGTTTCGGTCGCACCTACACTGGGATACCGCAGCCGAAATTCAGTTCCTTGCAATCCATTCGGTGCGCACAGTGTCAGTACTTCTCCCTGCATGGCAGCGGTTGCACCCATTTTGACCAATCCTTCCAGATGGATGTCGATGGGACGCTGCCCCAGCCGACACCCTCCGGGACTAGGCAACTCTACCTTTCCCGTGCGGTGCAGCAGCGGTGCCAGATAAAACACCGAGCTGCGCATTGCACCGGCTGCTTTTTCGGGAATGATACTTTTCATTTTTTCCGCCGGCAACAGTTGTATCGTTCCCTGCACAAATTCCGCCTGCCAGCCCACCGCCCGCAAGATCTGCAACGAAGCGTGTAGGTCGGACAGATCCGGCACATTTTTCAATGTGACCGGTTCATTGCACAAAATACCGGCAGCCAAAATGGGCAGCAAGCTGTTTTTTGCTCCGGGCAAAGTCACGCTGCCCTGCAATTCCCGTCCACCCCGAATTCGCAAATATTCCATTTCCATCCCTCATTCCCTTATTTTGATACCCCACAATATGCAAAACCGCCTAAAAAGGTGCATTTTTTGAAAAAACGCACCTTTTTTCACAGCCGATTCTGCCCCGCCTGTCGGGAAACCGAAAGCACGATGCCCATTTCGCCCAAAAGCATCATCAGACTTGTTCCGCCGGACGAGAAAAAGGGAAGGCTGATGCCGGTGTTTGGGATGGTATTGGTCACGACCGCAATGTTCAGCACCGCTTGCATGACCACCTGCACCACAAAGCCCACCACCAGCAAAGAACCGAATTTATCCCGTGCATGGAGTGCGATGGTCATGCCACGCAGCAACAGTGCCACGAACAAAAAAATCACCAGCATCGCACCGATAAATCCCAGTTCTTCGCAAATGATGGAAAAGATGAAGTCGTTTTGCGGTTCGGGGACATACAGATGTTTCTGCCGTGAATTACCCAACCCCAAACCCGTAGCACCGCCCGAGCCGATGGCATACAAGCTTTGGATGGTTTGATGCCCAGCCCCAAGCGGGTCGGCAAAGGGGTCGAGCCAGCTTTCCAATCGGCTCATGGCGTAAGGTACCAGATCGGGCAGCAACACCACCGCACAGGCGACCGCCGTCACTACCGCACCGATGGCGATGCCGAACCATTTTAAGCCGGTCCCGCCCACAAACATCAAAATGCCCCCAATGCCCAAAATCAGTACCGTTCCCGACAGATGCGGTTCTAGCAGCATGAGCCCTGCGATGGGGGCAAGGATGAGCAAAAAGGGCAATACGCCGCACAAAAAGCCCTTCATTTTTGCATGGTTGAGCGAAATGATGTGGGCAAACACCAACACCACCGAAAATTTTGCAATTTCACTGGGCTGTAAGGTTCCTACCGGCGTTACGATCCAGCGGCGGCATCCGTTATACTTTGGCATGAACAATACCACCACCAGCAAGATCATCGAAAGTATCAACAGCGGAAATGCCAATTTATGGTAGATATGATAATCGACCCGACTTGCCACCCACATTGCAAACAATCCCCCCGCTGCAAATACTGCCTGTGGGCGGATGTAGGTGTACGGGTCATCGAAACGGTAGTTGCCCACCGCATAGCTTGCACTGAATAGCATTACCAGCCCAAACAAGACCAGCGTCACCACCAAAATGGCAAACGGCAGATCGGCTGCGGGCTGTTTTTGCAATAATTTTTGCCGAAAATCGGTCATGCATTTCCCTCCCCTCTATTCTTACATTTTAGAGACATCGGGCATGATTTATTCCAAATTTACAGCTTATGTTCTTCTTTTCCACATTTTTTCGAAAGGATGTTGAAAACAACAGGCGGATGCCGTTCGCACAGCATCCGCCTGTATCTGTTTGTTTTTTTATGGCTACAATGCCCATTGGCATTAAACGCCATCTTCCGGCAGCAAAACGGCTGCCAAAATGTAAGCGACCAGAATCAATCCGACCCCTATATTGCTGAAGATCGCCAGCACCACCAGCAAGATGCGAACAAGGTTTGCGTCCACGTTCAAATAGTTGCCAATGCCTCCACAAACGCCACAAATCTTTTTATTGCTGGAAGAACGATATAATTTCCGTGGTTCCATATGTATTCTCCTTCTTGTCGTTGCACAAAACGCCTGTGTTTTTTCTTTTCTGATAGCATTATAACAGATGTGACGCTTTTTTCAATGTTTTCACCGGAAATCCACGATTACGCTTCCCATCGAGCATTCTACGTAGAACAGGGTAGCGGCTTGTTGGTTCAGCTTGACCTCATTGTGCGAGCCACTGTGTTCGTGTCCTCCGATGTTGACATTTCCCATCGAGTTTTCGATGGTGTACCCATAGTCGACCACACCTGTCACGGTCAGTTCGATATTGCCCATCGAGCATTCCATATCATTTTTTCCGCTAAGCTGTACTGTACCGCTGATATTGCCCATATCGGCTTTCATATCGCTTTTGGAAGCAACGACCTTGTTTAGCTTTACGTCTGCCATACTTGCCTCGGTGTCCAGTTCTGTCACCGTAAGGTCTTCCACTGTTACGGCTGCCTGGCTTGCATCAATGTCCAACTGGATCAATGCAGGAGGCACGGTAAGCACTGCCTGATATTCACTGCTATCCACCGGCAAAACATTTTGTTTGCTGTCAATGGTCAGTTCCAATTCGCCGTCATCGTCCCATTTCTGGCGTATATGGTCTTCGGTCAGCTTTCCGCTCAATTCCAGCACCGCACTGGTATGGTTTTCATCGCCTGTTTTCACCTGCACTTCGCAGCCGTTTGCACGCAGTTTGATTTTTTGTACCATTCCGGTTTCAAGCCGAGCATTTTGCAGGGTGGTGTCATGGTGATACCATTCGCCAACTTCCTCGCTTACCTCGCTTATAAACTCATTTTTTATTTGGGCAAAGGGAATAAAGCGAAACACGCCGGAATCGATCCGCAAAGAGCCGAACTGTGCGCCACAAGCAAGTGAAATGACGACGATCAGCAATCCTACCAGACACATTCCGCCCCCCACTGCTGCAAGCCTTTCAAATAATTTTTTCATGTATATTCCCTCCTTACCCGTTAACAGCCGAAGCCAGCTTTTTGGCACAGTTTACGATAAATCGGATGAGGGGTACACCGAATCGCACTACAAGCCATCCGATGCCAGCCAGAACAACAAGGCTGATGCCTGCAACAAAAACACAACCGCCAAACACCAGCAATCCGCCGATGCCCACCGAGGCGATGCTGAACAGTGCCACTACCGCACACACCACCGAAACCAGTGCTGCAACACCGAAGCCAACAAACAAGCCAAAGATGGTGCCAATGAAGCCGATCCACAGCGGGAAGGTAAAAATTGCAATCAAAATCAAAATTATGATAGTAGCTGTATTGGGCGTATCTTTCGTCGGCTTGCATTTGGGCTGAACTGGCTCTGAAGTAGCCGACGTATCGGATGCCGTATCCTTCGATCGCTGCCTGCGGTATTCCGTATAATCGGAAGAATTGGGGCGTAAATATTGCACAGGTGCTGGCCAGCGATGCGGCTCCTGCTTGGGCTGTTCGGGTTGCTGTTGTTCGGGTTGCGGCTGTTCGACCTTGTTGGCGCAACACGCCTGCCGAATTTGTTCTGCCAACTGCTCCACATCGCCCAGTTCTGCAAGTGCGCTTTGTTCATTTTCCTCGCCCGCATCTTCGAGATATTCCTGATAAAACCGCAGTGCGTCCTCACGATCTTCGGCGGGCAGCTCCGAAAGCAAATCTTCCAATTTGCTTAAAAATTCCTGCTTTGTCATGCTTACACCTCTCTAAATAAAACACTGTGTACCTTTTCCTCATAGGCAAGCCACTCTTGGCGATACCCTTGCAAAAGCTGCCTGCCGTAGGGGGTGATCCGATAATAGCGACGGTTTCTTCCGGCAAACGCTTGGTCGTAGGTTTCCAAACAGCCGTCTTTTTGCAGCCGCCTTAAAACGGGATACAACGTACTTTCGCTTACACTCATTACGCTGCGCACGTCCTGCGTGATCTTGTAGCCGTAGGTATCCTCTATGCTGGCAACGCTCAGCACCAATGCATCCAGCAAAGGGGCTCCTGTATTGAATGCCACACTCATCGCTCCTTTCTTTGCTTGCTGCCGATATGGCAATGCTGTTTTGCTGTTGATATGTTTTTTCTGACTATATTATATTCTGTATAATATAGTTTGTCAATACAATATTGTTTTATTTAAAATTTTGCTTATTTTTTTGCGTAGTACACATAAAAAAATCACCCCACGAGCCATCTCGCAGAGTGATTAAAAAATGATTCGATTTTATCTTACCCTATCACAGTACAAACAGCAGCACCGCCAACACATGACAGGCAGACCCTGCCAGAATGAACAAATGGAACAATTCATGAAAGCCCCATCCCTTGGGCAGATTCGGCTTTTTGATGATATACAGGACTGCACCTGTGGTGTAGAGCAATCCACCTGCCAAGATAAATCCAAAACAGCCGACAGGCATCGCTGCCAACGAAGGCAGATCGACCACGATCGCCCATCCCATCGCCAGATACAGGGCAGTATACAGCACACGTGGGGCGTTCAGCCAAAACAATTTGATGATAATGCCTGCCACCGCCATTGCCCAAATAACCGTCAAAAATTTCAGCGCATAATCTCGCTGCATGAACGCCAAACAAACAGGCGTATAACTGCCGGCGATCAGGACGTAGATCATCGAGTGGTCGAGTTTACGCAGTCGCTGCAAACAGCGTTCTCCTGCCTTTACAAAATGATAAATGCTCGATGCACTATACAACGCAATCAGCGAACAACCGAACACCGCTGCGCCTACGATCAACGCCCAGTTGGTTTGTGAAACAAGCCCCCAAACCACCATTACCAACGTTGCCAGCGCACTGACGATAGCTCCCCAAAAATGTGTGTAACTGGACATCGGGTCCCGTGCTTTTTTTGCAAAATATCGGCTCATCTGCCTCCACCCCCAAATCTTTAAAACTTCTTAATCTAGTTTTTATAACTATATTATATTATTATACTACTCCTGTTGTGTAAAAAAGTCAAGCCGACATCCTTTATTCTTGCCGCAAAACTGCCTTTATTAACCCATTTCTTTTCGCCTGTGTTTCTGTTTTTTCTTCAAAATGATCGTTCGTTTTCTCACTTTGTCCAAAATATGCCGGATCGTGGGAAAAAATTTACAAAAAAAGCTGCTGCAAGGTTTGACAGATCTCTTTAAATAGTAGTATTATTATATTTAAATGCCCTCCCTGCCGCTGCCTTTGCAGACAGGCAGTTGCTGGGCGGCATCAAACAAAAAAGGTTGTGATTATAACAATGTCTCTTTTAGATAAAATTTTCGGCACCTTTTCCGACAAAGAACTCAAACGCATCCGCCCTTTGGTGGACAAAGTTATGGAACTGGAGCCGAAATATCAGGCGATGTCCAATAAAGAATTGCAGGCGGTCACCCCTGCGCTGAAACAACGCCTTGCAAACGGCGAAACGCTCGACGACATTTTGCCCGATGCATACGCTGCTTGCCGTGAAGCCAGCTGGCGTGTGCTTGGCATGAAACACTTTCGGGTACAGATCATCGGCGGTATCGTCCTGCATCGCCGCAATATCGCCGAGATGCGCACCGGTGAGGGTAAAACACTGGTCGCTACTTTGCCGGTTTACCTGAATGCACTGACCGGCGAGGGCGTACACGTTGTTACGGTCAACGGCTATCTTGCCCGCCGTGACAGCGAGTTGATGGGCAAATTGTACCGCTTTTTGGGGCTGAGCGTTGGTTTGGTCGTTGCGGGCATCGACCCCGCACAGCGCAAAGCTGCCTATCAGTGCGACATCACCTACGGCACCAACAACGAATTCGGGTTCGATTACCTGCGTGACAATATGGTCATCCACAAAGACGCTATGGTGCAGCGTGGACACGCATTTGCCATCGTTGACGAGGTAGACTCCATTTTGATCGACGAAGCCCGTACACCGCTTATCATCAGTGGTGCAGGCGCAGAAAGCAGCGATCTGTACCAAAAAGCCGACACCTTTGTACGCAAGCTGCGCCACATGACCCAGATCGAACTGGAAGCACGTGAAGCCGAAGTTGTGGAAAATGCAAAGAAGGACTCCGAAGTAATGGCACATCTGACCGCCATCGGGTATCCTTTGTACGAGCAGGCAAGCCGTATCAGCAACGATATGCGTCTGCAAGCCATCGGTGAGGAGATCGACTACATCATCGACGAAAAGCAAAAGCTCGCTACCCTCACCATGTACGGCATCAAGAAAGCCGAACGTTATTTCAACGTCGAAAACATCGCCGATTCCGACAACATGGAGCTGCTGCATCATGTAAATCAGGCGATCAAAGCGCATGGCGTGATGAAAAACGACATCAACTATGTTGTAAAAGACGGCGAAGTTATCATCGTTGATGAGTTTACCGGTCGTTTGATGATCGGTCGCCGTTACAACGAGGGTCTGCATCAGGCGATCGAGGCAAAAGAAGGGGTAAAGATCGCAGCCGAAAACCGCACGGTGGCTACCATCACTTTCCAGAACTATTTCCGTATGTACAAAAAGCTTGCCGGTATGACCGGTACCGCTTTGACCGAAGCAGACGAGTTCCGTGAGATCTACGGTCTGGAAGTCGTTACCATCCCCACCAATAAGCCTGTTCAGCGCAAAGACCTGCCCGACTCCATTTACAAAACCGACGCTGCCAAGTGCAATGCCGTCATTGAACAGATCATCGAGTGTCACCAAAAAGGTCAGCCGGTTCTGGTCGGTACGGTAAGCATCGAAAAGAGCGAACACCTCAGCGCAATGCTCAAACGCCGTGGCATTAAGCACGAAGTGCTGAACGCAAAATACCACCAAAAAGAAGCCGAGATCGTTGCACAGGCAGGTAAGCTGAACGCTGTTACCATCGCCACCAACATGGCTGGTCGTGGAACCGATATTCAGCTGGGCGGTAATGCGGAATACATCGCAAAAGCCACCATGCTGAAAGAGGGCTACCCCGAACACATCATCGCCGAAGCAGACGGTCACGGCGACACCGACGATCAGGACATCCTTGCTGCACGTGAGTATTACAATGAGCTGTACAAAAAATACAAGCCCGGCATCGAACAAGAAGCCGAAAAAGTGCGTGAGGCAGGCGGTTTGTTTATCGTTGGCACCGAACGCCACGAGAGCCGTCGTATCGACAACCAGCTGCGTGGTCGTGCCGGTCGACAGGGTGACCCCGGTTGCAGCCGTTTCTTCCTGTCGATGGAGGACGACCTGATGCGCTTGTTCGGCGGTGAACGGATGCAGCAGATGATGTCCAGCTTGGGCGTCGAGGACGATATGCCCATCGACAGCAAGATCGTAAGCAACGCACTGGAAAGTGCGCAGAAAAAGCTGGAAGGACGCAACTTCCAGACCCGTAAGAGCGTTTTGTCTTTCGACGACGTTATGAACACCCAGCGTCAAACCATCTACGGACAACGACAGGAGATTTTGGAAGGCAAAGATCTTTCCGAAGTCATCAAAAAGATGGTGGAAGAAACCATCAAAGAAACAGTCGCTGTCTACACCGTGGGCGAAAATGCCGCCGACTGGAACTTTGCCGGCTTGCGTCAGCATTATCTGGGTTGGCTTGCATTGCCGACCGATTTCCAATACAGCGAAGAACAGCTGAAAGATTTGGATGCGACCGAGATCAGCGAGCTGCTCATTACCCGTGCCAACAAAGTTCTTCGTGCAAAAGAGCAGATGTGCGGTTCGGCAGTAATGCGTGAGTTTGAGCGCATCTGTTTGCTGAAAAATATCGACCTGAAGTGGATGGAGCACATCGACGATATGGATCAGCTGCGCCGTGGCATCTATCTGCGCAGCTACGGACAAAAAGATCCCGTTGTAGAATACCGTCTGGAAGGCTTCGAGATGTTCGACAGCATGGTCGACCGCATCCGTGAAGATACGGTTCGTCTGCTGCTTTCTGCACAGATCCGCACCGAACGCCAGCAGGTAATGAAACCCACCGCTACTTCAGGTGGCGGAGATGATTCCGAAGTGAACCGCCCTGTCCACACCGGCACACAGATCGGCAGAAACGATCTATGCCCCTGCGGAAGCGGTCTGAAATGGAAAAAATGCACCTGCGAGAAGTACCACCCCAAAACAAACTAAGGCACTGTTGGCTCTGTTGCCCTTAATTTGTACAAATAGCAAAAAGCTTTCTGCTTTTTCAAGGCGACAGAGCTGCCGGCTTTGTCGCCTTTTTTCATTGATTTTTGCTTTGGTCTTGTTTGCAGAAAAACTCGATTTTGCTGCAATTTCAATCTTTTGCCACCGCTCTGTGCGTGTGCCGTTACCACCTGCACAGCAACTATACATCGCAGCGAACGTTCGGCGCCGTGTATCCGTGCGTTTTGCTGCCACAGAGCAAAGGCTCCCCCTTTGCATATAGGAGGATCTATGGAAACCAAAACAACTCGTCACAGCCGTTTTTCCCGCTGGAAAAACCTGTGGCAGATCGCAGACCGCAGTCATCTGCCGTTTGTGATCGCAATCGTTTGTACGGCACTGGCTGCCGGTACAAGCTATCTTACTCCGTTGGTCGTCAGCTTCACCGTGGACAGCGTTTTGGATACGCAGCCCATGCAGCTGCCGACTTGGCTGCAAACACAGATCGCACGACTTGGTGGCAGAGAGTTCCTGCTGCACAATTTGTGGCTGTGTGCGGTTGCAGTGCTTGTTGTAAGCGGATTCAACGCACTGTTTTCCTTTTGGCGTGGTAAATACGCCGCAAAAATGGGCGAAGGCACCTCCCGTGCGCTGCGGGAACAACTGTTTTTCCGTTTGTCCCATGCTCCCTATGCGTGGCATAAGTCCAATCAAACGGGCGACCTGATCCAGCGTTGTACGTCGGACGTCGAAACGGTGCATCGTTTCATCCAAAACCAACTCATTCAAGTTTTGCGCACCCTGTTCATGGCAACGGTCGCCATCGGCATCATGTTGCCTATCAGCCCGTTGCTTACGGCTGTCGCCACTTGCCTTTTGCCATTTTTGATCGTTTTTTCTTTTGTATACTCGAAAGCGGTACAAAAATATTTTACACAGGTGGACGAAGCCGAAGGACGTCTGACCACTGCTTTGCAGGAAAACCTGACCGGAATGCGGGTCGTGCGAGCTTTTGCACGGCAAAAACAGGAACTGGAAAAATTCACCCGTCTGAATACCGCTTTCCGCAAAATCAGCCTAAAGCTGAACACTTTGATGGGCTTATACTGGGGCTTGTCGGACATGATCGGATATACCCAGATCGCACTGGTGCTGGTCGTGGGTGTGTTGCTTGCTGCAAACGGTCAGGTGACCACCGGCAATGTGATTTTGTTCACCAGTTACGCCGGTATGCTCACCTTTCCGATGCGAAATCTGGGGCGTATCCTCGCCGACCTTGTAATGGCGGATGTCGCCTTGGGACGTTTGCAGGAAATTCTAAACGCACCGCAGGAAACCGAACCGGGTAAAGCCACAAAACCGACGATTCGTGGCAACATCACCTTCGAAGATGTTTGCTTTGCCTATCCGGACGATGGGCGTATGGTATTGTCACACATTGATTTTTCGGTAAAAGCAGGACAGACCGTCGGCATTTTGGGCAGTACGGGTGCAGGAAAATCCACCCTGATTCATTTGTTGCAGCGACTGTATCTTCCCACCAAGGGGCGCATCTTACTGGACGGTGTAGACATTCGGGACATTGAAGTAGGGCATCTGCGCAGCAAGATCGGAATCGTTCTGCAAGAACCGTTTTTGTTCAGCCGTACCATTCGGGAAAATATCCTGCTTGCCCGTCCACAAGCACAAGAGGAGGAATGCTATTCTGCAGCCCGCACCGCTTGTGTACATGATGTTATCACCGGTTTTTCGGAGGGGTACGAAACAGTGGTCGGCGAACGAGGCGTTACCTTGTCGGGCGGACAAAAACAGCGTGTTGCCATCGCCCGTATGCTGGTACAAAACACACCCGTTTGCATTTTCGATGACTCGCTCAGCGCAGTCGATGCCGAAACCGATGCTTCTATCCGTGCTGCACTTGCCGAGCGTGACACAGGCACCACTTTCTTGATCAGCCACCGCATTTCTACCTTGCGTGAAGCGGACTTCATCCTTGTTTTGGAGAACGGAAAAATCGTACAGCAAGGCACCCATGCCCAACTGTGCGAGCAAGAGGGCATTTATCGCCGCATTTGTGTGATTCAAAACGAACTGGAATCCTGTGAGAAAGGCGGTGATGCCGTATGATGCAGGAAAAAGTATACAACGACAAAAAAATCGACCTTCGGGTATGGAAACGCCTTGTCGGTTATGCCATGCGCAGCAAACGGCGAGTCGTGTTCACCATGGGGGTCATGATATTGGTCGCCATCATCGACCTTTTATACCCACTGATGACTCGTTACGCTATCAATCGGTTTATCCAACCGCAGCAAACCGTCGGTATCGGATTTTTCGCAGCTGTCTATGCAATTATGATCGTGGTACAGTCCACCGGTGTATTTTTATTTGTACGGGGTGCAGGTCGGCTGGAACGTGACATCTGCTATGACATTCGTCAAGAGGCTTTCACCAAACTGCAACAGCTTTCTTTCAGTTTTTACGACACCACCAGTGTGGGCTGGCTGATGGCACGTGTAGGCAGCGACATCGCCCGTATCGCCGGTATGATTGCCTGGAGCATCATAGACCTGATGTGGGGCGGTGCATTCGTTTTGGGCGTAATGGGCATTTTGCTTGCGTTGAACTGGAAACTGGGATTGCTCGTCTTGACCGTCACCCCGCTTTTGGCGGTGCTGTGCGTCATTTTCCAACGCAAGATTCTGGTACAGCAACGCAATGTGCGCAAGGTAAACAGCCGCATCACAGATGCTTTCAACGAGGGCATCATGGGTGCCGTGACGACAAAAACACTGGTTCGTGAAACCGCTGCTCAACAGGAATTTTGCACTTTGACCGAAGAAATGTACCAGTCTAGCCTGCGGGCAGCCAGCTTAAGTTCTCTATTCGTTCCACTGGTATACAACTTGGGTGCGATTTCGGTAGCACTGGCGTTGTCGGTAGGCGGAGAAATGACTTTACGTTCGGTCATCGACCTTGGCACACTGGCAGCTTTTGTCAGCTATGCCACCCAGCTGTTCGACCCCGTTCATCAGCTCGCCAACATTTTGGCAGAGATGCAGGCAGCGCAAGCCAGTGCCGAACGTGTATTGGACTTGCTGGACACCCAGCCTGACATTATCGACAGCCCTGCCATTCAGCAGGAGTACGGCGATTTATTTGACGGAAAAATCGAAAACTGGTGCGAGATCGCAGGAAAAGTGGAATTTAAGGACGTAACTTTCCGCTATAAAACCGGCGAAACCGTTTTGGAACACTTCAATCTTACGGTCGAACCGGGGCAAAATGTTGCACTTGTAGGCGAAACAGGCGCAGGAAAATCGACGATTGTAAATCTGGTCTGTCGATTTTACGAGCCGACCGAGGGTGCTGTTTTGATCGACGGTGCCGATTACCGCACACGCAGCCAGCTTTGGCTGCAATCCAGTCTTGGCTATGTGCTGCAATCTCCGCACTTGTTTAGCGGAACAGTGGCAGAAAACCTGCGTTTTGCCAAACCGGACGCTACCGACGAGGAGATTCGTCGGGCAGCACAGATGGTACACGCAGAAGAATTTATTCTAAAACTTCCGGGCGGTTACGATGCACAGGTAGGCGAAGGCGGCGGAAAACTGTCGACCGGACAAAAACAGCTGCTGAGTCTTGCACGTGTATTGCTTGCCGACCCCAAGATTTTTATTTTGGACGAGGCAACTTCGAGCATCGACACCGAAACCGAAGCATTGATCCAAAGTGCAATTCAAACGGTGCTTTCCGGACGTACCAGTTTTATTGTGGCACATCGTCTGTCCACGATTCGGGCAGCCGACCGCATTTTGGTCATTCGCTCGGGTGCTATCATCGAAAGCGGCTCGCACGACGAACTGATGCAACAGCAAGGAGCCTACTACAACCTTTACACGCATCAATACCGCAACGAAGCGACCGAAGCTTTGCTGCAATAAAGAAATACAGGGCAGAAGTCCCCTCATCAGTCACGCTGTTCGTGACAGCTTCCCCCCAGGGGGAAGCCGAAAGAGAAACTCTGTTTCGACAAAGAAAAAGCCTTCCCCTTAAGGGGAAGGTGGCTGCAAAGCAGCCGGATGAGGTGGAACGGCTGCGTTAACTTCAAAATAGGCTTTTTCTACAAGCACAGGGCAGGAACGTTTGTTCCTGCCCTGTTTTTTCAACGAAAATTTCCTCATAATATCGCTGTGTACACAGCACCTTTTGGCAACGGCTCATTCGTTTGTTAAAACTTCAGCACAAATCGGTTTCCGTCTTCTTCTACCTGAAGTTCTACTTCGATCCCGTAATTTACTGCGATATGCTTCACGATTGCCAAGCCCAAACCGGTACCGCCGCTTTCTTTGCTTCTTCCTTTGTCGATGCGGAAGAAACGTTCGAAAATGCGTTGACGATATTTCTCGGGAATGGGTTCACCCGTATTGAATACCGAGAACACCGGTCGACCTTGTTCACGGGTAAGGGTCGCACGAACGATGCCACCCTCGTAATTGTAGCGCACAGCGTTCACCAACAAATTGCTGAACAACTCACTCATTTCTCTGCGTGAGGCAAAATAGCTGCAATTTTGGGTAGCAACATCCAGTGTGATGTTGTTTTGCGCTGCCAACCCACGCACAAAGTCCTCGCTTTCTTTCACTACATCGGCAAGGTTTACTCGCTCTTTGTCGAAGGTGATGTCGCCGCTTTCCATCCGGCTAATCATAATAATGTCCTCGATCAGATGGGACATCCGCCCTGCTTCTTTCAAGATACGGTTGGAAAAATCCTTGCGAGAAGTTTCGTCCAGCGGCATATCGCTGCAAAGCAGTTCGGCAAACCCACGGATGGATGTGATGGGTGTTTTCAGCTCGTGGCTTGCAGACTGGAAAAATTCCTGACGCATTTTTACGGTACTTGTCTGCTCTGTAATATCCGTCAAGATCATAATGGCACCTTTTGAAAGCCCCCCGTCACCCTCACGCACACGGCTTACTGCTGCGTGTATGGTACGTCTGCCTGCGATTCTCATTTGTCCCTGTGCAGAATCCTGTTGCGAATAGATCACGCTATCGGCTGCTTGCAAAATCTCTTTGTTGCTTGTTGCCTGTGCAAGTTCTTTGCCTTGTACCAGCATCCGATGACAGCCAAAAAAGCTACAAGCTGCCTCGTTGATGGTCAGGATCTTTTCCTGTTCGTCCAGTAAAAGGAAGCCTTCGCTCATATTATCCAAAATATAATCAATTTTTTCCTTTTCTGCTTGTAGCCGCTGCAAATTGCCTGAAATTTCCATTGAAAGCTGATTGATGTCTTGTGCCATAGCTCTCAACTCCGGATATGGGTAATGATGCAGCTGCAACGCTGTCCCTCCGTTTTTAATGGTTGCCAACTCACGGCTGAGCTGTGCAATGGGTGCCGTTACGGCTGCGGATTGTTTATTTGCCAACGGAATCGCCACAACGATCCCCACGATAAGACCGATTGCCAGCATCGGTGCAAAGGCAAACAGGTCCAGCACAAGGCTGTTGTAAGATGCTGACAGGCGCAGGTAACTTCCGCTGGGCGTTCTCACTGCTGCGTAGATCAGCTTTTCGCCCACCGATGCACTGTTCCGTACATCGGTGCCTGTTCCCGTTTGCTTTGCTTGCTGGATCTCTGTGCGGTTGGAATGATTCGGCAGCTCCTGCGGTTCTGTTTCGGTGTCTGCCAAAACAGTGCCGTCGCTTGCAATCACACTTACCCGCACATGGATGGCATTTTGTATCGACTGTGCAATTTCCTGCGCATCATTGTCGGTTTCTAACGACAATGCAGCAACCTGTGCCATGTTAAGCAGATCCTGCTGGGTTTTTTCGGTCATTCGGTAATTGAACATAAATGCCGCCAGCATCAATGCACAAACAAGGCTTAAACAGATCGCCGCAAAATTTCCACGTAAAATGGCTTTTTTCATTTGTTAGCCCATCCTCTCGACAGGCATTAAAAAGCGGTAGCCGACCCCACGCACGGTCTTGATATACTTGCGTTCGGGTTCGTCATCGCCGAGCTTATGGCGAAGCGTACCGATATGCATATCCAAGGTGCGTGTTTCTCCCGCAAATTCATACCCCCACACCTGCTGCAAAAGCTGTTCACGGTCCACCACACGCTGGCAGTTTTCCATCAACACCCGCAGCAGTTCGAATTCCTTCAAGGTCAACTCGATGGGGGCATCGTTCAAGGTGACCTCCCGCAGGTCACAGTTCACTTTCAAACCTTCTGCACACAAACACTTTCCGCTTGCAGTTTCGGCAACAGGTTCGCCGCTTGTGCCACGGCGCACCAGTGCCCGTACTCTTGCGCAAAGCTCCAACACACTAAAGGGTTTGGTCATATAGTCGTCTGCCCCTGCGTCCAGCCCCAAAACCTTGTCGCTTTCGGTATCTTTGGCAGTAAGCATCATAACAGGGAGCGACTTCATTATGGGATTTTGACGAATCATCTGAAGTGCCGTGATCCCATCCATGCCTTTCATCATAATGTCCAGCAACATTGCATCCGGACATTTCTGCACCGCTTCCAACAGTGCAGGTTCGGCACCCTCGAAGCAGCGTGTCTGAAAACCAGACGCCCGCAGTGCTGCCTCGAGAAGAACACGAATATTTTCGTCATCCTCCACAATAAAAATAACCGTTTCTTTTTGCATAAGGCGTTTCTTCCTCTCCCCTGATTTCCCGAAACGCCTTTTTGCGATTCGGGGTGTCATACGATTTTACTGTTTTTGTGAACGCCTGTTTTGCTGAATTCCACCCACTCTGCAATGTTCACCGCATGATCCCCAACACGCTCAAGGTACTTTGCAGCCATGAAGCAGTTCATTGCTGCATCTGCTTGTTCGTTGTGTGCTACGATCTGCTGGATTGCCAGCTTGCGCATAACACAGAACAACTCGTCTGCCTCGTCGTCCGTTTGGATCACTTTTTTTGCAGCCTCCAAATCGCCGGCGACGTATGCTTCGATCGACTGTTCAAACATATCTTTTACGCAGTTTGCCATTGTTTGAATGGTGTCCATCAGCTGCTGGGGATGACTGCCGCCCATGTGGCGGCTCAGCTCTGCAATGTCCTCCGCAGCGTCGCCGATACGCTCAATATCGGTAATCATCTTCATGGCACAGCTCACCTTGCGCAGGTCGGTAGCGACCGGCTGCTGACGCAGCAAAAGAATCCAGCATTGATGCTCGATGCTTTTTTCCAGCTGGTCGATGTTCTCATCGCCGGCGATGACCTGCTTTGCCAACTGCTCGTCGGCAGTTTCAAATGCGGTGATCGCTTTTTGTATGGCAGAAGAAGCAAGGCTGCTCATCTGCAAAATGCTGTCCGACAGCTCTTTCAAGCTGGCGTCATACCCATGTCGTAATTCCATAGCCGTTCCCTCTTATTATAAAAAATTTTTTTCTGCTTTTCAACGTCTGTAAAGATTTTGGAAAGCAGAAATATACATAAATCCGCTTAAAATTCCGCTTACAGACAAAATATTAGCCGAATCGACCGCTGATGTAGTCCTCGGTGCGTTTATCATGCGGGGTCGAGAAGATGGTTTCGGTTTCGTCACACTCTACCAGTTCACCGGTCAGGAAGAACGCACAGCGGTCGCTGATACGTGCAGCCTGCTGCATATTATGGGTAACGATGGCAATGGTGTAATTTTCTTTCAGTGTGCTCATCAGTTCCTCGATACGCATTGTAGAAGCCGGGTCCAAAGCACTGGTCGGCTCGTCCATCAAAAGCAGTTCAGGCTCTACTGCCAATGCCCGTGCAATGCACAAACGCTGCTGCTGACCACCCGAAAGCCCCAGCGCACTCTTTTTCAGGCGATCTTTCACTTCGTCCCAAATAGCAGCACCACGCAGGCTTTTTTCTACCAGTTCATCCAGCTGTGCTTTGCTGTGATTGCCATGCAGACGAGGGCCATAAGCGATGTTGTCGTAAATACTCATGGGGAACGGATTCGGCTTTTGGAACACCATACCGATGCGACGGCGCAGGTCGGTCACATCCACATCTTTTGCCAAAATGTTCTGTCCACGGAACAACACCTCGCCAGTGATGCTTACGCTGGGGATCAAGTCGTTCATACGGTTGAGCGTCTTCAGGAATGTGGACTTACCACAACCCGAAGGGCCGATCAAAGCCGTAATTTTTCTTTCGGGGATCTCGATGTTGATGCCTTTCAATGCTTCGGTTTCGCCGTAAAAAAGATGCAGATCCTTTGCCTGCAACAGAATATTCTCACTCATTTTGCCTGCTCCTTACCATTCAACTTTTTTTGTACCAAACGGGTGGCAATATTGATGACCAGTACCAACAGCAGCAAAATCGCTGCGATGGCAAAAGCGACGTCTACTTCACCACGCTCCATTGCATACATATACAATGCAACCGACAGCGTACCACCGCCACTGGTGTATGCTTTGATGATGTTGGCAGCGATGATGGTCGCCGAGCCTGCTGTAAACATCAATGCAGCACTTTCGCCTACAATACGACCGATGGACAGAATGCATCCGGTAATGATACCGCTTAAACAGCAGGGCAAAACGATGGTGCGGATCATGTACCATTTAGTGGCACCCAATCCCAGCGCACCTTCACGGTATCCCAGCGGAACGGTCTTTAGACTTTCCTGCGTGGTCCGGATAATGGTGGGCAAAATCATAATAACCATCGTAAGGCTGCCCGAAATAATCGAAGTGCCAAACCCAAGCATTTTTACGAACACCAGCATACCCACCAGACCGTAGATGATACTGGGAATACCTGCCAGTGTTTCGGTGGTAAATTCTACGACCGCTTTCAGCTTTTTATTCGTTGCGTACTCGGTCAGGTAGATCGCTGCCCCCACACCCAGCGGAAGTGCGATCACCAAAGTGAGCAAAATCATGTATAAGGTGTTGAGAATGTTGGGAAGAATACCGATGGTGTCATTGATAACACTGGGCTTTGTGGAAAGAAATTCCCATGTGACCTGCGGCAGACCACGCACAAAAATATAGCCTAACAATGCAACCAGCACAACAACGGTCAGGATCGCACTGCCATATACCACCCATTTCAGCAGATTGCCTTTCAATTTTCGTTTCGCAGCATGATTCACAGGTTATCACCTCGTTTCAGGAATTTTTGCAGAGTCCAGTTGATGAGCATAATGAAGAAGAACAATACCAAACCGATGCTGAACAGTGCGTTACGCTGCAAACTTCCGTCAGCAGCATAGCTCATTTCGCTTGCAACGGCTGTGGTAAGGAAACGAACGCTTTTAAACAAGCCGGGCATATTTGCCACGTTACCTGCAACCATCATAACCGCCATTGCTTCGCCTACCGCACGACCTGCGCCCAACACGATACCAGCCACGATGCCGCTTTTTGCAGCCGGAATGCTTACTTTAAACACGGTTTCGATCCATGTTGCACCCAAACCAAGGCTTGCTTCCTCGTATTCTTTTGGAACAGCCCGCAATGCGGTTTCACTTACCGAAATGATATTCGGCAAAACCATGATCGTCAAAACCAAGATCGCACTCAACAAACAAGCACCGCTTTTCAGCGAAAAAGTGTCCATCACAGCAGGCACCAGAACGATCATACCAATCAAACCGTATACAACGCTGGGGATACCTGCCAGCAGTTCTACTGCCGGACGCACCATTGCAGCCACCTTTGCCGGTGCCAGCTTTGCCAAAAACACCGCTGTAAACACGCCCACCGGCACACCAATAATCAATGCACCAACCATGCCCCACACACTGGTAAGGATAAAGGGCAGAATGCCGAATTTAGGGTCTTTACTGGTGGATTCCCATACTGTACCAAACAAAAAGTCGATGGGTCCTACTTCGATGATGGCGGGCATACCTGCGATTAGCATATATATCGTGATAAGCGCAACCGATGCGATTGATACCATGCCGCAAACAAGGAAGACCCCTTGCATGATGCGCTCTATGATTTCCTTCAGCTTCATCTTGTTTCCCTCTTTAAAAATCTTCTTTTCCACTCTCAGTGCGAATTTTTTCGCAAAAATACCGCCGGAAAACGTTCAGTTGCCCTCCGGCGGTAGCCTGTCTAATTGAATGTTTAATTATACAACGGGTACCGCACCGGCATTACGAACCAGATCAGCAGCAGCCTCGCTCAGTGCAAAGTCATAGAAAGCCTGTGCCTGTGCGCTCAGTTCTTCGCCTTCCTTGGTTACGAATACGAAGGGACGCTGCAGCAGGTAGGTGCCGTCTTTTACGGTTTCTTCGCTTGCTTCAACACCGCCAACGGTGATTGCTTTTACGTTTTCATCAACGCTTGCCAGAGATACGTAGCCGAATGCATTGGGGTTGCCTGCAACAGCGGTCATAACTGCGCCGGTGCTGGTCAGCTCCTGCTCGTATACACAAGCGTCCTCTACGTCAACAACGCTCTCGAAGCCGTCACGGGTACCGGAACCAGCCTCACGACCAATCAAAACTACGGGTGCATCGGGACCGCCTACCTCGCTCCAGTTGGTGATCTCACCGGTAGCCAGCTGAGCGATCTGCTCCAGGCTCAGGTCTTCAACGGTGTTCTCGTTGTTTACAACAATCGCAATGCCGTCCAGTGCGAAAACGGTTTCTTTCAGACCCTTAGCAACTTCTTCCTCTTTCAGGCTGCGGCTAGCCAGACCGATGTCCAAGGTGCCATCTTCTGCACCGGTAACACCTGCGCTGCTTCCGGTGGGATCGTAGGTAACGGTAACAGCGGTGTTCTCACCCATAAAAGCCTCGCTCAGTGCACCGATCACTTTCTCAACACTGGTAGAACCGCCGGTCGCTACGTTGCCCTCAACAGTGCTTTCTTCTGCTGCGCTGCTCTCCTCAGCTGCGCTAGAGCTGCTTTGCTCTGCCACGCTGGAGGAGGAAGTGCTGCTGCCGCAAGCTGCCAAAGCTGCTGCAACAACGGTGGATACGGTCAGGATGCTCATTACTTTCTTCAGACGTTTCATAACTCTCTTTACTCCCTTTTTCGGAATATTGCCGCCGCATCGGAGGGCAAAACCTCTTTTGTCGCAATGCGGCATTTTGTTTTCTCTCTTTATCCAAGCCTCTGTGTATCTGTCCGCCAAGGCTCTGGTAATACTTTACCGCATTTTCGACTTTACAAAAACCATGAATCTGTATGATTTTTCGTTTGTTTTTGTATGGTTTATGTAAAGACTTTGTAAGGTACCCCATTCCTTAAAACGGTGTCTTGTTTGCCCGCAAAGACAAGCATTCTGTCACTTTTTAATTTTTTTGTAAATAATTACGGGATTTTTATTTACTTTTCTTGACGAAATTATACAATTCGCTTATAATGTAAAAAAAGGTCTTGGATGTGGCACTCCTATGCAGTGCTTGACGCTGATGAAGGAGGTTTGTGTATGACCGAACAAAAAAATATCGAACAACAACGCCCACCTGTAAAGGTTCTGCTGCTTGGTGCCGATCTTGGAAAATTTGACGCCGAGCGCAGTATGCAGGAACTTTCCGCTTTGGCAGATGCCAACCACATGGAAGTGGTAGCACAACTGGTGCAAAAACGGGATGCCATCGACGTTGCCACTGTTGTGGGCGAAGGCAAAGTTGCCGAGGCAAAGCTATACTGCCAAAACTTGGCTGTGGAAACCGTGATTTTTGACGGCGAACTTTCGGGCAGCCAGATCCGCAATCTGGAGCAAGCACTGGAAGTGGAAGTCATCGACCGCACGATGCTTATTCTGGAGATTTTTTCCAGCCGTGCTGTGACGAATGAAGGCAAATTGCAAACCGAACTTGCCACTTTGCGCTATCGGCTTCCCCGCCTAACAGGTCTGGGACAAAGCCTGTCCCGTCAAGGCGGTGGCGGTGGGGGCGGTGGCGGCGCAAGACGTGGTGCCGGCGAAAGCAAGTTGGAATATGACCGCCGTCATCTTCGCAGACGCATCGACGCCCTTGCTCAACGCTTGAAAGAATTGGAGGCTCGACGTGGCGAAAACCGACGTGCAAGGCAAAAGAGCGGTGTGCCTGTCATTTCTTTGGTAGGCTACACCAATGTAGGCAAATCCAGCCTACTCAACAAACTCTGCGGTGCAGAAGTACTGGAAGCAAATATGCTGTTTGCCACACTCGACCCCACCGCTCGCAAACTTACGCTTCCCAGTGGGCTGAACGTCGTAATGGTGGACACCGTTGGATTTGTAAGCCGCTTGCCACACCATTTGGTACAAGCGTTTCAAAGCACGCTGGAGGAAACGGCTTATTCCGATATTATTATAAAGGTCGCCGATGCAAGTGACCCCGAACGGGAAGAACAGCTGCAAGTAACCGATGAGGTGCTGCATGAACTCGGCTGTGATGACATTCCTCAGTTGGTGGTATACAATAAGTGCGACGCAGCTGCCAGTGCCTTTTATCCCGACGTCTTTTTAACCAGTGCAAAAACAGGCTTTGGGCTTGCCGAACTGCTTGCCGAACTCGACCGTCGCCTTTCCGACCGGATGCGTGCGGTAAAAGTGCTGTTGCCCTATGACCAACTTTCGCTTGCTGCACCGATGCGACAGCGTGGCAGTGTAAATCTTGAGGAATACCGTGAAAACGGGCTTTATTTGGAAGGTATCGTAAAAAGCAGCGACCTGTATTTATACGAACCATATTTTATTTAATGTAAATAAGTGACCGGCTTGATGATTCCGGCAAAAAACCGCACAATGCAGCCGGTATCTTCTCCGGCGGCGTTGTGCGGTTTTTGCGTGTATTGTAAAAAGAGTAAAAAAGAGCAAAAGAGCCAGCTTGGCGGCAGGCTCTCTTGCATAGAGGGGTGGGAAAGTATAATAAATAAAAGAGAATAGCATATTTATGGCACAGCCTTAGCCGTGCAAGGATAAGTATACTACATTTTTTTCAAAAGTCAATCTACTTTTTTAAGTGTTTACCTTTACTTTTTAAATATATTATATACAAATTCTTTATTTAAAAAACAACTTTTTCTCTTTTCGAATTTTGTTTTTTCTCTTTGAAAGCATTTTTTGTCCGTCACTAAAAAACATTTAATTTTTTAAACAATTTTCAGGAGGTGCGTTTTATGGATATGATCGATCGCCAAATCTTATTGTTTTTATCTCAAAATGCCCGTATGCCGGTAAAAGAAATTGCACAAAAGGTGTCGCTCACCAGCCCTGCCGTTTCGGGACGTATCCGAAAAATGGAGGAGGAGGGCATCATCGCAGGCTACACACTGGTACTGTCACCCGACAGCGAAAAAAACAAGATCCATGCACTCATCAGCCTTTCGATGCTGCCCAGCGACAAAGACACCTTTTTGGAGCTGATCCAAAAACTTCCCGCCGTGCAGCAATGCGACCATGTCACCGGCAGCCACAGCTATAATGTGAAAGTATGCTGTAGTGATATGTCCGAATTGGAACATCTCATCAACCAATTCCAAAAATTCGGTCAGACCAGTACTCAAATCATCCTTTCTACACTGCTGGATAGAAAAATCCCCCTCATCTAAATCCATACAAACAAAAGGCAGGTCGCTCGACCTGCCTTTTGTCGTTGAAAGTTTTCGTCCACCTTTTTCAAAAGGTGGGGTTTTTGTCCACTTTTTTCAAAAAGTGGCTCTTATTTTGCCAAACTCCTGCGCCAAGCATTGCTTTTTGTGTACAGCCATCCAAGCGGCACCGAAATCGAAGGTGCGATCGCACAGGCAAGGTACAACCCCGTCAACCCAAAGAAATGATTGAATGTAAATGCCAGCACGACCCTGAAAATAATACAGTTGCAAAAACTCGACAGCATCGCAAAAGTAGAATGCCCTGCACCGATCGCCAGCGAATGATACACCATAAAAATCGCATAGAAAATCTGCCCAAAAATCTCAATGCGTAAATTCAGCACCGCTGCATCAATTACTGCTTGCTCACTGCTGAACATCGCCGCCAACAATGGCGCAGTCAACTGAACCAGCACGATCGAAGCCACCGCCATGATGCAGGTGATTTTCATAGTAGAATACATGATTTTCTTTGCACGGTCAAACTTACACGCACCCAAATTTTGTGCGATCATACTGGTAGCACCGCTTGCCATCGCCGAAATAAACAGCTGACACAAATCCTTGATACGGATGCTCACCCCGTTTCCTGCCGACACATCCAACCCATATTGATTGATTAAAAAAGTCACTACCAACCAACTGAAACCGGCAATGGTCATCTGCAACGCACTCGGCACACCAAGGCGCAAAATCATCTTGAGCATCGCCAGCCGAATCTTCAAAAATGACGGAGTAAACTTCATCAATCCCTGTTTTTTTGCCAAAGCGGCCCAAGCCAGCGCAAAGCACAAAAACTGCGAAAGGGTAGTTGCAAGCGCAGCACCTGCCACACCCATCTGCAACGGGCCTACAAACAAAACGTCCAGTACAAGATTGGCGACGGTAGATATCAAAATGAGGTTGAGCGGTGTTTTCGAATTTCCAACACCACGCAATACGGCTGCCAATGCATTATACCCAAACACCGGAATCATACCGACCGCACAAATTTGCAGATATTGTACCGCCTCTTGCATACTGGGCGCACCCAAAACCGTAAGCAACGGCACCGCACAAAAATACATTGCCAGTGCGACTGCAACACCCAATGCCATCGACAAGGTAAACAGTGTACCGCTTGCCTGATCTCGCTTTTCATTTTGTTTTGCGCCGAAATACTGCCCAATGATGATATTTCCGCCGGTGGTCAGACCGATCGCCACTTTTGTGACCAACGTCAAGATCTGCCCCGAGTTGTTCACCGCCGAAATTCCTACACTGCCCACGAATTGCCCTACGATTATCGTATCTACAATATTATACAGTGCCTGCAAAAGGCTGGAAACCACCATCGGCATCGCATAGATGAAAATCTGCTTCCAAATATTCCCCTGTGTTAGATCCTGCGTTCCTGTTGCCATAATTCCCCCAAAACTTGGGCGGTGGGTCGTACGCTTGCTCAAGCGATACCCACCGCCTTTTTGTACACATCCTTGTCGGGATATGCCTCTACTCGTATTTTTTATAATATCCCTTTTTCGGCAGGATTGTCAAGCATTCCGCAACGACCTGTTGCCGTCACGCCGCAATTATTCCGCCTTTGTGTAAATGCCCTCGATCTCTGCAACATACACTGTGTGGTAATCGTGGTCGGGATACCATTTCTCGTCCAGATCCGCAACATGGAAATTGGCAGGGTTCAGCGTTTGCGTATACAGCGTACGGCAAACGATGGCTGTTTGTGCCTGTTCGAAAACAGGTGCACCGTCCAGCTGCTCCACCGAAAAGCCGACCGTTTCGATCTTGTTTTCGTTGCGACCGCTCACCTTGCCAAGATACCCCAAGTCTTTTTTATACTTCTCGTCAAAAAAGGTCAAAGTAAAACGCTGTGCCTCGTCCACAAACTCTTTTGTATACCGCTGCGGACGGATAAATGCAAACACTACATTTTTGCCCCACAAAACGCCCATACCGCCCCAGCTGGCGGTCATAGTATTTACGGTGCCATCCTGTTTTTGTGCAGTAATCAACATCCATTGCTGCCCGATCATCTGAAAGGGGCTGTGCTGAAACTGTGCCGGCTCTACTTTATTCCAATTCATGGTCATTCTCTCCTTTTGGTTGCTTTTTTGCTGCTATCAGGATATGCCCCGTGCCTGCAAAGTGTTCCTGCGGCGGACTTCGAGGGGATTTTCCTTTTTGTAACGGTCATAGCAATACTGGATAATGTCTTTGCGCTTGATGATGCCGATGAAACTGTTTTTATCGTCGATCACCGGCACAAAGTTCTGCTGCATCGAAGCGGTCACCAGTTCATCCATCGTGGTATCGACCCGTACAGGCTGATTGTCCCGTTTGCGGGGCAATCGAATCACCGGCATATCCTCGGCTTGCTCAAGCGAGAGATTGTATGCATTTTTGATCCCCCACAGCAGATCGCCCTCTGTGATGGTTCCGATGTACTCTCCTTTTCGATTGAGAATGGGAATCGAGGAGTAACGGTGATGCTCCATTTTTTCCAACGTTTGCCGAATGCTGAAGTCGTCGTAAATAAAAGCGACGTCCTGTTTCGGGGTTAAAAAAAACAAAATATTCATTGCTCACTTCATCCTTTATCGTCGTTCAATCAATAAAATCTTTTGTAATATAAACGAAATCCAGCTTTATCCATTTCAATTATTTCCAAGAATATTATAGCATACCCTCTGTGCAATGTACATGAAAATCCTGTTAAAACCCCGTGTGCAATGACAATTTTGTGAAAAGGTGGTACAATAGCACTATCCACTTTGTAAGAAAGGACGGTTTTTAAATGCCGTTTGGAATTTATATCCACATCCCTTATTGTATGTCGAAATGCCGCTACTGCGACTTTCATTCGCAAGGTGCCAGCCGGACAGTTCCCGACGAATACGTGCAGGCTGTTTTGCGCCAAATCGCCGCATTTTCACCCGCTCGTCCCGATACTCTTTATTTTGGCGGAGGTACCCCCAGCCTGCTCAGCCCTCAGCAGCTTTGTCAGCTGATTGATGCCGTCGATCCGCTTTCGGATGCCGAGATCACCTTGGAAGCAAACCCCGAAACGGTAGACCTTGCAAAGTTGCAGGGATTTCGAGCCGCAGGTGCCAACCGCCTTTCGGTGGGCATCCAGACTGCATCCGAGCAAAGTCTGCGCCGATTGGGGCGGGTGCATACGGTACAGCAAAGCCGTCAGGTGTTGCAGTTTGCACATCAGGCAGGTTTTTCCAACATTAGCGGCGATATTATGCTTGCACTCGGCGGCTACACCACGCAGGAGTTCGACCAAACCTTGCAGCTGATGAAAGAAGGCGGGGTCAGCCACATTTCCAGTTACCTGCTAAAAATCGAACCAAACACTCCCTTTTTTTCCAATCCCCCCACCGACCTTCCCGATGAAGATGCCGCTGCCGAGTTTTACCTGTACTCGGTCGAACAGCTTGAACAAGCGGGGTATAAACAATACGAGATTTCCAACTTTTCCCTACCGCAAAAAGAAAGCCGTCACAATCTGCTTTACTGGAATTGCGACGACTATCTGGGCATTGGGCCGGCTGCACACAGCTGCATGAACGGGATTCGGTACGCATTCGGACGGGATACCTCTGCCTTTATCGAGGGCAGTTCGGATTGGGAACAGACCGGCGTATGCAGTGCCGAAGATTTTGTTATGCTGCAACTTCGATTAAACAGCGGTCTGCGTTTTTCGCAACTGGAACAACGATTTGGGGCAAGCCTTACAAAAAAGATGCCTTTTTTGCGCCAGTGTCAACAGCACGGGCTTGCTGTGCTAAGCGACGATGGTGTTGCGCTCACACCGCAGGGAATGTTGATTCAAAACACCATTTTGTGTGAGCTTTTGGATTAAAGCAATTTTCCCTTTTGGCACCAAAACACCCCTTTTGGCATACAATAAGCCATGAAAGGGGTGTTTTTTATGGTAGAAACCAAAAATTCGATGGATTTTTTTATGGGTGCGCTTTCTCCCGCAGGCGGATTTCGGGGATATTTTCATCATCTCGACCAACAGCCTGACCTGTGGATGTACCTCATCAAAGCCGGTCCCGGCTGTGGAAAATCGACCATGATGAAGCGTTTGGCAGAACGCTCGGGGCAGTATGTCGAACGGCTGCATTGCTCGTCCGACCCCGACAGTTTGGACGGCGTAATTTTCCCAAAAAATAACGCAGCAATTATTGATGCAACTGCACCACACATTGTAGAACCCAATTATCCCGGAGCCAAGCAAACGGTGGTCAGTCTGTTCGATACACTGGACGATCAGATTTTAAAAGAACACAGCACCGAAATCATCCAACTGTTCGACCGATGCAGCGAACTGCAAAAAAGCGCAAACCGCTGTATCAGCTCGGCAAGCTTACTGCTGCATGAGCAACAGATGATCGCACTTTCGGCACTGGATCACAAAAAATTGTCTGGCTATACCGAACATTTGGCGCAACGGCTTTTGCCCTCAACAGGAAAAACCGGCAAAGAGCATCTTCGCTTGCTCAGTGCCGTTACCCCAAAAGGAGTGGTATGTTACCGCAACAGTATCGTCGCAGCTGCCGATAAAATCATTGTTTTTGAGGATGAACAGGGAGCTGCTGCCCAAAAAGCGATCTCCATTTTGCGCAATGCAGCCCTGCAAGCAGGGTATGAGATCTACACCTGCCTGTGTCCGCTTTCCCAATCCGAAACGGCAGAACATCTGCTCATTCCCTCGCTGGGACTTGCTTTCGTAACCTCCAACCGCTGGCATCCCATGCAATTCGAACAGCAACAAACCGTGCATTGTTCCCGTTTCAGCGATAAATCTGCCCTTGCCTGCCACAAAAACCGACTGCGCCTTTCCCGTCAAACAGTGGAAGAACTGCTGCGCCAGACTTCCGAATATCAGCGACAGGCAAAATCGACTCATGACCAATTAGAGGCTTTTTATCGCAGTGCCGCAGATTTTGGTAAGGTAGAGAAAATCACACAACAGGTCGCCGAAAAAATCGGATTTTAACCGTTTTCCACAGATTTCTGGAACAGCGGCAAAAGCTGTGCTTTCAAAAGCGGAAGTTCCGCTGCATCGTGGGTAACAGCAAGCAATGTTCTCCCCTGCAAACATTCGTCGATCAATGCGATCGCATCGGCACGGGTAGACTCATCCAGACCTTTGAACGCCTCGTCCAAAATCAACAGGTCGAACGGTACCATGAGTGCCCGCACGATGGCTACACGCTGCTGTTGTCCACCCGATAATTTATCCACCCGCTTTTTGCGGGCGAAGTCATCTAAGCCAAGCCGTTCCAAAAAAAGCTCTGCCCGTTGCTTTGTGGCAGAGCTTTTTTCTGCTACAAGCAGTACATTTTCCAAAGCAGTCAAGGACGGACAAAGCCGAACTTGCTGAAACACCGCCGACAGGCGCAGGTTTTGCATTCCGTCGATGCTACCGGCATCTTGCCGTTCCAATCCCATCAAAATGCGCAGAAAAGTCGTTTTTCCGCAGCCGGATCTGCCCATCAGTGCATATCTTTCTCCCAGCGTAAATGTAGCATCCAACCCACACAGCACCGATTGTCCGGCGTAAGATTTTTCAAGTTGTCGAATCGTTATCTGCATTTTTCCAATCATTCTTTCTCGGTACGGTTTCCAAGTGCAAGCAGCCACAGCACCACCCGTTCTGCCACTACACTCGCCAACACTGCCACGGCTGTCCATGCAAACATTTCGTCGGTCGTCAAAAGCACCTTTGCCTGATATAACGCTTCGCCGACCGTATTGCGTGGCAGACCGATCACTTCGGCTGCAATGCCGCTTTTCCACGCCAGCCCCAGTGCCACACTCGCTGCGCTGTAAAAATAGGGATAGACCGCCGGGAGATAGATCGCCTTTATTTTACGATGCAGCGGAATCCGAAACACCTTTGCCATCTCAAGCAGTTGGGGGTCGGTTTGACGAATGCCCTGCAAAACAGCGGTATATAATACCGGAAAGACCATCAAAAAACTGATAAAAATGGGCAGTTTTGCACTTGGCATCCAAATCAACGCAAGAATGACAAAGCTAGCGACAGGGGTGGCTTTTGCCAACAGCACCAACGGCTGCAACAGCACATTCACCGCCTCGCAAGCACTTGCACACGATGCCAACAGCACTGCAAGCAACGCTGCAAGCAAAAACCCCTGTGCAATCCCCAAAAGGCTGATACCCACCCGCAACCAAAAGTTAGGGGTGGGCATCAATCGAAACAACGCCTGTAACGTTTGCAAAGGGCTTGGCAGTAAAATGGCATATCCCACTCGCTGTGCTGCCAGCTGCCAAATCACCAGCCAAAACACAACTGCCAACAGCTGCTTTAATCTTTTATGAAGCACCATAGTAGAAATCATCTGCCGGCATCGCACCGCCGATGGAAGCCGGATTTTGCTCCATCAGCACCTGTAAATATCCCGAAAGGGTGTCTTTCATCTCTGTGCCGTCAATATATGTGATGTTGCATTCGGGCAATGCCTGCATGGCAATGGTGGCATTTGCCAAAATCTCATATTGCACAACAAACTCCGAAGCCTCGGCGGGGTATTCGTTGACATATTCGATGCTCTCTTTGTAGGATTGCAGGAAAATGTCAAACTCCTCGGGATGGCTTTCGATGAACTCTTTGTTCGCTACCAGTACACCGGTCACCAAAGTGCTGTCGGTGCTCACCTTATCCCATTCTTCGGTCAAATCCAGTGCCACCCGCAGGTCGGCATTTTGTGCCATTGCGGTGGTAACATAGGGCTGCGGTAACACAGCGATCGCACCGCTTCCCTCCTGTGCCAACAAGGTTGCGACCTCGGTCGCCTCGCTCTTATACTCAATGGTCACATCGGTGGTGGGGTCGATGCCGTTCTGGGTAAGGATATAATTGAGTGTATACTCCGGTGTATTTCCTTTACCGGTGGAATAAATCGTTTTTCCTTTCAGGTCTTGAATGCTCTGAATGCTCTCGCCGTTTTCAAGCACATACAAAACGCCCAATGTGTTGATGGCAGCGACTTGGATCTTGCCCTGTGTTTGATTGTACACACTGCTTGCTACATTGGCAGGCAGCAAAGCAACGTCTACTTCGCCCTGTAACAGCAACGGGAGGATTTCCTGTGCAGTTGCGTATACCTTGGTCTGATAGCTGTCGTAGGATCTTCCCAGTTCGGATTCGTTCATCAACTGTACCATTCCCATCGTGGTGGGGCCTTTCATACCGGCGATTCGAAAGGTCAGTTTTTGCCGCTCGTCATCCTGCCGGGTGGAACTGCTCTGTACAGCCGAACTGCTTTCGGGCTGGCTGCTTTCAGGCTGGCTGCTGTCGCTTTGGCTGGTACTTTGCGAGGAAGACGCTGCTCCGCAGGCTGCAAAGCTTGCCATCATGCACAATGCTAAAAGCATCGAAACAATTTTTTTCATATTTAATCTTCATTCCTTTCCGATCATCGCAACACCGTTTTTCCACAAAAAATATTTTTTCGGGTAAAAGCGTTTGCAGACAATTTTTCATTTTTTTATTGATATGTTTTTTTAATTCTACTATAATAAAGAAAGATAGTCAGTTGCCCAAGCAACAAAGGAGAGCCTATGGACGAAAGATTTGCTATACTTGCCACCTCGCCCCTTTTTTCCAAAATCACCCGAAAGGATTTTGAACCGTTTGTGGAATGGCTAAACCCCATTGAGCGAAGCTATACCAAAGGGCAAACACTCATTTGCAGCGGTAACATCTGCACCGAATTCGGGTTTGTGCTTACCGGCGAACTGGAGGGGCAAAAGCAGCTTGCCGACGGCAGACGCATTCCTGTGACCCAGTTTTTATCCGGCAGTGTGTTTGGCGATCTGCTTGCCTTTGGCACAAATCCCAGTCCTGTTTGTGTCATTGCTGTACAGCCCACACGGGTGCTTTATTTTTCCTGCGCACGGCTGCGACAAACCGATTGCCCTGTACCGGCTGCACAGGCAGCTTTTACCTACAATCTGCTTGCCGGTGCCAGCGAAAAATACTTTGAGCTGAATCGCAGGCTCGATTTGTTGCTTGTAAAAAGCTTACGCAGCCGAATCGGTGCATTTTTACTGGAGGAAGCACGTCGGGCAAAAAGCAACACCTTCTGCATCCGCTTTAATCGGGTGCAGCTTTCAGAGTATCTCTGCTGCGACCGCAGTGCTTTGTGTCGGGAACTGTCCCGCATGAAGCAGGAGGGCATTTTGGAATTTTATCGCACCAGCTTTCGTCTGCTGGAACCGGAAAAGCTTTCGTTTTCCCTTTCCTGTCACGATTATCTGTAAGCATAGCAGCATCTATATATTTTTAAAATCAGGGAGATTTGTATTTATGACACTTCCAATACTGTATATCGTTATTCCCTGCTATAACGAACAAGAAGTATTGCCTATTACAAGTAAATTGTTTTCGGATAAGATCTTGCAGCTGACCAACCAAGGCAAGATCTCGCCCAACAGCAAGGTGCTGTTTGTAAACGATGGCTCGAAAGATAGTACATGGCAGGTTATTTGTGGGTTGTGCAACGAGAACCCCGTTTTCCAAGGGGTTTGCCTTTCCCGAAACCGTGGGCATCAGAATGCCTTGCTTGCAGGATTGATGACCGCCCGCCGTTATGCCGATGTGACCATTTCTATCGACTGCGACGGACAGGACGACATCAACGCAATGGACAAAATGCTGGATGAATACACTGACGGCTGTGATGTGGTGTATGGTGTTCGCTCCAAGCGTGAAACCGACACATGGTTCAAACGTACTACCGCCGAGGGCTTTTATAAGGTAATGAAAAGTTTGGGTGCCGATGTTGTGTTCAACCATGCCGACTATCGCCTGATGAGCCGTAGAGCGTTAGACGGACTTGCTTCGTTCCATGAAGTGAACCTGTTTTTGCGTGGCTTAGTTCCGTTGGTTGGGTATCACTATTCCAGTGTTTACTACGAGCGAGCCGAACGCATTGCTGGCGAAAGCCACTATCCTCTGAAAAAGATGCTGTCGTTTGCTTTCGACGGTATCACCAGCCTGTCTATCAAGCCCATTCGCATCATCACAGGTCTTGGCTTTTTCATCAGCCTGTGCAGTATTCTTGGTATTGTGTGGGTGCTGGCTACCAAATTGTTTGGGCTTACGGTATCCGGTTGGACGAGTATGCTATGTGCGATTTTCTTTATGGGAGGCGTACAGCTTTTGTGTCTGGGTGTGATCGGCGAATACATCGGAAAAATCTACAACGAAACCAAACGGCGTCCCCGTTTTATTATTAAGGAAACTACCTTCGAGGAGGAGCATCACACCAACGACTATGAGTAAACAAATCTGGAAAGGCGGTGCATTACTGGCACCTGTCCCCCCTGTTCTGGTAAGCTGTGGAAGTCTGGAATCCCCTAATCTCATTACAGTTGCATGGGCGGGTACTGTCTGTACCCATCCGCCCCGTCTGTCGATCTCGGTACGCAAAAGTCGCTATTCCTATCCTTTGATTCGTGAAAGCGGAGAGTTTGTAGTCAACTTGCCTACCCAAAAACTACTGCGTGCAGTCGATTGGTGCGGTGTAAAAAGCGGTAGGGATGTGGACAAATTCAAAGAGATGCACCTTACCGCTGCACCTGCCTCTACTGTGGGCTGTCCCATTTTGGAAGAAAGCCCCTTGAATCTGGAATGTAAGGTATTCCAAGTGTTGGAACTCGGCAGCCATGACCTGTTTTTGGCGGACATTACTGCTATTCAGGTAGACGAAAGCCTTTTAGATGCACAAGGCAAGCTTTGTCTGGACAAAGCGGGGCTGCTTGCCTATGCACATGGTTCGTATTTCTCATTGGGCAGCCAACTGGGAACGTTTGGATATAGCGTTCGAAAGAAGAAAAAGCCTCGTCGATAACCTTTCCCCCGAAGACCGAGCGGTTTTCGGGGAATTTTTATCTTTTCACAATTTGTCGATTGATTTTGCATTTTTAAAGCGATACAATAGGCTATACGTATAAAATATTACTTTATGTTTGGCAAAAAACAAAAACTGCCGTTTAGAGGGAGTTTCCATGAAGCGTAAAATATTCTCTAGGGTATTGACTGCCCTTTTCGTTTTTTTACTGCTGATCGCTGTCGGTATCGGTGGCATCTGGTGGTATATCAACAGCAAACTGGACTTGATAAGCCGTGGAGATGGCATTGACTATTCACAGCCCATCGAGGACACAAGCATCCTTGGCGACGAACTGGAGATCAGCGAAGAATATCTGGATGTGATGCGCAACGGTGGCAGCATCGAGCCACCCGAAGGTGATGTGAACAAGCACAAGGACATCGACAACATTCTACTGGTCGGCACCGACGAGCGGGACGAATCTTTCACCCGTTCCCGAGCCGACAGCATGATGATTCTTTCGATCAACAACCGTGAAAATACGATTCGGCTTGTTTCGTTGGAACGTGCGATCGGGGTATCCATTCCCAACCAAGGCGACGACTGGCTGACCCACGTATTTGCATACGGTGGTCCGGAATTGCTGCTGCAAACCATCCGCAGCTATTTCAAAATCGACGTTTCCCGTTATGTACGGGTCAATTTCCATGTGTTTGAAACAGCGATCACCGATATTGGCGGTGTGGAAGTAGAATTCAGCGAAGCCGAAGCCGATTATATGAACGAGATCGCACAAGAAGAAAAATTTGTGAAGGGGTTTAATCGTCTGGACGGTCCCACCGCTTTGGTGTATGCTCGCATCCGTCATTTGGACAGCGATTGGCAGCGCATCGAACGCCAACGCAGTGTGATTCAAGCAGCCATCGACCAGGCATTGACCTTGAGCCTGCCTAAAATCGACCTGCTGGCAAACAAGCTGTTACCGATGATAGACACCAACCTGACCAACGCCGAACTCGCTTCGCTCATTGCTAAAATTCCCACGCTTGCCGGTGTACAGACATCGCAAATGACCTTGCCTGTTTCCGGTACGCACTGGAGCCAAACACTGGACGATGGACAGGTGGTAGTTGCCTGTGATTTCGAATTGAATGCCTCCATCATCGACCAGTTTCTAACCGGCGAGATCAATTCTGCCGATGAAGTCGTCCTTGCCGATTTGGACGAAAACGGTCTGGCTGATGAGGTAGAAAAAAACTGGAGCAAGACTCCTAGCTATTAACACAAAAAAGCACCGACTGGTTTTGCAACGGTCGGTGCTTTCAGTTTGCAGAAAAAGCCTGTTTTGAATTTCAACCGCAACCGTTCCACCTCATCCGGCTGCTGCGCAGCCACCTTCCCCTCAAGGGGAAGGCTTTTTATTTGGCTTTCCCCTAGGGGAAAGCTGTCACGCATAGCGTGACTGATGAGGGGATTTCCTACAAAAACAAGAAATTTGAAAGCAAAACACTTTTCCAACCGCTCTTTTTATCCGTTTTTCAAAAAACGGTGATCGGGATTTTCCGAAAAATCTTCACGGTCGAGCGTCAGGTTAGGGCTGTAATAGGGGTCACGCAGCAACACAGCGGCGTGGCGTTGTTTCAAACGTGCCTGTTCGCTTGCAAAACGACGTTTTTTTGCCTCGTCCTGTTCATCCAATCCACGGCTTTTGCTTTCGTAGTGGTAAAGCTGTGCATACGGTGTCCAGCAAATGCGCCAGCCCGCTTCACGGATGCGCAGGCAAAAATCGACATCGTTAAACGCAACTTCAAACGTTTCATCCAAGCCATGTAATGCATCATATACCTCGCTGCGCACCAAAAGACACGCTGCCGTCACAGCCGACAGATTTTGTACGGTCGCAGCACGGAACATATACCCGCTTCCCCCACGTCTTGCATACTTGTGGCTGTGACCTGCATATCCACCTAGACCAACGATGACCCCTGCGTGTTGGATGGTATCGTCGGAGTAGTACAGCATCGCCCCCACCGCACCAACGCCGTCACGGGCGCACAGCGCAAGCATTTCACTCAGCCATTCGGGATTGATGACCTCAACGTCATTGTTCAGCAGCAACAAATAGTTGCCGTTGGCAAATGTTCTGCCAAAATTGTTGATGGCAGAAAAATTGAAACCTCCCTGATACTGCACCATACGGCAGTTGGGATATTTTTTCTCCATCGTTTTGTAATACGCAAAGGTTTCGGGGTCGGTGGAATTGTTTTCGATCACAATTACCTCAAATCGACACCCCACCGTTTTTTCGTACACCGAAGAAAGTGCCTTCTCCAGATCTTGAATATGGTCTTTATTGGGAATTAAAATGCTTACCAGTGCATCTTGCGGCACCGGTGGGCAAACCTTATAGGTAGACGGGAACAGCCCATCGGTAACATCTGCGTTGGGGCATACTTGTTGTAAATGGTCGGCGATGGCTTTTTTTGCCGCTGCGGTTACATAGGGCTTTGCCTCGGTTCCGCCACTGGTCGACCCGCTGTGTACCCTCCAATAATACAACACTTTGGGGATATGCACCGGCTCTTTCCCCGATGCTTGGATTAAGCGTAAGAACAAATCGTGGTCTTGCGCACCATCGCATTCGGGGCGTTCCCCTCCCACCTGCCAAAACAGCTCTGCACGAAATACAGCCAAATGGCAGATATAGTTGCAGCACTCCAAATATTCGGGGGCATAATCCGGCTTGAAATGCCCTGTGATGGGCAGACGAATATCCTTTTCAAACAGTGCTTCATCACTGTACAAAAATTCCGCTTTGGTTTCGTAAGCGGTCTTTGCAGCCCAGTATACTGCATGAGGTGCCAAAACGTCGCCGTGGTCGGCAAGTGCAAGATATTCTCCGCTCGCCAATTTTGCTGCCTCGTTAGTGTTTGCCGAAATGCCTCGATTGTCGATTTTTTTATATCGAATACGGCTGTCGGCACTGGCTGCTTGCTGCACCCATTGGCTCACTTCGGTGTGTGCATCGTCGCTTGCATCTGCAAAACAGAGCTGCCAGTTGGGGCAGGTCTGATTCTGTACGCTCTGCAACAGTTCATCAAAAAACTGCTTAGGCGTGTTATACAGAGGCACGCAGATGCTGATGGTCGGAAAATGGCTGGTATCTTCGTTTCGCTGTTGCTCAAGCACCTGTTCGGTGGGCAAAAATCGTGCCTTTTTCCCCAAAAAGCGACGCTTTACAAACCCCACTGTTTTTTTTACAGTGGGGGTGATGCCGTCTTGTTTCAGCTGTTCAAAAAAGTAGTTTGCCAGTTCTTTGGTTCTTTTTAGATTCTGATTCATTTACTTATACCCATAATTTTCATACAGCAGGGTGAAATGCGGATTGTAGTAGGGGTCGCCGCCTTCGCCCATCATATCGGCATACTTTTGCACAAATCGCTGCTTCTCACCCTGATAGCGCACGGCATTCGCACCTTCGGTATCACTGCCACGGCTTTTGCTCTCGTAGTGATACGCTTCGGCAAACGGGGTGAACACATTCAGATACCCCGCTTTGCGCAGTTTCAGGCAAAAATCCACGTCATTATACGCCACTGCGAAATTTTGCTCATCCAACCCGCCCATAGCATCGTACAGACTGGTTTTCACCATCAGGCAAGCCCCTGTTACGGCACTCATATTTTGGGTGGTGGCTAATCGGTAGAGGTCGCCACCGCTCTTGCGGGGGTGGCTTTTGTGGCTGTGACCGGCACTTCCGCCCAAACCGATAAATACACCGCCATGCTGAATGGTGTCGTCGGGATAGTACAGCTTTGCCCCGACCGCTCCTACATCCGAACGCTGGCTGTACCCGACCAGTTCATCCAAAAAGTGGTCAGACAACGGTTCGAGGTCGTTGTTCATCAGCAAAAGATGGTCGCCTTTGGCAAATGTTCTGCCAAAATTATTGATGGCAGAAAAATTAAACCCGCCCTCGTACCGCACCATACGGCAGTTAGGATATTTTGTTTGCATCGTTTCGTAATAGGCGAACGTTTTTTCATCGGTGGAGTTGTTTTCGATCACGATCACTTCATACCGCACATCGCCTGCATGGGCATACAAGCCTTTCAAGCAACGATCGAGATCGTCTATGTGGTCTTTGTTGGGGATCAAAACGCTCACCAGAGGGTCGCCTTGCACCTGATAGCGCACCCGATACGCACCCGGTCGCCCTTCGATGCATTCGGCAGTTCCCTGCAACCCCATGCGGTCGAGATGCGCCTGCAATGCTTTTTGCCCTGCAAGCAGCGCATACGGTTTAGCGGACGCAATACTTGCTGCGGTGGAGGCTGCGTGTCGACGCCAGAAGTACAGCACTTTCGGGATATGATGCACCCGATTTGCTTGCTCGCTCAAACGCAAAATCAGATCAAAATCCTGTGCGCCGTCGTATTCTTCCTGTTCATACCCCACCTTTTCCAACAACTTTTTGGAAAAGACACACAAGTGGGTGATGTAGTTACAGCCACGCAGGGTGTCGGGGCTGAAATCGGGTTTGAAATGATATTCACCCAATCGCTTCAAATCGCCCGACAGCACGACCTCGTCGGAATAAAGCAGTTCGGCACCTGTGTTTTGAATCGCCGTTGCCATCTCGAACAGGGCATTCAGCTGCAAAACATCGTCGTGGTCAAACAGGGCAATGTAGTCGCCGGTCGCTTTTTCAAACGCTGCGTTGGTATTGCCTGCGATGCCGTTGTTCTTTTCCAAGGAAAAATAGCAAATGCGCTTGTCCCTGCCTTTCAGCCATGCAGCATTTTGGGGCTGATGCTTCGCATCCGAAGCATCGGCAAGCACCAACTGCCAACGGGGATAGGTCTGCATCTCGACACTGCGCACCATTTCTTTTAAAAATTTTTCCGGTGTATTGTACAGCGGAACAACGACACTGATGGTCGGCATTCCGTCGGTATTTGCGGCACGTTGCGCCTTTTTTTCCCGATTCAGCGGAATATCAGCACGATACTGCCACACCTCACGGTGCAGTGCCAAATTGATGCGAAATTCCACCTTGCGCCAAGTCGCTTCCAACCCGTTTCGCTTCAGGCTTTGGGTACCACGTTTTACCAGTTGTACAAAATGGGCGGGGCGAAAAAACCGTCCCACCATTTTTCCAAGAGTATCTCGCTGTGGTGAATGTAGCTCGCTCATTCTATCACTCCCGATGGATCTGCTTGTATGCGTCGCATACCGTTTTGGTATCGCCGATCATTTTCAGCTGACCTTTTTCAAGCCATGCGACTTTATTACAGTTGCGCTCGATCTGCTGAATGGAATGACTTACCAAAATCATGGTCGTACCGCCGTCACGCAGGCTCTGCATTCGTTTTTCGCACTTTTCCTGGAACAGAAAATCGCCTACCGACAAAATCTCGTCGGCGATCAGCAGGTCGGGCTTGGTAACGGTCGCAATCGCAAAGCCGATGCGGGCAATCATACCGGAGGAGTAGTTTTTCAGCGGAACATCAATAAAATCATGCAGTTCGCTAAATTCCACGATCTCGTCGAATTTTTCCGAAATGTATTTCGGGGTAAGCCCCAAAACGGTACCGTTCAAATAGATGTTCTCACGGGCGGTCAGATCCATGTCGAATCCTGCACCCAGTTCGATGAGCGGTGCAATGGTACCATTTACTTTGGTGTAGCCTTCGGTCGGTTTGTATACGCCGGAGATCACCTTGAGCAAGGTGGATTTTCCCGAACCGTTCAAACCGATCAGACCAAAAAAGTCACCTTTTTCAACATTAAAGCTTACATTGCGCAAGGCGTAGAACTCGTCGAATTGCAGTTTTCCGTGAACGAGCTGCAAAAAGTACTCTTTCAAGCTCTCGCTTTTTTCCCTTGCAAGGTTGAAGCGCATGGACACATTATTGATCTCTACCATGTTCATAGTCAGTTCCCCCTTACATATGAAGGACAAATTTGTCCTGTTGTTTACGGAATACGATCAGCCCTACGACGAGTGCCACCAACGCACAAATACCGCATACCAGCAGTTCGTCGACCGTAAGCAATCGACCATCCAACACGGCACCACGGAAAGCGGTGATGTACCAGTATACCGGATTAAAGCAGATGAAGTTTTGCAGCATCTCAACTGCCGGACTGTCAGGCAATGCCATCGGGTCGTAGAAAATAGCGGAAAAATAGTTCAAAGCGGTCAAAAATACCGCCCACAGATGCACTACATCTCGGAAAAATACGGTAAGCGTTGCCAACACCAAACCAATGCCCAAACTGAATACGAATAAGGTGAGCAGCGGGTACAACGCCAGAGGCACTGTCAGATAAAGCGGGGCACGGGTGAACAGCATCACGACGATAAGTGCAATAAAGCTGAACACACAGTTCACCAACGCAAAGCATACTTTTTCGAGCGGAAAAATATATTTAGGGATGTACACTTTTCGCAGCAGTGCCGAAGATGCCAGCACACTGCCCATTGCTGCACCGGTCGCTTCGCTGAAAAATGTGAACAAAAGCTGACCGATGATCAAATATACGGGGAAGTTTTCGATCCCACCGCCACGCATATCCAAAATGGTAGAAAATACGATGACCATTACCACGTTCATCAACAGCGGATTCAAAATGCTCCACAGCATTCCCAAAATGCTGCGACGATACTTTAACTTAAAATCACGACCGACCAAATTTTCCAACAAATGCCGATAACGCAAGAAGTCACGGCAATACGCTTTGAACAGCTCCAAATCCGTTACCACCTTTCAAAAAACGAGAATGTTTGCTCGGCAAAAGCAGGATGCTCCTTATCTTTTGCGCTCAGCTTGTACTCACAGCCACAGTCAGGCCATTCCACCCCGATGGTGGGATCGTTGTAGGGGATACCGCCTTCGGCAGAGGGGGTATAGTAATCGGTGCATTTATAGGTGAACTCTGCCTCGTCGCTAAGTACCAAAAAGCCGTGTGCAAACCCCTCGGGAACATAAAACTGACGTTTATTTTCTGCCGAAAGGATCACACCTGTCCATTTGCCAAAGGTCTTGCTGTTCGGGCGGCAATCTACGGCGACGTCGAACACCTCACCGCTTACCACACGCACAAGTTTTCCTTGGGTATGCTCGGTCTGAAAATGCAGACCCCGCAAAACGCCCTTGCTGCTTTTGCTTTGATTGTCCTGCACAAAGTCACGGTCGATGCCCGCAGCAGCGAACTCCTCTTTTTGATAGGTTTCCATGAAATATCCACGCTCGTCACCAAAAACCGTAGGCTCGATGATGACCACACCGTCCAGTTCGGTCTTGATAAAATTAAATTTTCCCATTCTTGGATTTACCTCACTTTAAACTCGAAGCTTGGTCGTGCAGCAAAAAAACGCACAACACGTTTTTCCTGTTTTCGTCTGTTAAAACGGTCGTACAGACAAAAAGGCACACTTCTTATAATCTAGATAAGAATACCACATTTTTCGGTTTTATTCAACCATTGAAACGTCACAAAGGCGTCCGCTTTCCACACCGAATGGGAAGCGGACGCCTTTGTGGCATACTGTCTTGATTTAATCGTTTTGCTCCAACCACTGGGCAGGATCGACGTATTCTCCGTCTTTCATTGCTTCCACGTGCAAATGGGCATCCATTCCGTTTTCGCAGGGAACTTCGCTGACCTTTCCGAGGATGTCGCCCACTGCCAGTGCATCGCCTTCGGCAACTGCCAACGGGATCGAAAGCCCTGCATACCGCAGCGTATACTCGCCGCAGTTCACTTCTACGACACCGCCCCAGTTTCCATCTTCATATGCTTTGGTGACGGTGCCAGCCATAGCGTTTTTCACTTCTTCGCCCACAGTTGCTGCCAAGTCGGTGCCGTTATGGGTGCGCCAATCGCCCAACGTTTCGTTGAACACCAACTCATCACCGCTGAAAGCGTACAAGATCTGCCCAGAAACCGGCTGCACAAAGGAGGGCAGAGATGCTGCGGCAGGCTCTTGCTGTGCGCTGGAAGCGGAAGGCTGCGGCTGCGACGATGCTGCCGAGGAGGACGATGCCGAGGATGCGGCCTGCGAGCTTGCCGGTTTGGAAGTAACTGGTACACTGCTTGCCTTGTTTTCTACAGGTGTTTCGGGCAATGTGGGTACAATCGGCTGCTCTGTCCATTCGTCATCTCCTGTTCCTACCGACGAAGCGGTATTTTCGTTCAATTCGGTCATCATGTTGCGAATTGCAAGGAAACTGCAAGTTGCTGCGATCAGCACACAGCCTGCCAGCACCAGATAAAAGCCCTTGCCACGCAAAAATCGTACCACTGGATTTTGCTTGTTCATAGCCTCTCTCCTCTTTTGTAAATTTATCATTAGTGTGCTACGAAGCGTCCGATTTATGCAGACAAGCTTGTTTTTTTTGCTTTTTTTCTGTACAATACGGGTAGACATCTTCCATTTTTTCCCGTAAGGCGGGCATTTTTCAGCAAAGGGGTGTTTCTGATGAATCTAAGCCATTATCTTTCGATCGCTCCCGAAATAGAGGCAGCTGTACGGGAGGGCAAACCGGTCGTTGCGCTGGAAAGCACGATTTTGTCACACGGGCTGCCATGGCCGCAAAATCTGGAATTTGCCTACCGTGTGCAAAGCCTCATTCGTGGTCACGGTGTTGTTCCTGCCACCACCGCTGTCATCAATGGACGGCTGCGGGTGGGGCTGGAAGATTTTGAGCTGGAATCGCTCTGCCGTGGAACAAACATCGAAAAAGCAAGCCGACGTGACCTGCCCATTCTGGTCGCAACCGGTAAAACGGGTGCTACGACCGTTGCATCGACCATGATTCTCGCAAGTCTTGCCGGTATCCGTGTATTTTCGACCGGCGGCATCGGAGGAGTGCATCGTGGCGCACAAACCAGCATGGATATTTCTGCCGACCTGCAAGAACTCGCCCATACACCGGTCGCTGTCGTATGTGCCGGTGCAAAAATGATTTTGGACATTGGGCTGACCTTGGAATATCTGGAAACGATGGGGGTGCCTGTGCTTGGAATGCGGAGCGAAGATTTCCCCGCATTTTACTGCCGAAAGAGCGGCTATGGAGTAGACTATGCCGTGAAAGACGAGCAGGAAGCCGCCCGCATCATAAAGACGAAATGGGATCTGGGGCTGACGGGAGGTGTACTCATTGCAAACCCTGTTCCGGAGCAATACGCACTGGATTTTGACGAAATGGATCGTATCATTCAGATGGCTCTGGAGGACGCACAGCGCAATAAGATCACCGGAAAACGGCTGACCCCTTATTTGCTGGACAAGCTTTTGCAATACACCGACGGAAAAAGCCTTTCGACCAATTTGCAGCTTGCTTATCACAACGCTTGCACCGCTGCAAAGATCGCCGTGGAATTTTCGAGATTGTGAGGAGAGGGAAAATGATACAAAAAGTTTTGCTTTTCCTGTCGTTCGCCTGTATTTTGCTGCTGTGCGGTTGTTCCCAAAAAACACCGCAACAACTGTTTCAGCAAGCCGTAAGCACCACCCTTTCCCAATCCGCATTGCAAGCCCACACACAGTTGGAACTTCAGCTTTCTGCCCAAGGGGTAACGATGCCTGTTTCGGTGACGATGGACAGTGCCATCCAGCTGGGCGAGTCGCCTGTTTCTGCTACCGATCTCTCGGTTTCCATGCTGGGCATGGAGCTTTCGGGCAATCTTTATACCCTAGACGGAAAACGGTATGTCAACCAGTTGGGCGCAAAAACGGTACAGGAAAACGGTACCCCTTCTCCGTCGTTTTATGTGCTGCTGTCGACATGGAGCGAACTCTCGGAAGACGATCTAGCCTCGCTTACTGCGCAATCGAGTGCGGGGGGAAGCACTGTGCTGAGCGGTTCCTTTGATGGCGACCAGCTTTCACAAACCGTTTCGGCATCTTTGCAGCAATTTACCGGATCGGCACCGTTTGCGCTGCAAACCGTGGAATTTTCAGCGGTCATTGCACGGTCGGGCGAGTTTGAGTCCATCACCTTAGAAGCCCCCTTGGTACTGGACCAGAGTGAAAGCACCGACTCTACCTTTTTAATGAAGATCGACATTTTGAACACGGGCGATGATGTTACCGTACAGTTGCCGGACGATTTGGAAAGCTACATAAAAATCGACTGAAAACAGCAAAGCGACCGGAATGATTTTTTCCGGTCGCTTTGTTTATGTATAGCTGGTTTCCACTGTGATGACACAGCACCAATCTGGGTTTTTCTTTTTTGCCATCTGTTCGATCTCGGCTTTCAGTCGACAAGCAGGCATTTTGTCGAAGCCATGCGGAATGACCACATCAAAAATGAGGTTGGTGTGGGTTTCTCCCGGCACCATTCGCAGGTCGTGCAGGGTGATGTTGGGGTCGATGGTCTTGAGCTGTTGGCTCAGGTATTCCCGTATCTGCTGTGTCTGCCCATTGTCGCTTACCACGGGGTCGTAATGGATGATGACGTGCAGATTGTCCTGCTGCAAAAACCGACGTTCGATGCAGTCGATGACATCATGGCTTTGCAACACGTCCACATCGGCAGCCATTTCGACGTGCAAGCTGGCAAACTGTCTGCCGGGACCGTAATCATGTACGATCACGTCGTGGATGCCCAACACACCGGGATAGCTGCGGGTCACTTCGACGATATGGTTTACCAGTTCGGGGTCAGGTGCTTGTCCCAGCAACGGTGCGATGGCGTCTTTCACCAATCCCCAACCGCTGTACAGGATAAACAGTGCCACTGCCAAACCGAACCAACCGTCCAATTGCCACGCAAACACTTTTTGCAACAGTGCAGCGACCAGCACGACGGTGGTGGTGATGACATCGTTTCGGCTGTCGGCAGAGGTGGCTTCCAGCACCGAAGAACCGATCATTTTGCCCACTTTTTTGTTAAACGCCGACATCCAGAACTTTACGGCGATGGACACTACCAAAATGGCGAGCGACAGATACCCCACCTCGATAGGTTTGGGGGAAATGATTTTTTCGACACTGCTTTTCACCAATTCAATGCCGATCAATAAAATCATCACACTTACTGCCAAGCCGGAAAGATACTCGGTGCGCCCATGCCCATACGGATGCTCGGCATCGGCGGGTTTTGCTGCCATATGGAAGCCAAGCAAAGTGATGATACTGGAGGACGCATCGGACAGATTGTTCACTGCGTCGGCGGAAATGGCAACGCTTCCGCTCAAAATGCCTGCCACAAATTTAAATCCGCACAGCAGCAGATTGCACACGATGCCCACTACGCCTGCCAAATTTCCGCATCGGCTGCGCACATCGGCATTTTGCACATCGGGATAACCCCTTACAAAATGCTTCAATAAAAACTCAGTCACATAAATCTCCTCTTTTCCTTACCGCAGCGACTTATTGCTTTTGGGTCAGCTTGTAGCTGCTGCCGTCCGGACGGATCACCACGCTGGCGTCCAGTTGACTTTTCAAGCTTTGTTTCATTGCGTCGATATATTCTCGGCGAAGTGCAGCTTGTTCCAATTTTTCCTCGGCGGTCAGACCCTCGGGGGTACGGCTTTTTTTAGCAAGCGCATTGATGCGCTGGATTTTTTCATCGGTCATTTTACATCTTCTCCTTTCACTGCACAAAATAAGGTGCGCTTATTTTATCATCATATCACATTTATATGCAAAAAGAAAACCCACTGTCACTATTTTACCGACACGGCAAACAAAAACTCCTGCCAAAACCGCTTAGGTGAACAAGCTTTGGCAGGAATTTTTTTGCAAGAATCAGGGCTGGGTGGTACTGCCGGCGCCTTTGTCGAACTGATGCTCGAAGAAAATGATCGAGGCTGTCACGCTCACATCGGCGGTACCGCTGGCGATGTTCACATCATTCAGCAAACAGCGATACTGGCTGTCGTGCAGCTGTTGCAAAATATCTTTTGCAGCGTCGTAATTTACAGCGGTGAACTGCATAGAGATACTGCGGCGCACGATACTTTGGCTGGAATCCACCGTGCCGAAGCTAAGCGAGTAACTTTGGCTGTTTTTCAGGATGCTGTTCAGTTCGAACATCACTGCCTGTTGGTTATCGTAAGCCGACATACTGATGGGGTTTGGATTTTTTCGTACAGTGCTTTCAGTTCACGCTGCATGGCGGTTTGATTTTGCAGTTTTGCTTCGCCGATGAGAATGATTTCCTCGGTGTCGGCGATCTGTTGGGTCAAAGTCTGGGTCTGCTGTTCCAGCGGCATATGCACCAGCAAAATATACCCGCTCACCAGCAGAAGGACCGTCAAAATGAGCAGCAAAAATTTTTCACGGATGGTCAATTTTCTCATGCTTGCGGTTCCTCCTGCACGTTTAATTCGATCAAAATGTTCGCATCAACCACATCTTTATTTTCTTCTAACGAGGAAGCAGTATCCACGGTGGTTTTTGCCACAAGGGGAGATTTTTCCAGTTCGGTTACGACCTGTGCGGTTTCGCTCAGAGAGATACCGCCGAACTGCACCAAGACCTGCGTTCCTTTGATGGAAATGCTGGAAATGTCGGCGACAGGACGTACAGCGGAGTCGATGAGGTTCAATATCTCCATGCGGTCGACCATCGTTTTTTCTTCTTCGGTGGAAGAATAGAGGATATATTCCCGTTCGATCTCGCTGTAATTTGCCAACTGTTCGGTCTGCTGCTCGACGGTGCGCTCCAATGCGTCGTACTGCTGCTGCAATTCGTTCACAGCCATCCAGCGGTCAAAGACCAAAATTTTGGCAAGTGCCAGCAACACCACCAACGCAAACAGGACATACAGCGCAATGGATGCCGGTTTTGTGGTGCGGTCGACCTTGATAAATAGGTTCATGCTGCGTTTGGTGGGGTATGTATCTTTTGGGGTATTGATGGGACGATTCCAATTCATCGTTTAGCCCTCCTCTGCCAAAGCCATGCCTACTGCACGAAGTGCGGTATGGCACAGTTGGGGGTCTTTATTTTTTCCGGGTACCAGTTCCGCAGCGTCCAAGATGGGCATACCCACCACGTCGGCAAAGATTTGACGAAGTGCGGGGATGTTGGCACTGCCACCGATCAGATAGATGCCGTCCAGTTGGCTTTGACGGTTGGTAAAGCTGTAAAAGTTGATTACTTTCAATGTTTCCACGGCGGTGCGTTCGTATAGTTCCAAGCAACGTGGATTGTTCAGCACGTCCAGATGGTTGGAGCGTTTGTAGGTGTCGGACAGGAAAGCATCTACATTCAGCAGGTCGGCGACTACCTCGTCGAGGTCACGTCCACCCAGTTCCACCTGACGGGTTGCCGAAAGGTAATCCTGATTGATGATGGCGATGCGGGTAGAGGTGTAGCCCAGATCGACAAAGCAAAACTCTTTGGGGGCGTTGGGGTTTCGTTTGCGGTAGGCTTTTACCAGTTCGATCAATGCCATTTCCTGTGGCAGCATCGCTTTCATCGAAAATCCGGCACGTGCAAAGGTACCGCCATAGCCATAAACGGTTTCTTTGGAAACAGCAGCTGCCATCATGCTCATTTGCTGGTCTGCCTGTTGGGCGTCGGGGGTTTCGCACAGCGCATAGTCGCAGTAATACTGTTCCGGCTCGCCTTGGATAAACTCGCTGAATTCATACGGCAGGTTCAGCAACAGCTGGTTTTGGGTCATGCGAGGCATGGTCACCAAACGGCAGATTTTTTTCTTTGCGTTGTTTTTTCAAAAACTCGGCAAAGGCACTGGGGGTCGCCTGCACGTCGTTTTGGATCATATTCTGTGGCAGACGGATCTCGTGCAGTTCCATCTCGTCCCGTTTCACAACGGCAATTTTCACGCTGTTATTGCCGATGTCGAATGCAATTTTTGTTTTCGCCATAAAAACGATTCTCCTTTTTAAGTCAACAGTTGTTGATACCATGCAATAAAGCCATCGCCAAACAGCAGCACAATGCCGAATGCCAACGCCAAAAACGGACCAAACGCAATGGCTGCCTGTTTTTTTGCAGCGGCTGCCCACACAAGCCCCAGCAAACACGCCACAAACAGCACCAGCAGCATTTGCATCCAGCTTGCGTATAGTCCCATTACAAACAGCAGTTTAATGTCACCGCCGCCCATGCTTTCTTTTCCCAGCAGTTTGTCCATCAGCAAAACCAGTCCGAGCAGCGGCACCGATACGCTCACTGCACCAAGCAGCATTTGTGGCAGTGTCGTGCCAAGCGGCTGCCCCAACACGAACAAAAACATCAAGCGGTTTACCACCGCTGCAAGCAGCAGAGCATCGGGCAAAAGATGCGTTTTTTCGTCGACTGCAGAAGACACCGTATAAACCGGCAGTTGGTCTTGTGCGGGATTATTTTTGTACTCTTTTGTTAATGTGTTGGTTCCACCTTGTGTTTCGTACACAATGGTCAGCGTGGTATCAATGGTAGCATTTACGCTGTCGCTTGCAACGGCATAGCCATCTTTCAAAATGGGCTTATCGTTTTTCAACAGGTCGATGCCACCGCCACTGAAGCCATAGCTTGTGTTTCCGCTGCCTTCGTCATACACCTCATAATAGACGAGGCTTCCATTGCGGAAACGTGCGCCCCAATCGCCCCAATGGTCGATGTCGTGCAAACCGGGATAGTTGTAGCGATCGAGCAGCAGGCTGGTTTGCAGGTTATAGGGGTGCGAAGCCACAGAAGATTTTTCGGCAAAAATATGCTCGCTGCCAAACAATGCACTCCATTTTGTGGGATTGGTCAAATCGTCATACGAAACAGAAACTGCACCGTTGGTATTCGTCTGCACTTCCTGTGCCTCCAAATAATAAGCATCGGTACAACTTCCGCTTTGGGTCAAAGCATATTTTGTTCCCTCTCCCGAATAAAGCAGCGCACTGTAACAACGGGTTATAGTATTATTCCCCATACCAATACCCGCAGCAACACTGTTGTTTTCCAACTCGGCATAGCCAACCGCATAGCTGTCCGAAACAGTGTTTGCAATGGCAGATGTATTGTCACCAAACAAACCGCCACTCCGTTCGCCCTGCAAATATGCGTCTGCATAGCTAGCCGAAACGGTAACATTCTGGGCATCACCAACCAAGCCTCCAACTGTTTTGCCGTTAAACAAGCTGGAAGCAAAACTTGTTTTAATGGTGGAGTTGCTTAGAGCACCTGCCAAGCCACCGGCAAATTGGTCACTCAACACTTTATAGTTCAGCCCATCGGTACTGTTGCCCAAAATATCACGCAGGTTGGTCGCAGCTGCCGAGCGGTTTTCCCAGTACACTTCACTGCCGCTCAAAGTCAAGTATTGTCCATTGCCCACCAGTACACCGGCATTTTGCGTCGCTTGTACCTGTGCATTTACAAGGCAAACATCGACCAGTTCTTTTGCTTTCGTTTCGGTTCCGGCAAAGTTTCCAAACAAGCCGGCGTTTTCTGTTTTCTGTGTATTCAGGTCGCTGATCCGATAATTTTGTCCGTCGTAAGATTGCAATTCGCTGTTTTCGATCGGGTCGAAGTCGTAATCAGCCACACAGGTGATGTCTTTTGTCTGCATCGCTGCGGTCTTTCCCTGTACACCCGAAAAATCAGCATCCAAATTTTGCAGATGGCGCATATAAGCAACATCCGCACGGTCGGCAGTGCTTGTGGCAGCAAACAAACTGTTGTCGGTCGCTGTCTTTTTGGCTCCGTTTACGGTCACTTCGCCTATCCCCTCGGCGGGTTGGATTTCGGCTGTGACAGTAAACTCATTGCCAAGGATAAACGATTCCCCCGGAAATTGCAAATCAAGGAAATCTTAGAACTGCTTGCCCTCCTCTACCGAATCCAGCAGGTAAGTTTTTGTGTATCTATAATAATCAAATTCGAGGATCTTATCAAAATCATCGACCGGCAATGCACAGCTTTCGCCTTGATATTCGAAAGTAAGGCTAAAGTCCACCTTATTATTCAGCGAACTCGGAACCCAGTAGGTGACTTCTACTTCCAAAGTTTCCTCGTTGTAAATGTTGATAACGGGTGTACGCAAAGCCATTGCCGTGCCACTGTCTGCTGCTTCACCGCCATAATAACCGATCATGGGATCGTTTTTCATGCGAACACTTTTGTCGTATCCACGCCATTTGCGGTAAAATGTTTCAAAGTCGCCCTCGATCGGCAATTCTTTCTTTGAGTAAAACACATCTACAACGCTTGCGCTCGTCGGCTCGTAAATGATGTAGAAATCCCCTTCCCATAAGGCAGGGTCGATACTTCCGGTCGGCAAAAGCTGCTGGATATGCTCATCATCATGTGCAACATAATACGCCGTGATCTGGGTAGTGACATCACTGTTTGGCGTTTTGTCTACATTGGGCATCTCGTTCAAAGGAGGCTCTCCTGCAACCGAACTTTGCTTGATAATATATTCTTCCAACGCCTGATCATTCTTTAACAGAATAGCACGGTTTTGTGCTGCCATATAAATTTGCCGAGCAGCGTTATCCAGTTCTGTAATTTGCAGATGCTGCGCATATGTAGCGATGCCCACTATCGTGACCGCCAGCAAACAGACCATAATGGCGACCGTGATCAGCATTTCCTGAATGGTAAAGCCGTGTTGGTCGTGTGATAGATTTCTATGCATTGTTGTCGATCTCCTTTTCTTGTCTGCGCAACGGAGAATTTGGTTTGTAAACTATAAATTCAAGCGTCTATTCGACAGCGATAAAAATTTCATCCTTGCATTTTACATTTGTACAATGAAATATATTCTAGTTATATCATGTTTATTTTTGATTTTACAATGCGATTCCCGGCGGAATTGACAAAAAGCCAAGTTTTGTCGATTTTATCAAAAAAAATTCCAACCCAAACCAACTTTTTCCTTTTTACATATACAAGGGCTCTTTTTTCCCTGAGATCATCCAAAACCGCAGACATTTTTTGGCTGCCTGTCTTTGTATAAAACCGCTTTTTCTGCTTTGATAAGTGTGGTATACTGATAATCGAAAACAAGGTAGCTTTGCATAACTTGTTCGATTTTCATTGCAGCAAAAACAAACGCCCACAGAAAATCTCTGTGAGCGTTTGTCGTCTATCTTGATCCGCACAGCGGATGAATTGTTGGTCTGTCCGTTCTCTCCTTATTGCTAAGGCTGGCATGGAACGGAGCAGCGAAGGTGCCTTGCAGAGATACTTCCCTGCCCGCACGTATCACTCACCGAGGGCTGTTTCCCCCTCGGACATTTTGGCTTGTTCGCCATCAAATGCTTTTTCGGAAATTCCCACCCGGGGCAATCTTCCAGTGGACGAGGTTTTGTCCTCCTCCTGAGTACGTGGATAAGTATAGCATTCGATTATGTCAAATGTGTGATGCGAGTTTTAACAGGCTGCAAACTCTGTGCAAAGATTGACTAAAGGGAACGAAAACCCACGAAACGCACTTTGCTTTTTTTCAGAAAGGATTTTTTTAATTATGGTAAACAATCAAAACTGGCAAAAAGAAATGGAAAGCATCCTGTCTTCCATTCAGGCACAGCCCATCCGTCCACGTCTGCTGCTTCATGCCTGCTGTGGTCCCTGTTCCAGTGCTGTGTTAGAGCAGCTTCGCAAGGTATTCGATATTGGGGTGCTGTACTATAATCCCAACATCTGGCCTGAACAGGAATACCGCCGCCGTGGACAGGAACTGGTGCGTTTTTTGCAGGAAACCGCAGGCGAAGGGCAGGTGGAAGCCCTCGAACTTCCCTACGACCCGCAAGAATTTTACAATGCCATCCAAGGGTTAGAAAACGAGCCTGAGCGTGGCAGTCGCTGCACGGTATGTTATCGGCTGCGGTTGGAACAAGCAGCCGCTTATGCCGCAAAAAACGGCTATGACTGGTTTTGCTCTACGCTCTCGATCAGCCCGCACAAGGACGCAGCCCGTTTGAATCAAATCGGGCTGGAGCTTGCGCAAAAGTATGGAGTACAGTGGCTGGTAAGCGATTTTAAAAAGAAAGAGGGCTATAAGCGCAGCCTCACCCTTTCGCAGGAACATCATTTATATCGGCAGGAATACTGTGGATGCGAATTCAGTGCATTGGCACGGGGAATCGACCAACAGCAAGCACTCCTGCTTGCAAAAGAAAAAACCTCCTGCCCCGATTAAACAAACACCCCCGGAACCGATTGCATCGCAAGTCGGTTCCGGGGTGTATTTTACAGTGTCGACAAATTTGCAAAAGAAAAACCCCGAATGCTTTCACATTCGGGGTCATGGTGAGCCATCGGAGATTCGAACTCCGGACACCCTGATTAAAAGTCAGGTGCTCTGCCGGCTGAGCTAATGGCTCACAGCGCTTTATTATTATAGCAAGCGTATCGCATTTTGTCAACATTTTTTCGAAAAAAATTTATTTTATTTTTCAATTTTAAAAAATCCCGCAAAATAAAACGATATTTCGTCGAATTTTTGCGGGATTTTTTCGCTTATCTCACAGCATTATCGCTCTTTGCTGTCGATTTCTGCACAAATTTGTGCCACAAACTCTGCCAGCGGCTTGGTACCGCCCTTTTCTTCTTTGCGGGCACGTACAGCAACTGTGCCGTCCTCTGCCTCTTTATCGCCTACCACCAGCATATAGGGGATCTTCTTCAGCTGTGCCTCACGAATCTTGTAGCCCATCTTCTCTGCACGGTAGTCAGTTTCGACACGCACACCGGCAGCTTCCAGTGCCTTGTGTACCTTTTCAGCATAGTCGTGGTGCTTTTCGCTGATGGGGATAACCATTGCCTGTGTGGGCATCAGCCAAACCGGCATTGCGCCTGCGTACTTCTCCAACAGCAAAGCCAAAGTGCGCTCGTAGCAACCGATGGAAGTACGGTGGATGATATAAGGAGTGCGCTCTCTGCCGTCTACGTCGGTGTAGTGCATTCCAAATTTCTCTGCCAGCAGCATATCGATCTGGATGGTGATAAGGGTATCCTCTTTTCCAAACACGTTGCGGATCTGGATGTCCAGTTTGGGACCATAGAATGCAGCCTCATCTACACCAACCGCATATTCCAATCCCAAATCATCCAAAATCTTTTTCATCAGACCCTGTGCTTCTTCCCACTGCTCCGCAGTACCCTCGTATTTATCGGTACGATTGGGGTCCCACTGGCTGAAGCGGTAGCTTACATCGTCTGCCAGACCCAAGGTTTCCAGCATTTCTTTTGCCAGTTCCAAGCAGCCTGCAAATTCTTCTTCCAACTGTTCGGGGCGGATGATGAGGTGACCCTCGCTGATGGTGAACTGACGCACACGGATCAATCCATGCATCTCGCCGGAATCCTCGTTGCGGAACAGGGTGGAAGTTTCACCCAAACGCATGGGCAGGTCACGGTAAGAACGTTTACGGTTGAGGAATACCTGATACTGGAAGGGGCAGGTCATGGGACGCAGTGCAAAGCATTCTTTGGTTTCGTCGTCTGCATCGCCCAAAACGAACATACCGTCACGGTAGTGATCCCAGTGGCCACTGATGCGGTAGAGGTCACGTTTTGCCATGTAGGGGGTTTTGGTCAGCTGATAACCACGTTTTTGCTCGGTATCTTCTACCCAACGCTGCATCAACTGGATGGTGCGGGCACCATTGGGCAGCAAAATGGGCAGACCCTGACCGATGCTCTCCACGGTGGTGAAGTATTCCAGTTCACGTCCGATCTTGTTGTGGTCACGTTTGCGGGCTTCTTCCTGCTGCTGGATATACTCGTCCAACTCGCTTGCTTTTGGGAATGCAATACCGTATACACGGCACAGGCTGTCACGGCTGGAATCACCACGCCAGTATGCACTGGTCGCCTGCAACAGGCGTACTGCTTTCACCGCTGCGGTACTCATCAGGTGAGGCCCTGCACACAGGTCGGCAAAGTCGCCCTGTACATAAACAGTAACTTCCATTCCCTTTTCGGCATACTCCTCGAGCAGTTCTAACTTATAAGGCTGCTGTGCAAAGATCTCTCTGCCTTCTTCCAAAGTGATGACCTTGCGCTCCAAAGGCAGGTCTTCCTTTGCGATTTTCTTCATCTCTGCCTCGATCGCAGCAAACTGGTCGGGGGTAAAGGGCTTTACTCCGCCAACGTCATAGTACCAGCCGTTTTCCAATGCAGGGCCGATACCGAAGTGTGCCTCGGGGTACAGGTGCTGGATCGCTTGTGCCATCACATGGGCTGCGGTGTGCCAAAATGCCTCTTTGCCCTCTTTATCGGCAAAGGTCAAAATCTCCAAACTGCAATCCCCGTTCAGCTGGGTACGCAGATCGCACACTTGCCCATTCACTTTTGCGGCACACGCCGATTTGTACAGTCCCATGCCAATGCTTTTTGCCACTTCGGCAGCACTGATGCCTGCTTCGAACTCTTTTACGTTGCCTTTCAGGTCTACACGAATCATCTTGCATTTCCTCCTTCTGTTCTATCACAAAAAATAAAAAACGCCTCATCCCACACACAAAATCCATGCGGGATGAAGCGGTAAGCTCCACGGTTCCACCCGAATTGCACAGCCAAAACGGCTGTACCTCTCTCACCGATGATAACGGCTCGGTACGCCCGACAGGGGTTCGCCCCTGCTGCTCGGTGGCGGTAAGCGATGCCCTTGCACACAGCCGCTTGCAGCACCCAAACCCACGGTTTTTCGGCGGCGTTCTCTTTTGCACAGGTCAGCATTGCTGTTGTCCACGTCAATGCGTTTGCAGGATGAAGTTTTCCACCATTTTTATGGTGTCACTATAATAATACACGTTGCTTCGGTCAAAGTCAACCGGTTTTTCGGGGGATGTTTTTGTTTAAAAACAACAATTTCTTGACATTGTGTTTTCTGTGCTTTAAAATAAAGTGTAGAATAAATGATTTATACATGAAAGATACACCAAAAGGGCGTTGAGCCTGCTTTTTTTATGGTTTGTTTTAAGTAGTATGAATGTTTATCGAAAGTTTGAAAATTTACGAAATTGAAGGAGTGAACAACGATGCCCCCTGTATTTGTTGCATTGATTGTTCTTGTTGTGGGTGTTCTTTGCTGTATTGCCGGATTTTTTGCGGGCGAAACTCATCGCCGTAAAACTGCCGAGCAAAAAATTGGCAGTGCAGAAGATGAAGCAAAGCGCATTGTAAACGAGGCAATCAAAACCGCCGAACAAAAGCGAAAAGAAAGCCTGATGGAGGCGAAAGACGAAGCTTTTCGTCTGAAAGCCGAGGCTGATAAAGAGATCAAAGAGCGTCGCAACGAGCTGAGCCGTCAAGAGCGCAGACTCGACCAAAAAGAAGAAACGATGGAGCGTCGCTCGCAGAATATCGAGCAAAAAGAGAACGACCTGAAAAAGCGCAGCGAACTGGTAGAAGCTCGTCTTGGCGAACTGGACCAGATGAAAGCCCGCCAACTGGAAAAACTGGAAGCGATCGCAGCATTGTCGCAGGAGGATGCAAAGCATCTTCTTCTCAGCCGTGTAGACGAGCAGTTGGTGCATGAGAAAGCGATGCGTATGGCTGCATTCGAAGCGCAGACCAAAGACGAAGCCGAGCAGATGGCACGTGAACTCATCAGTCAGGCACTGGCTCGCTGTGCTGCCGACCACTCGAGCGAAGCGACCGTTACCGTAGTGCCGCTGCCCAACGACGAGATGAAAGGTCGTATCATCGGTCGTGAGGGACGCAACATCCGTGCGTTGGAAAATGCAACCGGCGTAGAACTTATCATCGACGACACCCCCGAAGCCATCACCTTGTCCAGCTTCGATCAGGTGCGCCGTGAGGTCGCCCGCATGGCGTTGGAGCGTTTGATCACCGACGGACGTATCCACCCTGCCCGCATCGAAGAAACGGTAGACAAATGTCGCCGTGAACTGGAGCTGACCATGAAACGTGAGGGCGAACACGCTGTGATGGATGTGGGCATTCACGGTATCCATCCCGACGTTGTAAAGCTGTTGGGACGTCTGCGGTTCCGTACCAGTTACGGTCAGAACGTTTTGAACCATTCGCTGGAAGTTGCCTATCTTTCGGGCATCATGGCTGCCGAACTGGGCGTAAACGTACAGCAGGCACGTCGTGCCGGTTTGCTGCATGACATCGGTAAGTCGCTGAACCACGAGATCGAGGGCAGCCATGTACAGATTGGCGTGGACATTGCTAAGAAGTACAAGGAAAATCCTGCCATCATCCATGCGATCGAAGCACACCACGGTGATGTAGAGCCGAAAACTCCGCTTGCTTTCATCATCATGGCTGCCGATGCCATCAGTGCTGCACGTCCCGGCGCACGTCGTGAAAATCTGGAAAGCTACATCAAGCGTCTGGAGAATCTGGAAGAAATCAGTTGCAGCTTTGAAGGCGTTGAGAGTGCTTTTGCTGTACAGGCAGGACGTGAAGTTCGCATCATGGTAAAACCCGATGTCGTAAACGACGACCAGCTGATTTTGTTGGCACATTCCATCACCCGCAAGATCGAGGAAGAATTGAATTATCCCGGTCAAATCAAGGTAAACGTGATTCGTGAGAGCCGTGCCGTAGAGTACGCAAAATAAAACTACAAATGCCCCCTCTGTCGCTGCAGAGGGGGCATTTCCCATAAACAAAACTTTTTTCTAAAATCACTCAGCGATCCATTTCGCTCTGTGGGCCGACCGCATTGTGTGCCTTTATGATACGGCTGATTTCTTTAAAATCGGAGGATGGCAGGTCGCCGGGAATGGTGTTTTTCACTGCGCTGGTCGCATTGCCGAATTGCAGTGCCTTCATGGGGTCATTGTAGTTCAGCAATCCAAACAGTACACCGCCCACATATGCATCACCGCTGCCGATACGGTCGACCACATCAATATCACGGTAGGGTTCTTCGGTGTAATAACCGTGTGTCACCGACGAGTAAATCACCGAGGTAAAATCGTGCTTTTTGGGGCTGATGACGGTTCGCTGGGTGGTTGCTACAATTTTTACGCCAAACTCGTCGCAGTAGCTTTTCATAATATCTTTCATTTCGCCGGTTTTCTGGAACATCCGACGGCTGCTTTCTTCCGAAACAAACAAAACATCTACATAAGGCAAGATTTTCTCGATGGTTTTACGGGCAGTTTCCTCGTCCCACAGATTCGCACGATAGTTGACGTCGAACGAAATTTTCGCACCGCCTTTTTTGAACCGCTTGATCATCTCGATCGCAGCTTCCCGTGTTGCTTGGGACAGTGCCAGCGTGATGCCACTGGTGTGGAACATCCGTGTTTGGGTATAAACTTCTTCGGGGATCTCCTCCATTCGGATGTTATTGATAGAGGAATTCGCACGGTCGTAGACAATCCCCGGCTTGCGGGGTGCTGCACCGTTTTCGTAGTAGTAGATACCCAAACGGGCGTCGTGGGAAGAATCGTAGATCAAAAAGTCGTCGGATACCCCCACAAAACGGATCCTGTTTTTGATGTATGTACCCATTTCGTTATCGGGCAGTTTGGAGATGATGCCGGTACGCAGACCCAACAAGGCAACGCCGCTTGCCACGTTCAGTTCTGCACCGCCGGCACGCTTTTCGAACAGATCGCCCCGCACCAAACGCTCACTGGTCGGCGGAGAAAGCCGCAGCATGATCTCTCCAAACGTCACCAAATCAAACCCCTTGTTTTCGTTAAACATAGCCTCACTCAGTCCTCTCTTATGTTTTCCTATTCTTATGTTTTTTATTTTGTTTGCGTTTTGTTTTATTATATCAAATCCTGTCAGTTCGCTCAATGCTTTTGTATACCCTCTCCTGTTTTTTTCCGTTTTTTTGTAAATTTTTTGTTGGTTTGTGTAACAACCTTGTTTTTTTCCAAGCGGTATAGTATTCTGAATAAAATAGAATTTTCTTTGAAATCATATACAAGGAGTAATTTCAACATGGAAAAATACTTTTCCGTCATTCAACAGAGTATGTTGTTTCGCAATATCCCCGAAAACGAACTTTCCCCCCTGCTGGATTGCTTGCAGGTACGTCAGCAATCGTTCCAAAAAAATCAGGTGATTTTTTGGGCAGGGCAGACCGTGACACAGGTAGCTCTGGTTCTTTCGGGCGAGGTGCAGCTGTGGGAGGAGGATATTCTGGGCAATCGCAGTATCCACAATCGCTTTTTGCCCTCCGACATTTTTGGCGAGGTATATGCTTGCACCGATTGCTCGCTCATTACTTCCAGTGCGGTAGCTGTAAAGCCATCCGAGATCCTTCTCATCGACCAACATCGTCTGCTGGGGCGCAGCGGTTGCGTAGGGCCGTATCACCGCCAACTGATGGAAAATTTGTTGCAGATCACCTCGCAGCGAGCACTTAACCTGTCACGCAAAGTTTCCTTTCTATCTCGTCGCACCCTGCGGGAAAAGCTGTTGGCATATCTGTCTGCCGAAGCAAGGCTGTCCCAGACCTGTGAATTTACCGTTCCTTTCAGCCGTCAGGAGCTTGCCGACTATCTCAGTGTAGACCGCAGTGCGTTGTCCAAAGAACTTTCCAACATGAAAGCACAAGGATTGCTGGACTATCATTTGAACCGTTTTCACCTGTTTCCCGACACTTGTGGCTGTGAAAAAGAGAAATAATTTGATCCCCGTTGCAAAAACAACGGATTTTCTGCGCAGAGTAGCATATAATAAGCACATCGAATAACAACCTTCCCTCTGCAAGATATGCAGGATTTGAAAGGAGATATGAATCATGGCACTTACTTTTACCAAAGAAAATTTTGAAAAAGAAGTTTTGAGAAGCGACGTTCCCGTATTGGTCGACTTCTGGGCATCGTGGTGCGGTCCCTGCCGTATGCTTGGCCCCATCGTAGACGAGATCGCACAGGAAGTGACCGGTGCAAAAGTGGGCAAGATCAACGTAGACGAGCAGCCCGAACTGGCTGCCAAATACGGCATTATGACCATCCCCACCGTTCTGATCTTCAAAAACGGCGAGATCGCAGCTACTTCGGTAGGCGTAAAGCCCAAGGCTGCTCTGCTGAACCTGCTGAAATAAGGAGTGTGTTTCCCCATGCTGTATGACCTCGCTATTATTGGTGCCGGCACCGCCGGTCTATCTGCTGCCATTTATGCCGCCCGTGCCGGTCTTTCGGTGTTGGTATTTGAGGGGGCGATGTACGGCGGGCAGATCATCGTTTCTCCCACCGTTGAAAACTACCCCGGCATCGGCATGATCTCGGGTGCAGATTTTGCCAATAACCTATACGCACAGGCAGAGCAGCTGGGAGTTTCCTTTGCATTTGAAACCGTAACAGCGCTCACCAACGCCCCCGACAAAAAAGTGTTGACCACCGATATGGCAAGTTATGAAGCAAAAACGCTGATTCTTGCCACAGGCGCAAAGAACCGTCAGCTGGGTCTTGCCGGCGAGGAAAAACTGACCGGTCGAGGCATATCTTATTGTGCTACCTGCGACGGCTCTTTCTTTCAGGGAAAAATTGTTGCTGTTATGGGTGGCGGAAACACCGCATTGGAGGACGCCGAAGTTCTTTCGAAACTGTGCGCAAAGGTGTATCTCATCCATCGTCGCAGCGAGTTCCGTGGCGAGGCAGCGCAAGTAGAGCGGTTGAAAAAGCTGGAAAATGTCGAGTTCATTCTGGACAGCACCATTGTGGAACTGCAAGGTGACACCGCATTGACCGGCGTTGTGGTAGAACATCTGCCCACCAAGCAGACCCGTCTGCTTGCACTGGACGGGCTGTTCGTTGCGATCGGGCAAGTGCCGCAAAATTCCGCTTTTGCCGATCTGGTGCAGACCGACAGCCACGGCTATATCGTAGCAGGCGAGGACTGTCGCACCAATCTTGCCGGTGTTTTTGCAGCCGGTGACGGACGTACCAAAACCGTACGCCAGCTGGTCACCGCTGCTGCCGATGGTGCAGTGGCTGCGCTTGCTGCCGCCGAATATATCCGCAGCTTATAAAACGACCCCCAAAAGCAGTCGATCTTTCGCATTGTGTGCAAGGTCGATTGCTTTTTCGTAGCTGATTTATTTATCTTCCCTGTCGGCATTCGCCAAAATACAGATGTACATCATTCCTGCCGCAAGAAATGCGGCAACCAAAATTGCTGCAAGCATGGCACGACCCCCTTTGTCAAAAGGATATGCGTTTTTTTGTGGGTAGATACCCAAAGCAAAACCGAAAGGATGGATTTTTATGAAAAAAGTATGTGTTTTTCTCGCCGAAGGTTTTGAAGAATGCGAAGCACTGATCGTTGTGGACATCCTGCGCCGTGGCGGTGTAGAAGTTTCGATGGTTTCGGTCGCCGGCGGTGAAATGGTGACCGGTTCGCATCAGATTTCGGTAAAAGCCGATCTTCCGATCGACCGCCTGCATTCTGCCGATTACGACGCTTTGTTCCTGCCCGGAGGTCTGCCCGGAACCACCAATCTATTCGAAAGCGAAACGGTACGCAGCATCGTTTCCCAGTACCACACAGAAGGAAAAATTTTGTCTGCCATCTGCGCTGCCCCCAGTATCTTTGGCAAAATGAGGCTGTTGCAGGGCAAACAGGCGACCTCTTACCCCAGCTTTGAAGATGCACTGACCGGAGCGACCGTTCTTCAGACCGAGTTCGTACAGGACGGCAACTTGCTGACCGGTCGGGGATTGGGTGCAGCCATTCCGTTTGGGCTTCGTCTGTTGGCGATGCTGCAAGGGGAGGAAACCGCACAAACCGTGCGCAATGCCATCTGCTACACTCACTGATGCTTTTCTTTGTTTACCGCCTTCTTCCACAGAAGAAGGCGGTTTTTGGTTGGAGAAAAAGTTGCTTTTATATATAAAACACCTGTACACATTACAAAGAAACCACTTTTTCTGCCCCAAAAAGCAACGAAAATCTTGCTCAAAAAATCAAATGAATCTACGTCATTTTTACAAAAAGCGAGCCTTTTTTTGCAATTTTTCACTTGCTTTTTTGGCTGTCGCAAGTAAAATATAAAGTGAATATTCAAAAATTATATATAAATATGTAGGAGCTGCTTTGTTGCATGGCACAGCAGTTTCTTTCGGAGGTTTTCATATGCGGATCGGTCTCGACATCGGTTCAACAACCATTAAATGTGCTGTTCTGGATGACCAGAACAACCTTATTTTTTCCAGCTACGAACGTCATAACAGCCACATCGCACAAAAGGCTTCGGAGCTGCTGACCAAGCTGCAATCTCAGCTAAAGTGCACCCATGCACACCTTGCCATTTCCGGCTCGGCAGCGATGGGTTTTGCCAAAAACTGCGGTGTATCGTTTGTGCAAGAAGTATTTGCCACCCGCATCGCTGCACAAACTTTTGCCCCCGACACCGACGCTATCATCGAACTGGGCGGTGAGGATGCCAAAATCCTGTTTTTGAAAAACGGCACAGAAGTGCGCATGAACGGCAGCTGTGCCGGCGGTACGGGTGCTTTTATCGACCAGATGGCAACTCTGTTGGGGCTTTCTCCCGAACAACTCGACCAAGAGGCTGCCAAAGCAGAAAAAATTTACACCATCGCCAGCCGCTGCGGTGTATTCGCTAAAACAGACGTACAACCGCTGTTGAATCAGGGTGCAAAGATCCCCGACATCGCTGCCAGTATCCTCCATGCAGTGGTCAACCAGACCATTGCAGGATTGGCACAGGGACGCCCCATTGAGGGCAACGTGCTGTATTTGGGTGGACCTTTGACCTTTTTCAGCCAGTTGCGCAAAGCATTTGACCAAGCGTTACAGCTGACCGGAACTTGCCCCGAGAACAGCCTGTATTTCGTTGCACTCGGCACCGCTTTGTATGCCGACACCGAAATGGAGCTTGCCACTGTTGCAAAAGCCATGGAGCAGGACGGCGCACTGGGCAGCTATGCAAGCCAGCCGCCTTTGTTCTCCTCGATGGAGGAATACGAGCAGTTCCATGCTCGCCATATGAAAGCGACCGTTCCCCGCATTGCATTCGGCGAAGATGTAGGGTCGGTACATATCGGCATTGACGCTGGCAGCACCACCGTGAAGATGGTCGTTATCGACCAAAACGATAACCTGCTTTTCACCAACTACCAACCCAACTCGGGCAACCCCATTCCGCTCATCAAGGAACTTTTGACCGAGCTTTATCGCCGTCATCCCAGCCTGTCCATCACCAGTGTTACCACCACCGGCTACGGCGAAGCACTCATCAAAAGTGCGTTCGAAGCTGATTTCGGCATCGTCGAAACGGTGGCACACTTTACCGCTGCGCAGCATTTCATGCCCAACGTCGATTTCGTTATCGACATCGGCGGACAGGATATGAAGTGCTTTAAAATCGAAGATGGCTCGATCAGCGACATTTTCCTGAACGAAGCCTGTTCTTCGGGCTGTGGCAGCTTTTTGCAGACCTTTGCACAAGCACTTGGGTATTCGGTCCCCGAATTTTCTCGCCTCGCCCTGTTCGCCAAAAACCCGGTCGATCTGGGCAGCCGATGCACCGTGTTTATGAATTCCAGCGTAAAACAGGCGCAGAAAGATGGCGCAAGCATCGAGAATATTTCCGCCGGTCTTTCTATCAGCGTCGTGAAAAATGCGCTCTATAAGGTCATCCGTGCCTCTCGCCCCGAAGAACTGGGGCGCAACATCGTGGTACAGGGCGGTACTTTCATGAACGAAGCCGTTTTACGTGCTTTCGAGCAGGAAATGGGAGTCGAAGTCATTCGTCCCGACATCGCCGGTCTGATGGGTGCGTTTGGTGCTGCACTGTACGGCAAAGCACACTCTTTGCCCGGCAGCCGAAGCAAGGTCATCAGCCAACACGGGTTGGAAACCTTTAGCCACGAGGTGCAGAATGTCACCTGTAAGGGTTGCACCAACCATTGCCAGCTTACCGTCAACCGCTTTGCAGGCGGCAAACGCTACATCAGCGGAAACCGTTGCGAAAAGCCTGTGACCCACAGTGAATCCGACACCAAGCGTGATCTGTACGCCTACAAGCTGAATCTTTTGCAAAGCTATCAGCCGGTCGCAGGCACTCGTGGAAAGATCGGGATTCCTCTTGCGCTGAATATGTTCGAACTGCTGCCGTTCTGGCACGCATTTTTCACCAGTTTGGGTTTTGAGGTCATCACCAGTCCTATCTCCAACCGACAGCTTTACCTTACCGGTCAGGCGACCATCCCCAGCGACACCGTTTGTTTTCCGGCAAAACTGGTGCATGGACACATCCGTGCATTGGTCGATATGGGTGTCGATACCATCTTCTATCCTTGCCTGACCTACAATCTGGATGAGGGTCTGGGCGAAAACCATTACAACTGCCCTGTGGTGGCGTACTATCCCGAAGTGATCGCTGCCAACTGCCGTGAACTTTATAACACCACCTTCATCTACGATTATCTGGGCATTCACCGCCGCAAAGATTTTGAGAAAAAAATGCCCAAAATCCTGGCGAAGTATTTCCCCGACATCACCGCCAAAGAGGTGCAGCAGGCGTGTGGTGCCGCTTACAGCGAGTATGAGCATCATATGGCAGCCGTTCGTGCCGAGGGCGCACGTATCGTTGAACACGCACGTGCAAATGGATTGCCCATCATCGTACTTGCCGGTCGCCCCTATCACATCGACCCCGAAATCAACCACGGAATCGACCGCTTGATTTGCAGCTGTGGTGCTGCGGTCGTGACCGAAGACAGTGTGAGCTGGCTGATGGAAAAATTCCCCACCCGTGTGCTGAATCAATGGACTTACCATGCACGTCTGTATGCAGCGGCAAAATACGTATGCAGCCAACCTGATATGGAACTGGTGCAGCTGGTAAGCTTTGGCTGTGGTGTGGATTCCATCACCACCGACGAAACCAAAGACATCCTGCAAAACGGCGGTAAGCTGTACACCCAAATCAAAATCGACGAGATCACCAACCTTGGTGCAGTCACTATCCGATTGCGCAGCCTGTTTGCAGCGATCGAAGCAAGAAAGGAGGGCAATTCTCTGTGATCGATGCCCACTATGTTCCCCCAAAATTTACGAAGGAAATGCGCTCCACCCATAAGATTTTAATTCCCAATATGGCACCTTTGCATTTTGCCATTTTGCAGGATATTTTACAAAGCGAGGGCTATCAAGCCGAAATCTTACAGGACGATGGGCCCCAAATTGCGCAAGAGGGGCTGAAATACGTCCATAACGACACCTGCTACCCCGCTTTGTTGGTCATTGGACAGTTCATCACCGCCCTGAAAAGCGGTCGCTACGACCTCGAGCACACCGCTTTGCTCATCACCCAAACAGGTGGTGGCTGCCGTGCCTCCAACTATATCCATCTGCTGCGCAAAGCACTGTACAAAGCAGGATTCGAAAATATTCCGGTCGCCAGCCTGAACTTCAGCGGTTTGGAAAAGGACAGCGGGTTTTCGCTTACCATTCCTCTGGCGAAAAAAGTCCTTTCTGCCGTACTGTACGGCGATATGCTCATGTGTCTGCGCAATCAGGTATCCCCTTACGAAAATAACAAAGGCGATGCCGAAGCAACGGCACAACGTTGGATACAAACCATCTGCCAAGATTTTCGTGCCGGAAAAGGCATGGCAAAAAGCCAGATGAAAAAACGATTCGATGCCATTGCAGCCGATTTTGCAGCGATTCCCAAAACGGTCGTACCCAAGCCGAAAGTCGGCGTCGTGGGCGAGATCTACGTAAAATACTCCCCTCTCGGCAACAACCATCTGGAAGAATTCCTTGCCTCAGAGGGGTGCGAAGTAAACCTGCCGGGTCTGATGGGATTCGTGCAATACTGTATCGCCAACATGAGCGAAACCATCCGTTTGTACGGCGGAAATGCACTGGGCGCATGGGCTGCCGATTTTGCACTGGATTATCTGGACGCCCGTGAGCAACTGATGGGCGAAAGCATTCGAAAGCACGGTCTTCATGCACCTACTCCGTTCCTTGAGATGAAAAAGCTTGCCGATGGCTTGATCAGCTACGGAAACAAAATGGGTGAGGGCTGGCTGTTGACCGCAGAAATGGCAGAACTGATCGTGACCGGCTTCGAGAACATCGTATGTACCCAGCCGTTTGGCTGTTTGCCCAACCACATCTCGGGCAAAGGCATGATCAACAAATTACGTGCCGTTTACCCCAATGCCAACATCACCCCCATCGACTACGACCCCAGTGCGACCCGTGTCAATCAGGAAAACCGCATCAAGTTGATGCTCGCCGTTGCGAAAGACCGGCTGCAAAACGCTTCACAGCCACCTGTACAGCATTCCTTTACACAGCCCCCGAAGCTGACGACCACCGTTTGATGCGCAAGCAAAAAAGCATATTCTTACGAAAAGGGGCTTTTCTTTTTCGTAAGAATATGCTATAATAATCTGTGCATTTAGCAGATAGGGGCCATTAGCTCAGCTGGTCAGAGCTGTCGGCTCATAACCGATTGGTCTCGGGTTCAAGTCCTGAATGGCCCACCAAACCAAAAGCACCTGCATTCCATTTGAACAGGAATGCAGGTGCTTTTTTCATTTTTTCAAAATCGACTGATGCAATCTTTTCACACCGTAAACGACAGCATACACCACCGCCACATCGAACAAAAATGCCAGCGGGTTAAAATGCGCACTGTAAGCAGATGTTTCGCCTGTGAACACCCGATAAAACACCGCCGGAAATCCAAGCTGCAACTGTGTTTGCTCCACAAAACAAGCCGGCAGTAAGGATACCACAAACAAAACCAGTAACGAAATCGCAAGTGTCTTCCAATCTAGCTTGTTCATATCAATCCCCCTTTTTACTCAAACAAATGCAATTCAAAAAAGATGACAACTAAGGCAACAAGCACCACTACAAGCATACATACTTTTGCCACTTTCATTATTTTTTCGCCTTTTTCGCCCATTGTATCGCATTTTGCCTGTAAAATCCAAAAAATCGCAAACATCACACAAGCAAGCAGACGCACGATTGCAGAACCTACTTGTCCCTGCCACCAGCTGATCGCCGCTGTCACTGCCCATATGATTGCAAGCAGACCCCACAATTTTTTCATTCTGCTCACCTCTTTCTATATTCTTTTTTCCAAAGTAACACAAATACATTGCCTTGTCAATCAATCTAGTATTTTTGAACATAAAAGCAGGGAGTGAGAAGCTTTCTCACTCCCTGCTTTTTTAACGCTATTCCTGTCCGCTTTGCGTTGTCATTTCTGCTTCGTCCGTATCCGCCTGTTTATATTTTTCAAACAGTTCCTGTACCAATGCCACCGACTCCTCGTTCAGTTCAAACCTTGTTCCGTTCATGCTGCCTGCAAGCCGCTGCGGTAAAAATTCCGGCTCGGTCTTGTTCATTAGCCCACAGATGCGGTCGATTTTCAAAAACTCCTGCGAAGTAAGTGTGGTGAGCATTTTACTGCTGCAATCCCGCAGAGCATCCGCCACAGCGGTCGGCTGATTTAAAATTGCCGAAAGCAAAAATTCGCCCATCATATTTGCCATCATGTCGGAACGTGCCGCATTTTGCAGCTTCCATTCATCCAGTAGCGACACCGCCTGTTCTGCCACTAACATACATACCGGTGCTTTTCCTACCTGCGCACTGACTCCGTCAATGTTATATCCCGACAAATTCACTGTGACCGCTTGCCAATCGGTAGCTGCCGAAGCAAGTGTATTCGCATCTACCAGCAGGTAATACGGGATCTCCAACTGCAAAGTATCGCTCAAAAGCTGCGCCGCTCTGCCAGGCCCTGCCTGTACACATTCTTCGCCCAGTGTACTACTTCCCTGTGGTGAAAGAATGACCGTTTGTGACGGAAAACCCAGAACTGCCACCCTATCCTGCACCGCATCCAGCCCTATCAGCAGAAAGATGGGTTCCTGCTCGGTTTCCACTACCGCCAGACACGCAATGTGGTCGTCGGGTGTTGCCAATGCAATCGGCACCCCCTGTACCGCAGTTCCGGCTTCCACCTGCTGCTCCTGTTGTTCTTTCATGCGTTTTCCTTGCATGAGTACCACACACCCCAACAACGGGATAACAATGCCTGCACTCAACAAAAAACTTAACCAAAATGCCCGCACACGGCTCATTTTATCTGCTCCTTTCCCCTTGATTGTATACAGTATTCCCACACTGGGCATACTGTATGCGAAAGGAGTTGAAGCGAAATGTTGTCAAACGGAACCAACCAGAATGACCGCCATCTTCCCCCCAAGCATTTGTATAACGAGGTCGTGGAAAGCTGCGCAACCCCTCGCCCCAGCAAAGCTGACCCCGACGGAAGTTACACCGGTCTGCCGAAAAATCCGCATGAAATGCCCCAGCAAGATGCTGACGACCTGTAAAGCCAATAAACCGAGAACCCCCTCTGCCCTATGTGCAGAAGGGGTTCTCGGCTTGTTAGGGATAGGTTTAGTTTAGTAGCCCAGTTCTTCGCCGACCAAAATCACTTTGATCCTACCGGCAACACGCTGCTGACGGTGTACCACCGTCGTGCAGCAGATACGCTCGGGGCTGTGGCAATTTTCACAGCGACCGGTCGTGGTGCAAGGGGTCTTGCGCTCCAAACGAACCGCATTTGCCGGTGCTGCAATGGTTTCCAATCGCTCTTGCGCTGCCTGCAAATCGGGTACGATCTTGTTATACCCTACCACACAGATGACACTTTCGGGTCCAAAACACATCGCAGCCACACGGTTGGCATTTCCGTCTACGTTAAATAGCTCACCTTGCTCGGTGACAGCGTTGCAGCTGGTAAGATAGCAATCAGCAAAAAATGCCTTGCGCAGCACATCGCCTACGGCGTCACCGGTCACGCCTTGACGGTCGAAAAAGGTGTAGTCACCGCTGCGTAAAATCTCCATGATGCCCGCTTCTTCCAACGACATACTGCCACCGCAGGCAACACTTGCCCCTTTTGGAACAAGCTGTTTTACAAGTGCCTGTGCATCGGCAACCGTAGGCGCATAATAGGCGGTCATATTGTTTTTTTCCAGCATTTTCATCGTGCGCTCGATCATTTTTTCACGCACGAATGCCACAGGTCGATTGCTTGTCATTGATTCTCGCTCCTTTATTGAATTTTCAAAGCCCTTTGCAGGCGATAAACGATGTATTGCCCCAGCCCCCAAACCAGCCAAAGCTGTACTAGAATGTAGTTGGGGATATTTTTCAGCCGAAAACGTGGCTTTTGTATTTTTCCGATGGTCTTCAGTGCCTCTTTGAATCCCTGCCTATACGCATCGCCAAAGCCACGAAAACGAAACATCGCCGTCTTTACCAAATATCCCAACACCAAAAACGGAAGATTCAACAGCAGCATGAGCAACGGCATATTTTTATACGGCAACAGGATGCTGTTTCTTCCGCTTTGAATACTTTTGAACGGATTGTACCGCACTGCCCCCGTGGTCGCACCGCAAATATGATAACACTTTGCGGTGGGACAATACACATTGCGATAGCCCAAGCTATTTGCTCGCCAACTGATGTCTACATCTTCATAGTAGGCAAAAAACGTTTCGTCGAACAAGCCGATCTCGTCCAAAATCGACTTTCGATACAACGCTGCACCGCCACAAGCCGAAAAGACCCGACAAGGCTTTGTATAGCGGCTGGCTTTCATGCCGTCGCCTCGCTTGCAGGCAAAACCCAGCAGTGTCACATAGTCGCCGGCATCATCGGCAAGTTCCCGCTCGAAATGACGGATCATCAAACTGGACACCGCAAAAATACGCTTATCCTGCTCGGCTGTGGCGATGAGTTGCTCCAGCCAATCGGGTTCGGCAAAGGCATCGTTGTTAAACAGGGCAACATATTCCCCTTTTGCGATACGGATACCTTGATTGACGGCATAAGAAAACCCTGTATTCGTTTCATTTTCGATCAAGGTATAGTTGCTACGCCCTACATAGCTTTGTGCAATCGCTTTGCTTTCGTCGGTAGATGCGTTGTCGATCACGATCAGTTCAAAATCCTGCATCGTCTGTGCATAAATGGATTCAATGCTGTCCTTCAACCAACCTGCACCATTCAGATTGGGAATGACCACAGTAGCTTTCATAAAGGCTCTCCTTATTGTTTGATACCCTCCTGCAATGGGTGGCTTTCTTTTATTTTACCGCAAACTCATCACCCCTGCAAGAAAAAAATAATATCGACCAAATTACGTTTTGCCGTTATTTTTGTATGTTTTTTAAAAAATATCAAACTTTTTTTAAAAAAGGTGTTGACTTTTAATGCTTTGTATGATATTATTTGTCTTGCGTTATTCAGTAACTTCTGAAAAGCCATGAGGAGAGGTGTCCGAGTGGTTTAAGGAGCCGGTCTTGAAAACCGGTGACCCGTCAGGGCCGTGGGTTCGAATCCCACCCTCTCCGCCAAACACCTTATCTACATGAAAATTGAATAGCTACGCATATACTTTGCTCTGGAGAAGTACTCAAGAGGTCGAAGAGGCGCCCCTGCTAAGGGCGTAGGTCGGGTAACCGGCGCGAGGGTTCAAATCCCTCCTTCTCCGCCAGACAGCCACTCAAATTTGGGTGGCTGTTTTTCTATGTGTCACGCAAAAAGTCCGAATGCTTGCACTCTCGAACTGCACAATGATTTTGTGGCAGTTTGATGGTACAAGCTTCGGACTTTTGGTTTTATTCCATACTTTTGGCAAGAAAATTTGCGGTCAAGGTAATTTGTGCCAACAAGCTCTCCTGTTGCTGGGTAGGTGATTGCGTTTGCAACACCAGTACTGCCCCCAAAAGATCTCCATGCACCAAAATGGGGGCAATGGCTGCGACAGGCTGGCTGCAACCCTCGCAAGCATACAGGGTTTCGTCATCCAGCATTCCGCTTTTTCGTTCCTCCATACAGCGCATCAGTGCCTTGGAAATACGCCTGTCCTGCATCTCTTTGGCACCGACACCCTCACACGCCAATGTCTGTTCACGGTCACAAATGAGGATTCCCTGCCCCACGCTTTTAGATAGCGCCTGTGCTGCGTGTTGTACTGCGGTCATCCATTCGCCCAGCGGAGAATATTTTTTAAAAATAACGTCACCGTCGGCATTGATAAAAATTTCGAGCGGATCTCCCTCTCGGATATGTTGTGTTCGACGAATCTCTTTGGGGATGACTACCCTGCCCAATTCATCGATCCTACGCACGATTCCTGTTGCTTTCATGCAAATCCCCCCTGCTGTTTTACAGCATTTTGATTTTCTGGTAGTATTCACCACTGTGGGGCGCATTATGCAGCCCATCGCCGAAACCATGCTTCTCTCCCCTTGACACTTTAATATCTATATGATATTATTTTAATATCAAAACAACCCTATTGAGGAGGGAAATTTATGAAAGAAAAAATTCTGAACAACAAAAAGAATGGTCTGCCTGCCCTTATCATTATTATTTTGCTGTACCTGGCAGGCATTGCCGCCATTGTGTGGGCAGCCTGCTCGCTTGAATTCAACGGCGCAAATGTGCTGAACGTTATTGCACTGGTGTTTGGCATCATATGGGTCGTTGTGGGTTGGATTCCTTTTACAGGGCTAAAGGTTCTTCAACCGCAGGAGGCACTGGTGCTGACCTTATTCGGCGAATACATTGGTACACTGAAAGGCGAGGGTTTTTACTTTGTCAACCCGTTCTGTGTCGGTGTCAACCCCGCCGCAAGGACACGTTTAAATCAAAGCGGTGACGTGACCGAACTGGCACAAAACCCATCCAAAAATGACATTCAAATCGAAATGGTAAGTAAAAAGCTTTCCTTGAAAGTGATGACCTTGAACAACAACCGCCAAAAAATCAACGACTGTCTGGGCAATCCGGTCGAGATCAGCATTGCTGTAACATGGCGCATCGTGGACACCGCAAAAGCCGTATTTGACGTTGACAACTACAAAGCATTCCTTTCGCTGCAATGCGACAGCTCGCTGCGCAACATCGTGCGCATCTATCCCTATGACGTAGCCCCCAACGTAGACACTACCGGTGACGGCATCGCTGATGACGGCAGTTTGCGTGGCTCGAGCGAAATCGTTGCTGCCCGTATCAAGGACGAAATCCAAAGCAAGGTAAGTCAGGCAGGGCTTGAGATTTTGGATGCCCGCATCACCTACCTTGCCTATGCGCCGGAAATCGCTGCGGCAATGCTGCAACGCCAGCAAGCATCGGCAGTGATCGACGCACGAAAGATGATCGTAGACGGTGCGGTCGGCATGGTAGAGATGGCACTGGAGCGGTTGGGAGAAAATCAGGTCGTGACACTGGATGAGGAGCGCAAGGCTGCGATGGTTTCCAATCTGTTGGTCGTTCTTTGTGGCAACCGTGACGCCCAGCCCATCGTAAACTCCGGCAGCCTGTACTGATATGGCACCCGAACCAAAAAAGCAAGTTCCGCTGCGGTTGTCTGCCAGCTTGTATGCCGCCATCGCTGCGTGGGCAGAGGACGATTTTCGTTCGGTAAATGGGCAGATCGAATATCTGCTTACCGAATGCGTTCGCCAACGCAAGAAAAACGGCAAGCCCACACCGCCGGAATTCGACATCCCCCCCGACCTCGACCTATCCTGATTTCTCCGCACTGCATTTGACAAAGCACTTTTCACTGTGTTATAATCTTAGCATCTGTCGGCAGGAAGCCGACAACACAGGCAAGAATGCTTTGGGGCTGTTTTCAGCCATTTATTCATATCTATTTTAACATGGCGTCAGAAGGCACCAATGGCTTGCAGAAAGCAGGCTGTTGGTGTCTTTTTTGCCACATCGGAGGAATTACCATGAAAAAAACGACCAAACAACTCACCTACTCGGCTCTGTTCCTTGCGCTTGCCTTTATCCTGCCCTTTTTTACCGGTCAGATCCCTGCCATTGGCAGTATGCTCAGCCCGATGCATCTGCCCGTCATGCTGTGTGGCTTTGTCTGTGGTAGCCCGTGGGGATTGGCTGTCGGATTTATCGCACCCATTTTGCGCAGTTTGCTATTTACCATGCCCCCCATGCTGACCGCCATCGCTATGTCTTTCGAACTGGCTGCCTATGGGTTGTTCTGCGGCATTTTTTATGGTATGCTGAAACACAAGCTGGCAAAAACCCCTGCGCTCTATCTGTCGCTGATCGGTGCGATGCTGTGCGGTCGTATCGTGTGGGGCTGTGCGCAGTTTCTGCTGCTGGCTGCAAAGGGCGATTCCTTTACCTTTGCTGCATTCATGGCAGGTGCATTTTTCAATGCCGTACCTGCCATCGTGTCCCAGCTGATTCTGGTTCCTGCCATCGTAATTCTGCTTGAAAAAGTATCAAAGGTTGATGTTTCTGTATGAGTTCCTTTCAAAAGCCCGCTTTTCTTCAGCTTTTATCCAAACATCTGGCAAGCTATCCTGAGATGCAGCCCCAAGATTTAGTTAAGCTTTGTTACCAACGTGCATTCGGTGCTGCACATTTTTGCGGTGAGATGCAGCAAGCGGTCGATGCCGCTGTGCAGGAAACCGCCGAATGCGTGGGCTGCTCTGAGCCACTGCTGCAACCGCTGGATGTAAACGGCGATTTTTACCGCTTTTCCCTTTCGGCAGCCAAACAGCTTGGGCTGGACATTCTGCCCTTTGCCCGTGCGTTTGCACTGGATTCTGCGACCTGCACCGCTGACAGCGATTGGTTTTCGGATGCACTGACTGCGTTGGAAGAACTTTCTGTACAGGGGATGTTTTCTTTTCCACCAGAGCAAATGAAAGCCTACCTTGCCGAGTATCGGGCAGCCGGTTGCCCATCGGTGAGCCATTCGCAGCACTACCGCAACTTATACCGTCCTCATTATCGGGTATTCTGTGGTCAAGTCGCCCGTCTGCTGCCTTTGATGATCGCTATCACACAAAAAAGAGCCGCTCTGCCACAAGGCAAACGGCTCTCAGTAGCGTTGGACGGATTCGCTGCATCGGGAAAAACCACTGCCGGCGAATATTTGGCAGAGATCTTCGAAACCGACCTTGTGCATATGGACGACTTTTTTCTTCCGCCTGCTCTGCGCACTGCCGAGCGGCTTGCCGAATCGGGCGGAAACGTGCATTACGAGCGTTTTTCGCAGGAAGTAGCACCTTATTTGCAGCAAGCGGTTCCCTTTGCTTATCGGGTATTTTCCTGCAAAGCGATGGATTTCGCAGGCAGCCGACCCATTGGCGCAAGTGACCTGCTTTTTGTAGAGGGTGCATATGCCTTGCATCCCCGTTATCGTGAGAATTATGGCTTGACAGCCTTTTTCGATATTTGTCCCGAATCACAGCAACAGCGTATCCTGCACCGAAACGGTGCAGAACTCTGGCAGCGATTTCGAGATGTCTGGATACCGATGGAACGGCAATACGCCACTGATTTTGGTATTCAACAACAAGCCGACTTTATTTTGCGCTGAATCATACCAACCCTTTCCATGCCTGCTGCAATGCGTTTGCGGCAGGCATGATTTGATTTTCTGCCAAACAACCGTATCCCACCAAAATGCAAGCACCTTTTGTATGGGCAACGCAGCTATACTGGGAAAGTCCGCTTACCCGCAGCCCATTGTTGATTGCTGCATCTACCAGCTGCTGTTCGTTCACATTCTCAAAACGCAGCAAAAGATGCAATCCTGTGTGTTCGCCCGAAATGCTCACCTTTTTGCCAAAGCAATTTTGCAGTGCAGCTTTGAACTGCTGCATCCGTTTACGGTAACGGTTTCGCATTCGTGACAAATGACGGGAAAAATGCTTTTGTCGGATAAATTCACACAAGGTCTGTTGCTCAAATCGAGATACCGTAGAAGCATAACTTCCATATCGCTCTTTCCACGGCTGTATCAATGGTTTTGGCAGCACCATACAGGCAATACGAATGGAAGGTGCCAGACTTTTGGAAAACGTGCCGATGTACACCACCTTTTCGCCTCTGTCCATCCCTTGCAAGCTTGGAAGTGGGCGAAGGTCGAAGCGGAACTCCGAATCGTAGTCATCTTCGATGATGAACCGTTCTTCTTTTTCATGCGCCCAACTCAACAGCGCACTTCGCCTGCCGACCGGCATGGTGACGCCGGTGGGAAATTGATGACTGGGCGTGACATACACTGCATTTGCATCTGTTTTCGCCAACAGCTGCACCGAGATGCCCTTTTCGTCCACCGGAACAGGAAGTGCTGTCATTCCTGCATTTTTTACAAGGCGGTTGACCTTGGGATAACCGGGGTCTTCGATCGCCAGCCGACTGCCTAAAATCGGCAGTAGCAATCCCAGCAAGTACTCGATTCCCGCACCGATAACGATCTGGTCGGGTCGGCAGGTCACACCTCGATATTGGCACAGATGATCTGCCAATACACTGCGCAATTCAACGTCCCCCTGTCCTTTTCCCTGCAATAGCAGCTGCGGACGGGAGTAGAGCAGTTCTTTTTGAATGCGTCCCCAGACCCGAAACGGAAACAACGACGGGTCGATGCCACCGGTGCCGAGGTCGAATTTCCACTGCACCGACGGCTCAGGCGCTGCGACAGCAGATTGAGGAACCGTTTGTATCGGCTGTTCCACCTGCATCACATAAAATCCCGAGCGGGGACGGCTTTCCAGATAGCCCTCTGCCACCAAAAGCTGATAGGCAGTGTCGACGGTATTCACACTGATGCCCAGTTGTTCGGCAAGGGTGCGTTTGCCCGGCATTTTTGCATTTTGTTTCAGTTCTCCGTTTTGAATCGCAGCACTCAGGCTGCAATACAGCTGTTCGTACAGCGGCACTTCGCTTTCCGATTGAAGTATTCCTGTAAATTCCAGCATCTTTTCCCCTCCAAACTGAACCCATAAAAAATATCATTTCTGGCTATTTTAATAGCATCAGATCTCGCTATAATAGATACCATAATCCGACAAGGGGATTTTGTCAAGAGAGAGGGGATTTTTTATGACACAAAAGAAATCATTTTCCACCCGTGATTTGGTAATGATCGGCTTGATGGCAGCACTGGTGTTCATCTTCAGCAAGTTCCGCATCGACATTCCCAGTCCACTGGGCAAGACCGGCATCCACTTTGGCAACATCATGTGTTTGCTGGGCGGTATGTTGTTTGGCGCACTGCCCGGCGGTCTGGCTGCGGGCATCGGAAGCGCATTGCTGGATCTGACCGACCCCGTATATGCCCCCGAATTTTGGATCACCTTTTTGACCAAATTCGCTATGGGCTATGTTGCCGGTCTGTTGGGGCATTCTGCCCGCTTACAGGCAAACCGCTTTTTGCCTTGGCTGGCAGGTATCTGCGGTTCGGTCACTTATGTAGTGCTGTATGGGCTGAAAAATATTTTGATGGGGCATTTTGTGCAGGGCTTTGAATGGCAGGTAGCCGTTGCCGAAACCATGACCTTAAAAGTACCTATCTCGCTGGCAAACGGTCTGGTCGCCGTTCTCTGCGCCGGCATTTTGATGCAACTGATCGCACCTGCACTGCGACGTGCGCATCTGCTTCCGTCTTGACGGCAATTTTTTAGTAAAAATGTGAAAATCATTTTTCTGGGGCGGAAACGTCCCTTTTTTCTTTGTATTTTTTCGCAAAACATGGTAGAATTGAAAGGATCTCGAATGAACACACCTGGGCAACGCCCTACAACAAAAGGAGAATGTAATGAAATTAGCCAAGCGATTACTGGCAGGCTTTTTGTCGGCAAGCATTGTGGCTGCCATGCTAGCCGGTTGTTCCAATTCCAGTTCTTCCTCTGCCGACTCCTCCAGTTCTTCAGTCAAAAATGAGCCTACTTCCTGGAGCGAACCGGAAGAAGATGAAACCTACAACGCAGCCGAAGGACAACTTCAAAAAGAAGATTATGGCTCTACCATTTTGGAAGAAAGCAAAGATGCCGGACAAGACTATATTGACAACACCTTGTTCATCGGCGATTCCAACACGGTTCGCATGATGGCGTATGGACATATCACCTTGGAAAACACGATCGGTGTTATCTCAATGGGTATCCAGCACGTGCCTACCAAAAAGTGCGTTTATTTTAAAGGCAAAAACGGGCCTGTTACTGTACCCGAAGCAGTTGCGATTATGCAGCCACAGCGCATCATCATCACCTACGGTACAAACAACACCATCGGATGGAGCAGCGAAACCTTTATCAAAGAATACAAAGAAGCACTTGAAGCCATCACCGAAGCATGGCCCTATGCAGATATTATCATCAACGCTGTACCGCCGGTTGACAAGTACCGCCAAAATACCGGAATTACCATGCAGACCATCGACTCGTTCAACAAAGCACTTGCCGAAATGGCAGAAGAACTCGGTTACAAGTTTTTAGATTCCAGTGAAGTTCTGAAAGACGAAACGACCGGTTTTGCAAAAACCGATTTCACATACAGCGACGGTGTGCATCTGAACAAAAAAGCGATGGAAGCATTGTTCACCTATATCCGTACCCATAGCTATATCACCGAAGATCGCCGTCCCACCCCGTTGAAAGCGGTTCCCGATCGTTTGGAAACACCGCCCGACATCATCACCGAAGATCCCCTGAAAGTAAGCGGAAGTGCCGAAGCGATGGACGACAGCTCTTCGGAATCCAGCCAATCGGGCTGTCAGGTAAACTTTATTGTGGACCCAAATTCGGTTGGTATGGGATATATCAGCGGTACCACCAGCCAGAAAGTTGCGATCGGTCAGACCTGCTCTCAGGTACAGGCGGTACCCGCTTCCGGATATGAATTTGACGGATGGGGATGCACCGTGGGACGTATCAGCGATGTGCAAAATGTCTATCTGTCCTTTTCTGTTCCGGGAGATGCCCCCGACAGCGGCATCACGGTATTTGCAAAGTTCAAAAAGGCTGCCTGCACCTGTTCGGTAAAGTGTACCGGAAGCGAGTATAACACTAGCTGTAAGGCCTGTGCTGCAAGCATCGGTAACTGTACTGCCGCCGCTGCGACACCGTCGCCGTCGCCGACCGCAATCCCTAGCCCCACCCCGACCACACAACCAACCGCACAGCCAACCGCACAGCCAACTACACAACCGACTGCGCAGCCGACTACACAGCCGACTACACAGCCAACACCTTCTCCTACTACAGAACCTACTCCTGCACCAACACCTTCTCCTACCACAGAACCTACTCCTGCACCAACACCCGTGCCAACTGCAGAACCAACTCCTGTACCAACACCTACTACACCGCCACCTGAAACATCCAGCACAGTTCCCACAGCATAATCTTTTTCTTTCCCTCAGCTGAGTTCTATTCAGCCGGGGGATTTCCAACCCGTTTTCTAAGGAGGAATCACAAATGTCAAACAAGCGAACAAAAAATGGCTTTTCGACTCTGATTCGTCGATTTTTGCCATATCTTATGCGTTATAAGCACATCTTGATTTTTGACCTGTTCTGTGCCAGCCTTACCACCTTGTGTGAATTGGCACTTCCCCAAATCATGCGCTATATCACCAATGCAGCGATGGGCGGAGCAGCCACCCTTACTGCATCGACGATTCTGCGGTTGGGCGCACTGTATCTGGTTCTGCGCATCATCGACGCTGCTGCCAACTATTATATGCAGGGCATGGGGCACATTATGGGTACTCACGTAGAAACCGATATGCGCCGTGACGCTTTTGCACACCTGCAAAAATTGAGCCACACCTACTATTCCAATACCAAAGTCGGGCAGATCATGGGACGTATCACCAACGACCTGTTCGACGTTACCGAATTCAGCCATCACTGCCCCGAAGAATTTTTCATTGCAGCCATCAAAATCGTTGTTTCGTTTGTCATTTTGTGCCAAAGCAGCGTATTGCTTACCATCATCTTGTACGCTTGCATTCCTTTGATGGTGCTTTGCTGTATCCCTATCAATAGCCGTTTGCGTGAAACCTTTCGCCGTCAGCGTCAGCAAATCGGCGAACTGAATGCCCGTATCGAAGACAGCCTGCTGGGCGAACGTGTGGTAAAGGCATTCGCCAACGAGGAAATGGAGCAGGAAAAATTCAAGCAGGACAACCAACGTTTTCTTGCCATCAAAAAACAAAGTTACTATGCGATGGCAGCGTTTGGCACTACCACCCGCCTGTTCGACGGCTTGATGTATTTGGTGGTAGTAGTGGTCGGCGGTCTGTTTTTGGTGAACGGTATGATTGAAGCCGGTGATTTGGTCGCTTATATGCTGTACGTCACTACTTTGATTGCTACCATCCGCCGTATTATCGAATTTGCCGAGCAGTTCCAGCGTGGTATGACCGGTATCGAGCGTTTTTATGAAATTATGGATGCCGACATCGACATTTTCGACGCTCCCGATGCAAAACCGCTCGAGGACGTAAAAGGCGAGATCTGCTTTAAAAATGTAAGCTTTGAATATCCCGACGACCACAACCAGGTATTTACCAATGTAGATTTGACTATTCGTCCGGGAGAAAAACTGGCGTTGGTCGGCCCGTCGGGCGGTGGCAAAACCACCCTTTGCAACCTGATTCCCCGTTTTTACGACACCACCGGCGGTACCATCACCATCGACGGCAAGAACATCCAGAAAGTCACCCTGAAAAGTTTGCGTCAGGCGATTGGCATTGTGCAGCAGGATGTATACCTGTTCAGCGGAACGGTCATGGAAAACATTCTGTACGGTCGTCCCGATGCGACCCGTGAAGAAGTGGTCGAAGCTGCTAAACTGGCAGGTGCTGACGAATTTATCAACCAGTTGAAAGACGGGTACGACACCTATGTGGGCGAACGTGGTGTAAAGCTTTCGGGCGGACAAAAACAGCGTTTGAGCATTGCACGGGTATTTTTGAAAAATCCGCCGATTTTGATTTTGGACGAAGCGACCAGCGCACTTGACAACGAAAGCGAGGCACTTGTTGGGCAGAGCCTGCAAAAGCTGGCTGTGGGCAGAACGACCCTTACCATTGCCCATCGTCTGACCACCATCCAGAACTCCGACCGCATTCTGGTGCTTGGTGCCGACGGCATCGAAGAAAGCGGCACCCATCAAGAACTGCTTGCCAAAAAAGGAAGCTACTACCATTTGTGGAACACAGCCGCTGCACTCAACCAGCCCTTATAAAAGAATCTTTACACAAAAAATCCTGCCCGACGATTTATCGGACAGGATTTTTTATTTGCATTACCATTTTCCTTTTTTGATTCTGCCTGCAACCAAAATAACCGCAAATGCCAGCCCTAGCAACAGTGCCGAGAGCCAAACGGGCGAAAAGACCCCTATCCAACTCCATTCGATCAAACCGAGCAGCTTTAAAACAACAAAAATCAAGGTGAGCGTGGAGATAAATCCCATCCCGCTTTTCTGTGCGTTACCGTTCATATAAAACACCCCTTTCCTGTTTTGACACAAAACAGACCGATGATGTGCAAAAGCTGCCCTTATCCAGCGATAAGGGCAGCTTTTTTGCTGAAATTACAGTTTGAAGTAATCGACACCGCCCTCGAACAAAGGCTGATATTTATTACCGGGTACGTTTTTGTACAGGTTGTCGCCACTGCGCTCGGTGTGGCCCATCTTGCCCAGAACTCGACCATCGGGGCTGGTGATGGCTTCGATCGCCCACATACTTGCGTTGGGGTTGAAACGAGTGTCCATGGTGGGGTTGCCCAGCAGGTCAACATACTGTGCTGCGATCTGACCGTTTTCTTCCAGTTGCTTCAGCACTGCTTCGGGAGCAACGAAGCGACCCTCACCGTGGCTGATTGCGATGGTATGGATGTCGTTGACATTCATACAGCTGAACCACGGGGACTTGTTGCTTGCGATGCGGGTCTGTACCAACATACTCTGGTGGCGTCCGATGGTGTTGAAGGTCAAGGTGGGGCAATTTTCGTCCATGTCACGAATCTCGCCGAAAGGAACCAGACCCAGTTTTACCAATGCCTGGAAGCCGTTACAGATACCCAGCATCAAACCGTCACGGTTTTTCAGCAGGTCATGCACTGCCTCTTTTACAGCGGGCGCACGGAAGAATGCAGTAATAAACTTTGCACTTCCGTCCGGCTCGTCACCTCCTGAGAATCCACCGGGCAGCATTACGATTTGGCTCTTTTCGATGCTACGGCAAAGGGCTGCACAGCTCTCTGCAACGGCAGCGGGGGTCAGGTTATTGATAACGAAGATCTCTGCTTCGGCACCGGCACGCTCCAGCGCACGAGCAGTATCGTATTCACAGTTGGTGCCGGGGAATACAGGGATCAATGCGTGAGGACGAGCGATACCGATTTTCGGTGCCACACGGCTGGTCGCTGCATGGCTGATGACCGGCTGTTTTTCTTCCCCTTTGCAGATGCGGTAGGGCATTACCGGCTCCAGTTTGCTCTCCCATGCCTCTTGCAGCTGTGCCATATCCAGCACTTCTGCACCGATTTTCATGGTATACTCCTCGGTGGTGTAGCCCAACAGCTCGCCTGCCTCTACACCTTCGCTCACTTCCAAGACCAAACTGCCGTAAGCGGGAACGAACAGACGGTCAGCGTCGAAGCTGTCTGCCAGTGCAAAACCGATGCGGTTACCCAGACCGTTTTTGAACAGTTGTTCTGCGATGCAGCCATAACCGGGTGTGCTTGCAGCCTTTACTTTGCCCTGCTCCATCAACTGCAATGCCTGCTCGAACACTGCTTTCAGGCTGTCTGCTTTGGGCAGCAGACCGTCGGTCGTTTCGGGCTGAAGCAAAATCACCTTGCTGTTTACCTGTTTAAATTCGGGGCTGAGTACCTTATCGGTATTGCCAATTGCAACAGCAAAGCTTACCAGCGTGGGAGGAACGTCGAGATTTTCGAAGCTGCCAGACATCGAGTCCTTACCGCCGATGGAGCCAACGCCCAAGTCCAGCTGTGCTTTCAATGCGCCCAGCAGAGCCGACAGCGGTTTGCCCCAACGCTCGGGACGGTTGCCCAAACGCTCGAAGTACTCTTGGAAGGTCAGGTATGCATCTTTGTAGTCGAAGCCTGCGCCCACCAATTTGGCGATACTTTCTACAACAGCCAGATATGCGCCGTGGTACTGGCTTTTTTCCATGATAAAGGGATTATAACCCCATGCCATTGCCGAGCAGGTTTTTGTTTCGCCCTTTACCGGCAGTTTTGCTACCATTGCCTGATTGGGGGTAAGCTGATGTTTACCGCCGAAAGGCATGGTTACAGTAGCTGCACCGATGGTGGAGTCGAACCGCTCGGACAAGCCTTTTTTGCCGCAAACATTCAGGTCAGAAACCAGATTCATCATTTTATCGGCAACAGTGGTTCCCTGCCATGCGGGGCTGTACAGTTCACCCTTTGCTACATGGGCTTTGGTGTGTTTTTCTGCACCGTTGGAGTTCAGGAACTCACGGCTGATGTCCACGATGGTGTTGCCGTTCCAAGTCATGGTCAGACGGGGCTGTTCGGTAACGGTAGCAACGACAGTCGCTTCCAAGTTCTCGCTGTGTGCCAGAGCAATGAAAGCATCGACGTCTTTTGCTTCCAGTACAACTGCCATACGCTCCTGACTTTCGGAGATAGCAAGCTCGGTGCCGTCCAGACCGTCGTATTTTTTGGGTACTGCGTTCAGGTCGATGGCAAGACCGTCTGCCAGCTCACCGATAGCAACGCTCACGCCGCCTGCGCCGAAGTCGTTGCAGCGTTTGATAAGGCGGGTCGCCTCGGGATTGCGGAATAGACGCTGCAATTTGCGCTCAATGGGTGCGTTACCTTTTTGCACTTCGGCACCGCAGCTTTCCAGACTTTCCATTTTGTGTGCTTTGGAAGAACCGGTTGCACCGCCACAGCCGTCACGACCGGTACGACCGCCCAGCAGTACGACGATATCGCCTGCATCGGGAACTTCACGGCGTACGTTTGCAGCAGGAGCAGCACCAACTACCGCACCAATTTCCATGCGCTTTGCCACATAGCCGTTGTGGTACAGCTCGTCTACCTGACCGGTAGCCAGACCGATTTGGTTGCCGTAGCTGGAATAACCGGCAGCAGCGGTGGTGACAAGCTTGCGCTGGGGCAGTTTGCCGGGCAGGGTATCTTTTACAGGAATCAGCGGGTCACCTGCGCCGGTCACACGCATTGCCTGATAAACATAGCTGCGTCCGGACAGCGGGTCACGAATCGCACCGCCGATACAGGTAGCTGCACCACCAAACGGCTCGATTTCGGTGGGGTGGTTGTGTGTTTCGTTTTTGAACAGGAACAGCCAATCCTGCTCCTCACCGTCAACGTCTGCCTTGATTTTTACGGTGCAGGCGTTGATTTCTTCCGACTCGTCGAGGTTTTTCAACTGACCGGTCTTTTTCAGATATTTTGCACCGATGGTAGCCAAGTCCATCAGGCAGATGGGCTTGTTCTTGCCCACATACAGCTCGCTGCGCAGATCCAGATATTGGTCGTATGCCTCTTTCACCAGTGCATCCTCAATAACGACCTCATCCAGAATGGTGCCGAAGGTGGTATGACGGCAGTGGTCCGACCAATACGTGTCGATCATGCGGATCTCGGTGATGGTCGGGTCACGCTGTTCGGTGCGGAAATACTGCTGGCAAAATGCGATGTCGTCCAAATCCATTGCCAGACCGTACTCTTTTATAAAATCCGCCAACTGCTCACGGGTCTTGTCTACAAAACCGTGCAGCGTTTCAACTGTGGTGGGAATGGGATATTCCACTGCCAATGTTTCTTTTTCGGCAAGGTCAGCCTCACGTGCTTCTACGGGGTTGATGACATACTTTTTCACAGCAGCCAACTGCTCGTCGGTCACGTCGCCCTCCAGCAGGTAGACTTTTGCGCTGCGGACGGCGGGACGCTCACCTTGGCTGATAAGCTGGATGCACTCGCTTGCCGAGTCTGCACGCTGGTCGAACTGACCGGGCAAAAACTCAACTGCAAATACCTTGCCATCCCATGCAGGCAGAGCATACAGAACGTTGTCGGTCTGCGGTTCGCTGAAAACGGTGGGCACACAGCGGTCGAACAGTTCTTTTTCGATGCCCTCAACGTCATAGCGGTTCAGCATCCGAATGCCTGTGATGCTGTTGATGCCCAAAAGAGTGTGCAGCTCGTTCAGCAAGGACTTTGCCTCACCGTCAAAGCCATGTTTGCGCTCTACATATACACGATAAACCATAAATCGTTCTCTCCTTGTAATTTGGTCAGCTCTCGTATGCCTGCAATGCACGTTTGCCGATGTCGCTGCGACGGTGCAGGGCTTCGAAAGAGATCTGGTCAGCTGCTGCATATGCCGCTTTGATGGCACCTTGCAGCGTGTCCTGCGTTGCGGTCACACCCAGTACCCGTCCACCGGCAGTTACCAGACCCTCGGCGGTCTGCTTGGTGCCTGCATGGTAGACCTGTGCGCTGCCATCGGCAAGCTGACCGTTTACTAAGCCGGAAATCAGCTTTCCGCTTTCGTATTTTTGGGGATAACCACCGCTTGCCAGAATCACACAAGCAGCATTTTGATTGGAAAATACGACTTCCGTCTGCTCCAACGTACCGTTGGTGGTCGCTTGCATGATGGTAAACAGGTCGCTTTCCAACAAGGGCAGAACTACCTGTGTTTCGGGGTCGCCGAAACGGCAGTTGTATTCGATGACTTTCGGACCCTTGGGGGTAAGCATCAGCCCAAAGTACAAACAGCCGGTAAAGGGACAGCCCTCCTGCTGCATTGCACGAATGGTGGGCAGAAAAATGGTTTCCATGCACTGCTGTGCCACTTCGGGGGTGTAATAGGGGTTGGGTGCGATGGTACCCATACCGCCGGTGTTCAAGCCCTCATCGTTGTCCAGCGCACGTTTGTGATCCATGCTGGACACCATCGGTTTCACTGTTTTACCGTCGGTAAAGCTCAGCACCGAAACCTCGGGGCCGGTCAAAAATTCTTCTACAACAACGGTACTGCCGCTTTTGCCGAAGATCTTATCTTCCATCATGCTTTTCAGACCGTCTTTTGCCTGCTGCTCGCTCTCGCAGATCAGCACACCTTTGCCCAGTGCCAGACCGTCTGCTTTGATAACAACGGGATATTCATTTTTGCTCTGGATGTATTCCATTGCTTTTTCAGCATCGTCAAACACAGCGTAGTCTGCGGTGGGGATGCCGTATTTTTTCATCAGATTTTTGGAGAAGACCTTGCTTCCCTCCAGCCGTGCAGCCAGTTTGCGGGGGCCAAACGCAGGGATACCTTTTTCTGCCAATGCGTCCACCATACCCAAAACCAGTGGGTCATCGGGTGCAACCACTACATAGTCCATCTTTTGCTCCACCGCAAATGCAGTGATGCCCTCGATGTCGGTCGCTTTCAGGTCTACACAAGCGGCATCCTGTGCGATACCGCCGTTGCCGGGAGCTGCGTAGATCTCGGTCACTGCGGGGCTTTGTTTCAATTTTTTGATGATGGCGTGTTCACGTCCACCGCCACCTACTACGAGGATTTTCATAACAGCATTCCTCCTTTATTGTTGTGCATCATAAATGCGGATGCTTTCTCCGTCGAATATCGTTTTCATCTGGGCAAAGGCAGCTTCGCTGCCGGGTGCTCCCTCACGGTAGACGATATAGCGCACCCCTACCTGTTCACACAGCTGTCGTGCCTGTTGGTCGGTGGTGGTTTCGGCAAACAGCATCTCGTTCCATGCAAGCCTTGCCAGCACCTCATCCATCGAAACGCCCATATTGGAAACGGTGTATTTAAAGCTTTCAAAATAACCGGGTTTGCCCGAAAGTGCCGAGTAGACATTGCTCAGCCCCTCGAGTGCGCTGCCCGTGTGATTGCGGTTGGTGGCAAACAGCTCGCCTGCCTGCATGGTTTGATCCAGCAGTTGCATCGCCTGTTCTTCCTCGGCAAGCAGTGGCAGACGGTTCTCTGCCTTTTGCATGGCAACGCTTTCCCATGCTCCCGTTGGAAGATAAGAAATGCCCGTTTTTGCCAAAAAGGTCAAATCGCAGACGCCTGTTGCAAGACTGACTACCACCGCCACTGCCAGCACGGCTTTTGCAAGACCCGCCTTGACGGCTGACAGGTTTTCGATCGCCACCAACCCCATAAAGAACATTCCGACAAAGCCGAAATAAATTTGGCTCATGGCATAATGGTCAAACAGGAAAAACGCCAGAAATCCGCCTACTGCTCCTGCGTGAAGAAACAGGCGCATATGGGACAATTCGCCCCGCAGCAGCTGTTTGCAATCGGCAGGCAACCGCAACAGCCAGCCCACAAATGCCGGCGGACAGTAACAGACGGTTTGCAGCAACATGAACAGTGGCAGGTACACCCACCACAGCTGTGGTGCCTTTGCTTTTGCAAGGGCGATATAATTGGTGAACCACGATTTTTCCAAGGTTCCCCACGGGTTCCACTTCATGCTTTCGGCAGCTCCGCCCGAAAAGAAGGTGACGAACAGCAACCCAAAAATGCCGACCAAGCAGACCGAAAAGATGAGTGCCTTCCAGTTTCTGTTCTTTCCAACCAGAGATACCACGCTTGCTGCAAGCGAAGCCAATGCAACGATGCCTGCAACTGGCCCCTTTGCGATGCACAGCAGACAAAAAGCGACGATCGCCACCCAAAACAGTGGTGATTTCGGCGAAAATTCCTGCTTTTGCAGCGCACTGTACAAAGTGAGAAACAGTGCTAACAGCAAAACGGTCGTCGTCTGTGCGTTGATATTGGTGAAAATATGGATAATTTCGCTGTTCCAGAAAGGGCTAAGCCCATTTTCCAACACTTTATGCAGACCTGCGCAGCCAAACACGAACATTCCGCACACACACAAAACCTGCTGTACTTTCGATACAAATACCTGCTTGGCAAGCAGGTATAATGCCCAGATCGCTGCCCCTAACATGAACGGAACAGCATAAAATGCAGTGATGTCGTAGGCAGGCAAGCCGCTTGCCATAGCAAGGGCTGCGTATAGCAGCTCGGTGAGATAATGATATTTCACCGTCACCCCCGAAAACCGCAAATCTTGCGGAGGAAAGCCGTTTAAGAACGCCTGAATGTTGCCCAAATTCCAGAAGAAATCGTGGTTCGGCGTAATGGCTCCCACCGTTTGCGGATGGGCATAACTTACAGCATAAAGCGTATACAGCAGTGTGACCGTAGACCAAAGCAGTGCCAGCGGAAGGTATTTTTGCCAGCCTGAAATCGACGGTTTCGCCCGCTTTTTCAGAAAAAGCAATCCCCCTGCCACAGCGGGCAGCCATACCAACCAATAAATACCGGTAGCAGAAGCGACCACCCCAGCAAGCGCAAACAGGGCAAGCCCTACCACCAATACTGATGCTTGTACTGCGCCCCCTGTTTTGTTTGGAAAGAGCAGGCTGCAAACCGCTTTTCCGCTTACAAATACGGTCACGATACCGCACAGCATACACAAAAACATCGCTGCTGCACTGCCTCCTGCCCGCTGCACGAGGGCAAATGCCCCCAGCAGCTCGGCACAAAAGGCGACCAACATGGTCGATTGTGATTTGTTCAGTGCTTTTATCATACTTTAGTGATGGAACAGGCGCAGACCGCAGAATGCCATTGCAATGTCGTATTTGTTACAGGTTTCGATGACCTGATCGTCACGGATGGAGCCACCGGGCTGTACGATAGCAGTAACACCACTGCGACGAGCACGTTCGATATTGTCGCCAAAGGGGAAGAATGCATCACTGCCCAGACAAACACCACTTACCTGTGCCAGCCACTCTTTTTTCTCTGCAGTGGTCAGAGGCTCGGGACGGGTGGTGAAAGTTTCTGCCCATACGTTCTCGCCGATAACATCCTCGTAGTCCTCGCTGATGTATACGTCGATGGCGTTGTCACGGTTGGGACGGCTTACATCGTCACGGAAAGGCAGATTCAGCACCTTGGGATGATGGCGCAGCTGCCAGATGTCGGCTTTGTTACCTGCCAAACGGGTGCAGTGGATACGGCTCTGCTGACCTGCACCAACGCCGATGACCTGTCCGCCCTGCGCATAGCAAACACTGTTGGACTGGGTATATTTGAGGGTGATGAGGCAAAGAATGAGGTCACGCTTTTGTTCTTCAGTGAAAGTTTTGTTGTCGGTGACCAGATTGCTGAGCATTTCCTCGGTAATTTTCAGGTCGTTTCTTCCCTGCTCAAAGGTCACACCGTATACCTGTTTGCGCTCGATGGCAGCAGGAACGTAGTTTTCGTCAATCTGAACCACGTTATAGGCACCCTTGCGCTTTGCTTTCAGGATCTCAAGTGCCTCGGGGGTGTAACCGGGAGCGATAACGCCGTCGGTCACCTCTTTTTTGATGATAAGTGCTGTGCTTTCGTCGCAGACATCGCTCAGTGCAATCCAGTCGCCAAAGCTGCTCATACGGTCGGCACCACGGGCACGGGCGTATGCACAAGCCAAGGGGCTGAGCTGCATCCCCTCAACATGGTACATTTTTTCCAAAGTTTCGTCCAAGGGCAGACCCAGTGCAGCACCTGCGGGCGAAACGTGCTTGAACGATGCAGCAGCCGGCAGACCGGTCGCCTCTTTCAGCTCTTTTACAAGCTGCCAGCTGTTGAGTGCGTCCAGAAAATTGATGTAGCCGGGACGACCGCTCAGCACAGTCACAGGCAGTTCACCCTGCTCCATAAAGATGCGGGCAGGTTTTTGGTTGGGGTTACAGCCATATTTCAGTTCCAGTTCAGTCATGTTCGGTCCTCCCTCAGTTTTCACACACAGCATCGTAGCCGTTGATGATTTGATCTTCCGCTTTGCCTGTTTTCAGGTCGATGGTGCGCATAAACAGGCTCACCTTGTTCTCGTCGTTCAGGCTTGCCCAAATATCGGCTGCAAAGGTGTCCAGATTCTGGGGAATCGCAATCTTGCGGGGTTCGCCCTCGAAGCTGGGCAGAGGACTTTCGTTGCGCTGATAGGTGTGGATAAAATGTCCTTCCCCTGCAACCGGCTGGGGATACTCGAAGAAATAGCGACGGGTGCTTTCGCCGTTGCCGTCGGCACTTTTCAAAATGGACATCTGATAGCTGCTGCCCTGTGCGTCCCAGTGGAACAAACCACTGATGCGGGGAGTCCAGTTGGGGCCGTCCGGCTCAAAGGTACGGGTGCGCAGCCCGTCTGCAAAGCTTTTGCCCTCTTTCATAAAATCATAGATGGTGTCGGTCTGGTCGCCATTGGTCGCAATGTGGTCATCGCCCAAAGTGCGAACAGGGTTATAAATAATCAAACTGGGGTCTTCCAGCTTTGCAGGGTCGGCTGCCATCGTGCGAATACCGCCCTCGATGGGGTCGAACACACGGTTGCGGCTGTTTGCACTGCGTCCCATGATGAAATATACGATTACAGCCTTGTCACCGCTTGGGGTAACGCCCATAGCGATGCCACGACCGGGGTAGGAATGCTCTTTTAACAAATCGGTCAATTCAACCATTTTCACGAAGGTTCCTCCTATCGGTTATACGTCCAGTTGTTCACACACTTTTGCAAGGGCAGCGGGCAAAAGCTCCCATTCTGCCTGTACCATAACACGCTTTTGCAAGGTTTCGGGGGTGTCGTCCTCCTGTACCTCCACCGCTTTTTGGGCGATGATGGCACCGCCGTCGCAAACTTCGTTCACAAAATGAACGGTCGCTCCGGTCACTTTTACACCTTTTTGCAATGCGGCTTCGTGTACTTTCAAGCCATAGAATCCCTCACCGCAAAAGCTGGGGATGAGGCTGGGGTGTACGTTCAAAATGCGGTCGGGATAGGCTTTGATGATGCCGCTGCCCAAAATGGACAAAAATCCTGCCAATACCACCACATCAATGTGATGCTCTTTGAGCGTTTGCAGCAGTTTTTCGTCAAACTCCTGCTGATTTGCACAGCCTTTGCGGGCGATGACTACCGATTCTACACCGGCATTTTTTGCACGTTCCAGTGCATATACATCGGCTTTGGACGAAACCACCAACGTCACCTTGCCGTGGGGATTTTCGCCCCTTGCCTGACTGTCCAAAATCGCTTGCAGATTGGTTCCGCCACCCGAAACCAGCACGGCTACATTTAGCATATCTCTACACCCTTCTCGCCGTTTGCGATCTCGCCCATGATGTAGGCATCCTGACCGTTTGCTTTCAGAATGCGCACAGCCTCGTCGGCACTTGCGGAATCAACGATCATTGCCATACCGACACCCATGTTAAAGGTGTTGAACATATCACGCTCAGGGATATTGCCCTCTTTTTGCAGCAGGTCGAAAATGGGCAGAACTTTCAGGCTTGCTTTGTCGATGCGAGCAACGCAGCCGTCTGCCAGCGCACGGGGGATATTCTCGTAGAAACCACCGCCGGTGATGTGGCTGATGGCACGAACAGGCAGACTGTTTACCACAGCCAATGCCGGTTTTACATAGATTTTGGTCGGCTCGAGCAATGCTTCGCCCAAAGTGCGACCCAGTTCGTTGGAATAACGGTCAAGCCCTTTGTTCTCCAAATCGAAGATACGGCGAACCAGACTGAATCCGTTGGAATGTACACCGGAAGAAGGCAGCGCAATGATGGCATCGCCGGCTTTCATGGTGTTCATGTCCAGAATTTTTGTCTTTTCTACTGCACCAACGGTAAAGCCTGCCAGATCGTATTCGTCTTCGGGATAAAAACCGGGCATCTCGGCAGTTTCACCGCCTACCAGCGCACAACCTGCCTGTACACAGCCCTCGGCAACGCCTGCAACGATGGATGCGATTTTTTCGGGAACGTTTTTGCCACAAGCAATGTAATCCAAGAACAGCAGCGGCTTTGCACCACACGCCAAAACGTCGTTGACACACATCGCAACACAGTCGATGCCCACGGTGTCGTGCTTATCCATCATAAATGCAATTTTCAGCTTGGTGCCAACACCGTCGGTGCCGGAAACCAAAACAGGATGGGGCATATCGGTCACATCCAACTCGAACAGACCGCCAAAACCACCCAATCCGCCCAACACACCACTGGTCATGGTGCGTGCAACGTGTGCTTTCATCAATTCAACTGCTTTATAACCGGCGGTAATATCTACACCGGCTGCTTTATAGCTCTCAGAAAAGCTCTTTTCCATTATGTCCTCCTAAAGCATTACGCTTGTTATTTGCTCAGTTTATTGTCACATTTATCCTTGCAACCGCTGCACTTGCTGCAATCCACCGGATATTCGCCGGTGAAGCAGCCAACGCAGAAGTCCAACTCGCAGCCCTCGGCAATTTTCTTCACGCCGTCGATGCTCAAGAATCCCAGACTGTCTACGCCGATCATCTCTGCGATTTCTTCTGTGGTGTGGTTGACTGCGATCAGGTTTTCACGGCTGTCTACATCGGTGCCGAAATGGCAGGGATACAAAAACTCGGGGCTGGAAGCACGGAAATGCACCTCGGTCGCACCTGCATCACGCAGCAACTGCACGATCTGGCGGGAAGTGGTACCACGCACGATGGAGTCATCGACCAATACTACTCGTTTGCCTTTTACGGTCGCAGCAATGGGATTCAGCTTGATGCGCACGGTGTTTTCACGCAGCTTCTGGTCGGGCTGGATAAAGGTACGCCCAATGTATTTATTCTTCAAAAATCCGATGCCGTAAGGAATGCCGCTCTGCTGTGCAAAGCCCAGTGCAGCGTCCAGACCGGAGTCGGGTGCGCCGATAACGACATCTGCCTGCACCGGATGCTCCAGTGCCAAAAATGCACCTGCACGGCGACGTGCAACGTGAACGCTTGCACCGTCCACGACGCTGTCGGGACGAGCGAAATAAACGAACTCGAACACACACAGACCGCCCTTATCGCCGCAACGGCTCTCGTCACTGCGCACACCGTCGTCGTCAATTACGATGATTTCACCGGGGCGGATGTCACGCTCGAACTGACCGTTGATGCTGTGGATGGCACAGCTTTCGCTGGCAACGATCCATGCATCGCCCTTTTTGCCCAGACACAGAGGACGGAAGCCCTTGCGGTCACGGGCAGCGATGATTTTGCGGGGGCTCATGACCACCAGAGAGATAGCACCCTCCAGCTCGTCCATCGCACGGCTGACAGCTTCTTCGATACTGCTGCAATTCAGACGATGACGGGTGATGGCATATGCAATGACTTCCGCATCGGTGTTGGTGTGGAAAATCGCACCTTCCAGCTCGTACTTCTGGCGCAGTTCGTAGCCGTTGAGCAACGCACCGTTAAAGCCCAGTGCCATGCTACCCTTTACGTGGCGCACGACCAGCGGCTGTGCTTCGCTGCGGCGAGGAATACCGGCTTTTGCATAGCGGCAGTGACCCAACGACATCTTGCCGTGCTGGGGCAGACTGAGCATGACATCTTTGGTAAACACATCGTTTACCAAGCCCAGATCACGGTGGTAAGAAATGACACCGTCATCGTTTACGGCGATACCGCAACTCTCCTGTCCACGGTGCTGCAACGCATACAGCGCATGGTAAGCATCTGCCACTACATTTTCCTGCAAAGTTTTATCATAAACTGCGAAAACACCGCACTCCTCGTGCAGTTTTTCGCTGCGATACTGTTCCATTTCCATCGGTGTACCCTCCCTGTTCTGCCTTTATACGTTTGCCAGTTCCTGCTGAAGCTTTGCATCTTTCGCTGCAATTTCTTCTGCCATTTTTTTGCGGGCAGCATCCAACTTTTCTGCCAGTTCTGCGTCCTCGATGGCAAGCATCTGTGCTGCCAGCACCGCTGCATTCTTTGCGCCGTTCAGGGCAACGGTCGCAACAGGAATACCACTGGGCATCATCACAGTTGCCAGCAGTGCATCCAGACCATCCATTGCACCGCCCTTTACGGGGATACCGATAACAGGCAAAGTAGTATTTGCTGCAATGGCACCGGCAAGATGTGCTGCCATGCCGGCTGCTGCAATAATAACACCAAAGCCGTTTTTACGGGCATCTGCACTGAACTGTGCAGCCTGTGCAGGGGTGCGGTGTGCGCTCATAACGTGCGCCTCACAAGGGATGCCCATCTTTTTCAATTCCTCGAAAGCGGGGCGTACTACGGGCAGATCGCTGTCGCTGCCCATGATGATTGCTACTTTTTTCATCGTCGTCTTCCTTTCTGAAGTCGTATTTTTTATCAATGAGTAAAGTATATAAAAACAGCAGAACTGTTTTTGCAAAAGAAAAAGGGCTGTGATGTAGTTACACCACGCCCCTGTTAACGGTTTGTATTTGAATAAAAATGCTTACACTTTCCCTGTTTGCATCCGCCTGCCGGATGGCACAACAGCCCACACCAGCACACCAAAGGTACAACTGCACCATCTGCCGTTAAAGTTTTGCTGATGGTAATCACTTGCACCCCTCCTTGACGATTTGCAAAACACAACATCTTGTATGGACTCCACACAAAACATCTTCAAAACACAGTTTAAGTGTAATCTGTTTTTACAACAAAATCAAGCAATCCGCCTGTTTTATTAACATTTTCGTCGCATCAGACAAACAGCATTTCTTTTTTTTCACTTTTTTGTCGATTTCAGGAATTTTATTGTGTCGTCAAACTGGCTGGCTGTGCCTTACAAAGTTCCATCAACTTGTGAGGACACAACTCGATCTGGGTGCCGATCTTTCCTCCGCTTACTATCACCGTCGTCTGCTGCAACGCCGATTCATCGAAAAAGGTCGGATACGATTTTTTCATCCCCACGGGGCTGCATCCGCCACGGATATATCCCGTTACTTTATTGATGTCTGCCACGTGGATCATCGCCACACTTTTTTCGCCTGCCGCTTTTGCTGCCTTTTTCAAGTCCAGCTCCGCCAGCACCGGGATCACAAACACATAATATTGTTTGCTTGCCCCCTGTGTGACCAACGTTTTGAATACCTGCTGTGGGTCTTGCCCCAACAGTTTCGCCACCGTAGCCCCATCCACTGCCTGATTGCCCTCGTGCGGATATTCGTGCATCTGATATTCTATTTTCGCTTTGTCCAAAATACGCATCGCATTTGTTTTTGCCTGTGCCATTGTTTTCGCCTCGCTTCGCTTTGATTCTACCACAAAGTTTTTGCTTGTCAACAAATCCCCTCTTGACACCGTCTGCAAAAAAGCGTATACTGTGTGCATTCCGCACTGAATTTTTGCGGAGGACAAAAATTTTTCGGGAGTTTTTCTCATGGCAGTTTTGTTTGCAGCTTTTTATCTGTATTTTGGCTTTTGCTATTTTGGCAAGGGTCCATTTTGCTGTGAGCATCTCCGGAAACAGGCGGCATTTTAACAAGCCGCTTCACTATTGGAAAGCACCGGGGCTTTGCAACACAGCAAAGCCCCGGTTTTTTATTTTTACTATTTTGGGGGTAGAAAGTTATGATCGTTATTTTGAAAGAAACCGCTTGTGAGCAGCAGATTCAAGCCTTGCGCAATACACTCACCGCACAAGGCATAAAACTGCACGAATCCAAAGGCGAACAGAGCCATATCATCGGCTTGATCGGCGACACCAAGTCGCTGGACATCGACTCGCTGCGAGCAGACCCTGCCGTGGAAGATGTGCGCCGGGTAAGCGAACCCTACAAAAAAGCCAACCGTAAATTCCACCCTGCCGACAGCGTTGTGGATTGCAGCGGCGTACTGGTTGGCGGTGGGCATTTTGCCGTGATGGCAGGTCCTTGCAGCGTCGAAAGCGAAGCGCAGATCACCGAAGTTGCCAACGCCGTTAAAGCATCGGGGGCAGCTATCCTGCGTGGCGGTGCCTTCAAGCCTCGTACCTCTCCCTACTCGTTCCAGGGGCTTCGTGCCGACGGTCTGGAACTGCTGCGCCATGCCCGCACCCAGACAAAACAGCCCATCGTAACCGAAATCATGAACACCGAGCATCTGCATCTGTTCGAAGACGTAGACATCATTCAGGTCGGCGCACGCAATATGCAAAATTTCGAACTACTGAAAGAACTCGGAAAAATCGACAAACCCATTCTTCTCAAACGTGGTCTTTCGGCAACGCTGGAGGAATTCGTGATGAGTGCCGAGTACATCATGGCTGGCGGAAACGAAAAAGTAATGCTGTGCGAACGTGGCATTCGCACTTTCGAAACCAGTATGCGCAACACACTGGATATTTCTGCCGTGCCTATGCTGAAAAAAATGAGCCATCTGCCGGTCATTATCGACCCCAGCCACGCCGCCGGACTGTCTTGGATGGTAGAGCCGCTGGCAATGGCAGCCATCGCTGCCGGTGCAGACGGGTTGATGATCGAGGTACACAACGACCCTGCACACGCCTTGTCGGACGGTGCGCAAAGCTTGACCCCTGCACAATTCGACGAACTTATGAAAAAGGTAACCACCCTTGTGCCCATTTTCGGCAAAACACTGGAAACGTTATAAGCCCGTCTTGCGCATAAATCTCCGTCATCCTCTATTTATATACCCTTTCGGGAATTGATAAATGCTTTTTGGGCATGATGGACAGATTTTGTGTTTTTTGGTTGACTTTATTGCTGCCCTTTCGTATAATTAGTGATATGGCACATTAGAAAACCATGATATAGCAGCGTCCCCTGATGTGCTGGGAACGCTGCTTTCTTATTTTAAAAGAGGTGTAACCGGAATGGAATTCCTTCGCACTCGTGCCGCCGAAACCGCAGAACTTCTGAAGGTACTGGCAAACGAGAACCGCATTTTGATTTTGTGCAAGTTGGCAGACGGTCCCTGTAACGTATCTCAGCTAAACAAAAGTGTCCCCTTTTTAAGCCAATCCGCTGTATCGCAGCATCTTGCAAAGCTGCGGGAAGCCGGCATCGTATGTCACGAACCCAAGGGGGCAAGTATGGTGTATTCTCTCGCCGACCCACGCACGAAAGAGTTGCTGGTCAGCTTGCGTGACCTGTATTGCTGCGACGACGAAACGATTTCGGAATAACACTCTCTTTTGCGCCTAATACTACAAACAACATTACCCGAGAGGAGTTACCACTTTGAAAAAAGCACTTTCGCTTGCTGTTTGCACTTTATTGGCGGCAGCCACTTTTTCCGGCTGCTACACCGGGGGCCCTGTAAATATCACAAAACCTATCACCGCAAAAGGCGACGTAAAAACCGGTCTTGGCATCGTTACCAGCATTTCCGGCTCTGCTTCGGCAGCCGACGGACAGGACGGTAAAGGCGATGCCGTGTTTACTGCCGCTGCTGTTTTAGTGGACGAAAACGGCACCATCCTTTCCTGTGATTTGGACGTTCTGAACGCCACCATTAATTTTTCTGCTGCCGGTGCGATCACTTCTGACCTCACCGCTGCCCTTTCTACCAAAAACGAATTGGGCGACAACTATGGCATGAAGCAATACTCACCCATCCAAAAAGAATGGGACGAACAAGCCGATGCATTTTGCACCTTTATCACCGGCAAAACATTGAACGACGTTGCCTCCATCCCTCTGGATGATGCAGGAAAAACCACCGATGCCGACTTAGCCGCAAGCTGCACCATCGGCATTTCGGACTTTGTAAAAGCCGTTTCGGAAGCAGTGGACAACGCAACCCCACGTGGTGCTTCATCGGGCGATAAGATCCATCTGGGCATTTCGGCAACGCCTTCCTCCTCCAAAAATTCGGCGGACGGTGCCGACGGTGCTGTAAGCATCGCTGCTACCTTTATGGCAGTGTCGGCTGGCAGTGACGGTGTGTTCACCAGTGCTTATACCGACGGCGTGGAAGCCCTCATCAATTTTAATGCGACAGGTACCATTACCAGTGACCTGTCCACTCAGTTCGTTTCCAAGTACGATCTGAAAGAATCCTATGGCATGAAGGAATATTCCCCCATTCAAAAAGAATGGTACGAACAGGCAGACGGTCTGTGCAACTTTATGGTGGGACGCACGATGAGCGAAGTTTCCTCGGCTGTCACCGACGGGTACGCCACTGATGCCGATCTGGCTGCTACCTGTACCATCAATATGTTTGCATTTTTGGACGCTGCTGCAAAAGCGGCAAGCCAATTCCCCACCGCTTAATTTTTACGGAGAACGATCCTGTTATCGTTCTCCGTTTTTTGTAAGGAGATGCTATGAACCGTATAAAACCTTTCACCTGTGTGCTTGCTTCTTTTCTCTTTTTATTCTCTGCTACCGGCTGTGCCAAAGAACGTTATACCGTAAGCTGGTTCGATATGTTCGATACCGTCACCATTTTACTGGCATACAGCGACAGCGAAGAAAGCTTTTCGGCACAATCGCAAGCACTGAAAGCAGATCTGACCGAATATCATAAGCTATACGACATTTATCATACCTATCCCGACCTGAACAATCTCAAAACCATCAACGACAATGCCGGCATTGCACCGGTCGAAGTGGACCAGCGCATTATCGACCTGCTTTTGCTTGGAAAAGAGTTGTATGCTCTGACCGACGGACAGGTAAACATTGCTATGGGCAGTGTTCTTTCTATCTGGCACGACGCACGAGTGGCTGCTGAGCAATCTCCGGAATCCGCCACAGTGCCTGACACAGAACTGTTGCAACAAGCCGCCGAACACACAAACATCGACGACGTTATTATTGACGAACAGGCAAAAACCGTTTTTTTAGCCGACCCCGAAATGCAGTTGGACGTTGGCAGTTTGGGCAAAGGCTATGCCGCCGAAATGGCAATGCGTACCGCCCAGGAAAACGGAATTGAAAATGCCTTGCTGAGCGTGGGCGGAAATCTTCGTGCAGTAGGCGAAAAGCCAAGCGGCAGTTGGACAGGCGGCATTCAAAATCCTTGGGGAGATGCCGAAAACGCATCTTTGTATACCATTGAACTTTCCGACTGCGCATTGGTGACCAGTGGCGATTATCAGCGATACTATGAGGTTGACGGCGTTCGTTTACACCATATCATCGACCCCGATACCCTTTTCCCTGCCGGTTACGCCAATTCCGTTTCGGTCATCTGCCCTGATTCCGCAATGGCAGATGGACTTTCGACCGCTTTGTTCAATATGAGCGTAGAAGACGGCATGGCGTTGATCGAATCACTGGAAAACACCGAGGCTGTATGGCTTTTGCCCGACAAAACCGTGAAAATGTCGTCGGGATTTGCAGATTTTTGTAAATAAGCTATCTTTTTTTATTGCTTTTCCACAAAGTTTTCCACTTTTTATGCACAAGTTGTTGAAAACTTTCCATCCTTGACCACTTTTTGCTACTACTCTCCAAGGGGAAACCAAAAAGAAACGCTATCCAAAAATGACAGGGGATGTCGGTAAGCATCTTTTTGCACCTTCGTGCATTGATGCCTTCGACATCCCCTGTCACTCTTTTTATAAACTTAGCAGATAAAAGTTTTCGTCCACCTTTTTCAAAAGGTGGGGTTTTGCTCAACTTTTCTCAAAAGTTGAACTCACTCAGCTGCACTGCTGCTCTCAGCTGCGCTGCTGCTCTCGGCTGCACTGCTGCTCTCGGCTGCACTGCTGCTTTCAGGTACCGGAGTAGGTGTAGGAATGGTATCTGCAAACGTATCTACTGTCAAAGTATTATACTTTTCGCCTTTGCTGATCTCCACAGCATCTACATATGACTGAATCTCGGTTTCCAGTGCGCTGTTTGCCTCCTCCACGATCTCGGTGGGAGCCATGCTCGGCGCATTTGCACGGATATACTCCAAATCAATCGGCAAACGCTTGATAATGTGGTAGCCATACGAAGTTTCTACCGGCTCGCTGATAGCGTTTTCTTCCAGCGCAAACGATGCAGTTTCAAATTCCTCTACCATCTGTCCGGTGGTGAAGGTGTAACCGTTCATGTCCGCTGCCTGACCGGGATCTTCGTTGTATTCTTCGATCAAAGCTTCGAAGTCTTCGCCTGCAATCGCTTTGTCGTAAACTTCCTGTGCAGTAGCCAGTTCAGCAGAGTGGTCGGCACCCTCGGTGGTGTCTTCGAACGAGATCAAAATGTGTTGTACATGGACGTAATCGGTGGTGTCGGTAAAGTAGTCCACCACTGCGTCGGTGTAGTTCTTTTCAAACCATTCGTTCAACGCTTTCTGCTGCAAAGCCTGCAACTCGCCCATTTGGTTGTACAAATCTTTGGTGCAGTAGATCGAATCCAGTGCTTGCTGGAATCCGTCCTCGCCGCCCATCATCGAAACCATCATGGTGGTGTTGTCCTGCACAGCCTGCTTTTCTTCGTCGGTCAGGGTCGTGCCCTGTTCAGCGATCCAAGCACGTACGCCGTAATCTCTTTTAAAAACGTCTTCTAGAGCGGTCAGCAACTCCGACAGTTCCACTTTCTGCGACTCGTCCTCCAGCGAACTTTCGAGCGAGCTTTTTGTAGTGAGAAAATAATAGCGGAACTCGTCGTAAGAAATGGGGTTTCCGTTTACAGCGAGATACTCGCCATCAGCCTTTGCCGTATCGTTTGCAGTGCCACAAGCAGCCATCGAAGCCACCATTGCTGCACAAGCTGCGATCGACAGACCTTTTGCAACATACTTATTCAAAATCATATCCTCCAATCGTCGGCACTTCTCTGCCGTGCGTATCCATGCCATTATACACCAATTTTGAAAAAATCGCTATACAATCCCGAAAATGTAATAAATTTTACACTCAGATTTTTCACATATGGCATAAAAAGCCATGTTTAAAAGACAGAATCAACAAAATGCAGACAAAATTTTTTATAAAATCATCGAAATTCCAACTGTAAAACCAAAATTGAGCGTGATATAATTACTGTTGCAAGCCTGTTTTGCACAAATTTGCAGCAGGGTTGCTTTATTTTTTTGCAATTTGAGGGGGAAGATTTCATGCTGCAAACGCAACAAAAATCCTTGTTGGAAACGTCGCTGCTACGCATGACATGGCCGGTGTTCGTCGAGCTGATTTTGCAGATGCTGGTGGGCAATATCGACCAAATCATGTTGAGCCACTACAACGAAACGGCTGTGGCTGCGGTGGGAAACGCAAACCAAATCATGACTATTTTGATCCTTACCTTTAATGTGGTAAGCCTTGCATCTACCATCCTTATCAGCCAATATCTTGGCGCACGAGATTTAAAGAGTGTCAGCCAAATCTATACGCTGTCGGTTTTGGTGAATGGTGTTGTCAGTGTGGTGTTGGCATCGTTGCTGTTTGTACTGGCACAGCCGATTTTGAACTTGATGCAGGTTCCTGCCGAAGTTCAACCTGAATCCATCAGTTATCTTCGCATCACTGCGCTTAGCCTGCCTTTTCAGGCTTTGATGCTCACGTTCAGCGCATTCTTACGTGCCCACGCACAAATGCTGGTGATCATGTTGGCTACCGGCTGTATCAATCTGGTGAATATTGTGGGAAATACTGCTTTTATCTACGGTTTGGGGCCGCTGCCGCAGATGGGTGCAGCAGGTGCAGCAGTTTCTACCACGATTTGCCGTATTTTGGGTATGTGTATGCTGGCAGCGGCGTTTTACAAAGCGATTCCGGGCGAAAAAATTCGGGCAACGGCACTCCGTCCATTTCCGACGGGGCTGCTCAAACGGTTGCTGGGCATCGGGTTGCCGTCGGGAGGCGAAGGGCTTAGCTACAATCTTTCGCAGGCGACCAGTTTGGTGTTTGTAAACATGATCGGAACATACGCCGTTACAGCCAGAATGTACTCGGTCATGTTTGCACAAGTGTGCTATATGCTGATTTCGGCGGTAAGTCAGGCGGGACAAATCCGCATTGGGTACTGCATCGGTGCGAAAGACTTTGACAGAGCCGACAAAGAGAACTGGAAAATCGTGCGCACGTTTTTGCCCATTACGGTAGCCATTGCAGCAGTGCTTTGCCTGTTTGCTGGGCAGCTTTATGGATTGTTTTCGGACAATGAGCAGGTCATTGCGCTTGGAAAGCAGATTTTGCTGATAGAGATTTTTCTGGAAATCGGGCGCAGCCTGAATATTGTGCTGGTGCGCAATCTGCAAGCGGTGGGCGACGTTAAGTTTCCGGTAACGGTAGGCATCATCAGCCAGTGGGTGATTGCGGTCGGGCTGTGCTACTTCTTTGGCATCGTACTCGATTGGGGATTGGTTGGTATGTGGCTTGCTTTTGCGCTGGACGAAAATGTGCGTGGATTTATTTTTGTATTCCGTTGGAAAAGCGGAAAATGGCGGAAGATGAAGACGATTTGATTTTCAACTTTTGAAAAAAGTTGAGCAAAACCCCACCTTTTGAAAAAGGTGGACGAAAACTTT
>CALWZD010000069.1 GCA_944385945.1 uncultured Anaerofilum sp. | reverse complement strand
AGCCCCAGCTACGCTGACAAGACCAACGAGGCAGCAGTAAAGGCAATGCTACCCTACGCATAAGTCTTGGCAAAATTGATGTTTTACTTGAGAAAAAGGAGAATTTAAGATATGGCTCGTGTTAAAGGCGCAATGATGACCCGTAAAAGACGCAAAAAGACTTTGAAGCTGGCAAAAGGTTACTATGGCAGCAAATCGAAGCATTTTAAAATGGCAAAACAGCAGGTTATGAAGAGCGGTAATTACGCTTTTGCTGGCCGCAAGATGAAAAAGCGTGATTTCCGCAGCCTGTGGATCACCCGTATCAATGCTGCTTGCCGTGCAAACGGCATCAACTACTCCAGCTTCATGAACGGCTTGAAGAAAGCTGGCATCGAGCTGAGCCGCAAAATGCTGAGCGAAATGGCTATCCATGACGCAGCAAGCTTTGCAAAATTGATCGAGACCGCTAAGAGCGCTCTGTAAGAACAGCCGAACGCCTGCGCTGATTGCGTAGGCGTTCGCTTTGTATATGGAAATTTTTTGACCTTGTGCAGCATGAAGTTTTGTTTGCTTGCACAAACTGGAAACGTCGGCGTTGAAAAGTGCCGACGGGGAAGGAAAGATATGGCAGAATACATTTCCAGCAGGGAAAATCCCAAAATCAAATATGCCTGCAAATTGCAGCAAAGTGCAGCCTTCCGTGAAAAAGAACAGCTCTTTTTTGCCGAGGGCCCAAAGTTGTGTCTGGAACTTGCGAAAGGTTGCACAAATAAGGTAATATATTATACAGAGCAAGCTTTGCAACAGTGGAAACAACTGGAACAGCTGCCCGGACAGCAGTATCTGGTGAGCGAGCCGGTAGCAGAAAAGCTTGCCGGTGTGCCGAGTCCGCAAGGTGTGTTTGGACTGTTTGCAACGCCTTGCGCCACGTTGGAACAGCTTTCTCCCAAAGGGCATTATCTGTGCATGGAAGCTGTGCAAGACCCCGGCAATGTGGGAACGTTGATTCGAAGTGCAGCAGCGTTTGGATTCGACGGTGTGATTTGCAGCACAAAATGTGCATCGCCTTTCGGGGCAAAAGCACTTCGTGCCAGTATGGGGGCTGCTGTGAGGATTCCTGTGGTCATGGTGGCGGATATGCCGCAGGCGATCGCTGCGTTGCGCAAAAATGGTATCTTCACCGCAGCGGCAGCGTTGTATCGTTCCAAACCGCTGTCCGATGCGGTGGGCCCGTTCGAGAACGGGGTGGCGATCGTGATTGGCAACGAGGGACAGGGACTTACACAACAAACTATAGAAGCGTGCGACATTGCGGTGCGTATTCCGATCAGCGATCAGGTCGAAAGCCTGAATGCCGCCGCCGCAGGTGCAGTGCTTACTTGGCATTTTCGAAAAGAGGGGTAAGGATGACACAGCGGGAAACATTGGAATGGTTATGGTTTTCCCTTGTAATGGGGATCGGTGCAGAGATCGAACCGTTGCTCTCGGCGGTCGGTAGCCCGCATGAATTATACCAACGCCGTGAAACAGAAAATTTTTCGATGCTGAATGCTGCACAATGTTCTCGCTTGAAGATGACGCAACTGGAGGATGCTGCCGATCTGCTTATCCTGTGTGGAGAACAGGGCGTTCGCATCCTTCCGTTTCCCCATCCGGAATATCCCCCAAAATTGCGAGAGATTCCGGATGCACCTGCCGTTTTGTATGCGGTGGGCGACACTTCGCTGCTCTATGAGGGGAGCGGAGTGTCGATCGTGGGCAGCCGTCGACCGTCGGCATATGGCCGGCAGGCAGCAACAGAAATTGCAAAAGGACTTTGCGCTGCGAATGTGACTATCATCAGCGGAATGGCGGATGGTTTGGACAGTGTAGCCCACGAAACGGCACTTGCACAACAAGGCAAGACTATTGCGGTTATGGGAACAGGACACGAGCAGTGCTATCCGCCACGCAATGCACAGTTGCGTGCAAAAATCGAGAAAACAGGGTTAGTAATCAGTGAGATACCACCCAATGCAAAAGTATACAAAACATTTTTTTCGCTTCGAAACCGAATCATAGCGGCGTTGTCTGATGCCGTGTGCATTGTAGAAGCACCAAAGCGTTCGGGTACGATGCACACTGCCCACTATGCGAAAAAGTACGCAAGACCTTTGTTTGCAGTGCCGGGCAGTATATTCAGCCCGTTGAGTGAAGGAACAAACGAACTTTTGAAAAAAGAAGCCCAAATCTGCTTGCACGCAGGTTCGATTTTGAATGTGCTGGGCATCGAGCAGATCCAACCTTCAGAAATGGCACAGGAAGTGCCGTCAAGTCCACTTTCGCCCGATGCACAACGTGTGGCAGCCGCTTTGAAAGCCACTCCACAGGGGATCGGTATTTTGTGTGAGGCAACCGGGCTGGCAATCTGGCAACTTACCGCAGCACTTACCGAACTGGAGATGTGTGGGCAGGCGGTGCAGATCGCAGGGCGACAGTACATTACACCGTAAAGGTGATAAAATTGAATTTACCAGTGCTTTTTGTAGATGCAGAAAGTCTGTGAAGATATAAAGGTGATAATATGTCGAAATTGGTGATTGTAGAATCTCCCGCAAAGGCAAAAACGATTCGAAAATATTTGGGGGACGGATACGAAGTGACCGCCAGCATGGGTCATATTCGGGATCTGCCACAAAGTCAGCTGGGAATTGACGTTGAACATGATTACGCACCCCGCTATATCAATATCAAGGGAAAAGAAAAGCTGATTCGAGAACTGAAAAGTGAAGCAAAAAAGGCAGACGAAGTTTTTCTCGCAACCGACCCCGACCGTGAGGGTGAGGCGATCAGCTGGCATTTGGCAACCTTGTTGGGGTTAGACCCCGAGCAACCGAATCGTGTGACATTCGGAGAGATTACCAAAAAAGGTGTTACAGAGGGAATGGCGCATCCCCGTGCCATCGACCGCAATTTGTTCAATGCGCAGCAGGCACGTCGAATCCTAGACCGCTTGGTCGGCTATAAACTAAGCCCTTTTCTTTGGAGAAAGGTACGCCGTGGTTTGTCGGCAGGACGTGTACAGAGCGTTGCAGTGCGCCTGATCGTTGACCGTGAAAAAGAGATCGAGGCATTCAAGCCCGAAGAATACTGGAATCTGGATGCAGTGCTGTCGGCACCGGGCAGCCAGAAAAAATTCACCGCTCGCCTGCATAGTCCGGTCGGCGGTAAAAAAATGACGGTAAGCAACGAGCAGCAGGCAAATGAAATCGTCGCTGCACTGAATGGCAAGGACTATGTTGTTACCGAATTAAACAAAGGCAAACGCAGCCGTGTGCCGGCACCGCCTTTTATCACATCTACCATGCAGCAGGAGGCAAGCCGACGTTTGGGCTTTACGCCTACTCGCACGATGCGTGCAGCACAAACCCTGTATGAGGGCGTTGAAATTGAAGGGCAGGGCGTTACAGGTCTGATCACATATATGCGTACCGATAGTTTGCGCATTGCCGACGAGGCAGCGGCTGCTGCAAGAGATTATATTTCGGGTGCTTACGGCGAGCAATATGTTTGCCCGCAAAAGCGTACCTATAAAACCAAAAGCGCAACCGCTGCACAGGATGCCCACGAAGCGGTTCGTCCTACCAATCCGGCATTTACACCGGAGGAAGCAGACAAGAGTTTGTCGGGCGATACCGCAAAATTGTATCGGCTGATTTGGAGCCGCTTTATTGCCAGCCAGATGAGCGATTGCAAGATGGACACCGTGAGCGCAAGCATCACTGCTGGGGACTATCTGTTCAAAGCAAGCGGATTCGTTGTCACTTTTGATGGATTTACCGCCCTGTACGAAGAAGCGACCGACGAAAAGGAGAAAAAGGAAACCTCCCTGCCACCGTTAGAAGAAGGTCAGGTGCTGAAACTGCGTGAGCTGAAAAGCGAACAGAAATTCACGCAGCCCCCGGCACGATTTACCGAGGCTACTTTGATCAAAGCACTGGAGGAAAACGGCATTGGTCGCCCGTCCACCTATGCACCCATTATCACCACCATCATCGACCGTGACTATGTCGAGCGTGAGGCGAAAAAGCTGAAGCCTACTTTGCTGGGGCGCACCATCAATGAATTGATGGAGGAACAGTTTCCAACCATCGTAGACGTAAAATTTAGCGCAGAGATGGAGAAAAATCTGGATAAGGTCGAAAACGGTACCATGGATTGGCACACTACCATCGACGAGTTTTACAAAGATTTCGATGCCACCTTGCAAAAAGCGGAAGAAAACATGGAGGGCAAAAAAATCAAGGTTCCTGACGAGGAAACAGATGAGATCTGCGAAAAATGTGGCAGAAAAATGGTCATCAAAACAGGTCGTTACGGAAAGTTTTTGGCGTGTCCCGGTTTTCCTGAATGCACCAATACCAAACGTCTGGTGAAAGATACCGGCGGTGTGTGTCCGCTGTGTGGCAGCAGGATGTTGGTTCGCCGCAGTCAGAAAGGACGCATCTACTACGGATGTGAAAAGAATCCTACCTGTGGATTTATGACATGGGATGAACCGACTGCCGAGCGTTGCGAAAAATGTGGCAGCACCTTGTTCAAAAAAATGGGCAAGGGCGCACATATGTACTGCGCAAAAGAGGGCTGTGGCTTTACCAAACCGCTGACCCGTGGAACACCTGCAAAGGAGGAAAAGGATGGCTGATGTAAAAATTTTGGGCGCAGGACTTGCAGGCTGCGAAGCGGCACTTTGGTTGGCAAAACAGGGACATCGTGTGGAACTGTATGAGCAAAAGCCATGTGTTTACAGTCCGGCACACAAAAAAGAGGGCTTTGCCGAACTGGTTTGTTCCAACAGCTTGAAGTCCGATCGCATCGACAGTGCAGGTGGTCTGCTAAAGGCTGAGATGCGCCGTTTGGGCAGCCATTTGTTGCCAATCGCAGCGCAGTGCAGTGTTGCAGCGGGCGGTGCGTTGGCTGTAAACCGTGACGAATTTTCTGCGCTGGTCACACAGGCAGTGGAGCAATGCGAGAATATTACGGTGATTCGGCAGGAAGTTACCGAGATCGACACCGAAAACGGAATCACACTGGTCGCAACAGGCCCCCTGACACAAGGCAAGCTGGCAGAACAGATCAACCGGATGACCGGCGGAAAAAAGCTGTCCTTTTACGATGCAGCAGCACCCATCGTCACAGCGGAAAGTCTGGATATGGAAAAAGTGTTTGCAGCTTCCCGCTGGGGAAAAGGCGATGCCGATTACCTAAACTGTCCGTTCGATAAAGATGGGTATGAGGCGTTTTATCAGGAACTCATCTCGGCTGAGCGAGCACCCCTGCACGATTTTGACGGCGACGGAGAAGTGACTGTTTACGAGGGCTGTATGCCGGTTGAGATCATGGCGAAAAGAGGACCCGACACGTTGCGGTTTGGCCCACTAAAACCGGTAGGGCTTACCGATCCGTCGACCGGTCGACGTCCTTGGGCAAACGTACAGTTGCGCCGTGAAAATAAAGAGGGGACACTGTTCAATCTGGTTGGATTTCAAACGAACCTGAAATTCGGCGAACAAAAGCGAGTATTTCGCATGATTCCCGGCTTGGAAAATGCCGAGTTTGCACGGTATGGCGTGATGCATCGCAATACATTCCTCAACAGTCCGATGCTGTTAAACCAAACACTGAACTTGAAAGAATACCCCAATGTCTATTTTGCAGGGCAAATTACCGGCTTTGAGGGATATATGGAAAGTGCTGCTTGTGGATTGCTGGCAGCCCGTGCTATCCATGCACGACTCTTGGGAGAACAACCGGAGCAATTCTCTATCGGCTGTATGGTAGGGGCATTGTTGGAATATATCACACAGGAAAACAAAGACTTTCAGCCGATGGGAGCGAACATGGGTTTGCTTCCGCCACTGGAAACACGCATTCGAGATAAACGTGAGCGGTATGCTGAGGTGTCACGACGGGCGTTGGAGGCACTGGAAAAGTCGATCCGCTATGATAAATAAGGAGGCGATGCGCCGTGAAAATCATCATTGACGCAATGGGAGGCGACAATGCACCTGCAGCGATTTTGCAGGGAGCAGCGAATGCCGTATCGGAATTGGGCGTTCAGATTTTGGCAGTTGGAGATCAAAAAACGATTTATGCGTGTGCAGCCGAGCATGGCATTTCGATGGAGGGCATCGAGGTGCTGCACGCAAGCGAAAGCATCGAAATGTGTGAAGAACCCGCAAAAGCGGTTCGCACCAAAAAAGATTCCAGTTTGGTGGTCGGTCTGCGTGCATTGGCAGAGGGAAAAGGCGACGCTTTTGTGTCGGCAGGCAGCACGGGTGCGCTTCATGTTGGGGCAAGCTTGATCGTGCGTACCGTAAAAGGCGTAAAGCGTCCGGCATTGGCAAGCATTATCCCCGGCGGAGAAAAACCGTATCTGCTGATGGATTGCGGTGCAAACGTCGAGTGTCGTCCCCAAATGCTGAATGCGTTCGGGGTGATGGGCAGCGTGTATATGCAGCAGGTGATGCAGGTGCAGCAGCCGAAAGTTGCATTGGTGAATAACGGTGCCGAGGAGAGCAAAGGTACACCGCTCTATCGAGAAGCTCACCAGTTGATGAAAGCAAATCCGTCTATCCTTTTTGCAGGTAATATCGAGCCACGGGATGTGCCTACCGGTGCAGCAGATGTTGTGGTTTGCGATGGCTTTACCGGCAATGTGATCTTGAAACTCACCGAAGGCTTGGCAAAAACGTTGGTTGGTCAGTTACGCCCGATCTTCACCCGCAATCTGCTGTCGAAGCTGGCATTTCTGGCAATCAAGGACGGCATGAAAGAGTTTAAACAGAAGATGGATGCCGACGAGTACGGTGGCGCACCACTTTTGGGAACAGCAAAGCCGGTCATCAAGGCACACGGTTCGTCCAATGCGAAAGCGGTCAAAAATGCGATCCGTCAGGCGAAGCGGTGTGTTGAGATGGATCTTTCACGGATTATGCAGGAAAACTTAGCCGCATTGAATACACCGGAAAGTGAGGCGTAAATATGCTGGAACAGTTGCAGCAAACCATTGGCTATCGGTTTAAAAACGTGAATCTTTTGCAGACGGCAGTTACTCACACGAGCTATGCCAACGAAAGCAAAAAAGGCGACCATCATAACGAACGATTGGAATTTTTGGGCGATTCGGTGCTTAGCATCGTGGTGGCAGATTATCTGTTCCACGAAGCAGGGCATCTGCCCGAAGGTGAACTTACCCGCAAACGTGCAAGCTTGGTATGTGAGCAGGCACTGTTTGGATTTGCGCAGCAGATTGAACTGGGCAAATATATGCGTTTGGGCAAAGGCGAGGAACGTGGTGGCGGACGCAATCGCCCGAGCATTTTGTCGGATGCGTTCGAAGCTGTGATCGCTGCCATTTATCTGGACGGAGGTTTGGAGCCGGCAAGAAAGTTTATTGTTCCCTTTGTAGAAGAAGGAAAAGGGGCTGAGGCAGATTATAAGACTCGTCTGCAAGAGGTCATTCAACAAAACCCTGAGGAGCGACTGCGATATGTTGTGGCAGCAGAAAGCGGTCCCGACCATGACAAGCATTTTGTGGTAGAGGTGCATTTGAATTCCAACTGCATCGGTACGGGAGAGGGACATTCCAAGAAGGTCGCAGAACAACACGCAGCACGTCAGGCATTGCAGCTGATGGGGCTGGTTTAAGTAAGATTTGTATGGTTTCAAAAATACCCTGCAAAAGGTTCTGTTTTTTTGCGGGAGCACAAGCTTTTTTTGTGTACCCGCAAGAAAACACAGGCACACCTTGCGGTAAAACAGACAGGACGTGAAGTATGGTATTAAAAGAATTGGAGATTCAGGGCTTTAAGTCCTTTCCGGATAAAACCAAGGTAAAATTTGATCAGGGTATTACGGCAGTGGTAGGGCCGAACGGCTCGGGAAAAAGCAATATTTCGGATGCCATCCGTTGGGTGCTGGGCGAAACCAGTGCAAAGCAGTTGCGAGGCGGTGCCAAAATGGAGGATGTCATTTTTGGCGGTACCCAAAAACGAAACCCAATGGGATATGCTTCGGTCAGTTTGACGGTAGACAATACCGACCGTCGCATCGACGTGGACAACGATCAGGTCGTTATCGGACGAAAATATTACCGCTCCGGTGAAAGTGAATATACGATAAACGGACAAAATGTACGCTTGAAAGATATTTACGAGCTGTTTTTGGACACCGGACTGGGACGGGATGGATATTCCATCATCGGACAAGGGCGAATTGCCGAGATCGTGGCAGCAAAAAGTGCCGAACGGCGTGAAATTTTCGAAGAAGCTTCGGGTATTGCAAAATATCGTTATCGCAAAAATGAGGCAGAACGCCGTTTGGCAGCTGCCGAGGACAATTTGGTGCGTTTGCGGGATATTTTGGGAGAACTGGAACAGCGTGTCGGGCCATTGAAAAAAGAAAGCGAAAAAGCGCAGGAATTTTTGAAGTTGGCACAGCAGCGCAAACAGCTTGAGGTCACTTTGTGGACAGACACCGTTCACACAGCCAAGGAAAATCTGCGTACACAGCAACGAAAGTTGGAACTGGCACAGGCGGATTACGACAAGCAAAATTCGCAGCTGGAGGAGATCGACCGCCAGACCGAGCAGGTACGGATGGAGATTCAACGATTGATCGTAGAAGTCGAGCGGGCGAACCTTGATATTCGCACCATTACCGAAGAAATGGCAGGTGCAGAAAGCAAGATTGCGGTGTTGCAGAACGACATCCAACACAATGCACAAACCTTGTATATGACCCAGACCGAACTGGAAAAGGGAACCATCGGTCAGCAGGAACTGCTGCAACGGATGGAGCAGTATCAGCATAATATTCAGCAGGCAGAAAGCAAATTGCAGCAGCTGCAACAGCAAGCCGAGCAAGCCGACAAGTGTTTGCAGCAGTTGCAGATGCAGAACGAGCAGGCAGGCGAAAGAAAAGGCGCACTGAATGCCCAACTGGCTCAGCTTGCACAGCAGCAGACCCGCCTTGCAGTAGAGGCAGCCGCTGCGGAAAGTGCAATGGCAGCAGCCCAGCAGCGATTGAGTGGGCTGGAAGACGAAAGCGGCGAGGTAGATCAGCAGCATCAACAACTGGAACAGGAGTTTCGTGATAACGAAAATTACCTCAGTCAGCTTTCGCAACAGTTGGAACGCTTGCAAAATGTTCAAAGCGGTTTGAAGCTGAAATTAGGCAAAAGACAACAGACGTTGGACGAAGCTGATGCACAGGAACAGGACTCTGCCCGCAAGTTGCAGCAGGTAGAGCAACGGCTGCAAATGCTGCAAGAACTGGAACGCAACATGGAGGGATACTCCGGCAGTGTAAAAGCGGTGATGCGTGCAGGGGTGCAGCAACGATTGCGAGGCATTATTGGCCCTGTCAGCAGTCTGCTAAAGGTGAAAGCGGGTTATGAAATTGCCATCGAAACAGCACTGGGGGCTGCTGCACAGAATATCGTTGTAGAAAATGAAAGTGCAGCAAAGGCAGCCATCAATTTTTTGAAGCACGAAAAAGCAGGACGTGCTACTTTCTTGCCCCTTGATACGATTCGTGGACAGATGATGGATACGACACGGTTGCAGGAAAATGCGGTCGTTGCATCTACTTTGGTTCAGGCGGATGAACGGTATCAGAAAATCGTGCAGAATCTGCTCGGACGCATCGTAGTTGTAGAGGATCTGAACGAAGCAAGTAAGGTCGCCCGCAGTTTGGAGTACCGCAATCGAGTGGTAACGGTTGATGGGCAGGTCGTAAATGCCGGCGGTAGCTATACGGGCGGTAGCAGTAGCCGTTCTGCAGGTGTATTCAGCCGCCGGCAGGAGATGGAAGAACTGCGCACACAAGCGCAGGAGCTGCGTCAGGCACATGAACAGCTTTGCCAGACCAGCCAAAAGCTAAAAGCCGAGGTAGACGCACTTTCGGCAGAAATGAATGCGGCTGCAGGTGAGGCAGCAACGCTGAGCGGTGATAAAATTCGTGCGGAGATGGAGAAAAAGCGTCTGGAAGCGGTAATGGAGCAGTATGAAGCTGCCAGCCGTCTGAAAGAAGCAGAGCAGGAACAGCTTTGCCAGCAGGTACAGGAGAATCGAAAGGCGTTTGAGCAGGCAGGTGTGCAGGCGAAGCAGCTTCAACAGCAAGCAGAGCAGTTGGAGCAGGAATTGCGCCGACTTGCCGGCGGTGATGCTGATTTTCTTCGCCAAAGGGACGAGCTTTCTCAACAGCTTTCGCAGGCACGGATGGATGCACTTTCGACCGAGAAAGACATCGAGGCATACCGACAAAATTGGAAGCAGTTGGAACGTCAACAAAGCGAAAATGCACAGCGCAGTGAACAGTTGCGGGAGTCGGTGCAGCGATTGCAGCAAAAAAATATCGAATGCCAACAGCAAATCGAAGATATTTTGCAGCAAAAAGAACAAGGGAAAGAAACGATCGCCGAACTGGAACAAAAAATCGAGCAGTGTACGCAGCAGCGAATGCAAAAAGAGGGCGAGATCACTCAGCAGACCCAGCAAGTACGCAGTTTGACCGAACAGCGTGAGGGATTGAGCCGTGAGATCAGCCGTTTGGACGAGCGACGAAAAGCCCTTGAAACAGAATACGACCAAACCATTGCCAAGCTGTGGGAGGAGTACGAACTAACTTTGACCGATGCCGAAGCATTGTGCGTTGCGTTCGATGATGTGAACGCTCTGCGCCGACAGGTGGCAGAGTTGCGCAATCGTATTCGAAGCTTGGGCAATGTCAACGTTTCCGCCATCGACGAGTATGCACAGGTCAGCGAGCGATACGAATTTTTACTGGCACAGGTCAAGGACGTTGAAACGAGCAAGGCGGAATTGCATCGCATGATTACAGAACTGTCAGAGGAAATGAAACAAATCTTCACCGAAAGCTTCCGACAGATCAACAGCCATTTTGCCCGTATTTTTAACGAGATGTTTGGTGGTGGTACGGCTGAACTTATCCTTACCGAGCCGGAAAGCGTACTTACCAGCGGCATCGAGATCCACGTTGCACCGCCGGGTAAAATTATTAAAAATCTGGCGGCACTTTCCGGCGGAGAACAGGCATTGGTGGCGATCAGCATTTACTTTGCGATTTTGGCAGTCAACCCGTCACCGTTCTGTATTCTGGATGAGATCGAAGCAGCACTGGATGATGTAAACGTTACTCGCTATGCCCAGTACCTGCGAAGAATTACGGCGTCGACACAATTCATTGTGATCACCCACCGCCGTGGTACGATGGAAGCTGCCGATGTTCTGTATGGGGTGACCATGCAGGAAGATGGTGTTTCCAAACTGCTGCGCCTGGAATTGAATACGCTGGAAGCAGAATTGGTCTTGTAAATATTTGTCTGTAAATGAAAGAAATTTGCCGGCAGAGTCGTACCATTAACAGGGATGCTCTGTGTCGGTGACAGCCGTGCAAAGGAAAAAGGAGTGAAAATGTATGGGCTTTTTTGAAAAACTGGGTGCAAGCTTGAAAAAAACACGAGATTCGGTGTTTGGTGCGATCGGTGCTATGATCACTGCAAGCGAGATCACCGACGAGTTGTACGACGATTTGGAAGAACAACTGATTTTGGCAGATGTCGGCGCAGACGTTGCGATGGACCTAGTGCAGAAATTGCGTACAAAAGTAAAAACAGACCGCCTGAAAACGGGCGATGAGGCATTGGCTGCTTTAAAGTCGATTTTGTGTGAAATGCTGTCGGCAGACGAGGAACTTCATCTTTCGGGAGATCCCACGGTTATCATGGTAATTGGAGTTAATGGCGTGGGAAAAACCACTTCCATCGCAAAGCTGGCACGTCTTTACACCCAACAGGGGCATAAAGTAATGTTGGCTGCCGGCGATACTTTCCGTGCCGCTGCTGCCGAACAGTTGGGCGTGTGGGCAGAACGAGTCGGCGTATCGCTGGTTCGCCACAATGAGGGTTCCGACCCTGCTGCCGTTATTTTTGATGCAGTGCAAAGTGCAAAGGCAAAAGGCTGTGACGTGGTTATTTGCGATACGGCGGGACGTTTACACAATAAAAAGAATTTGATGAACGAATTGTCCAAAATCAGCCGTGTTGCAACAAAGGCGTGCGAAAGTGCGACCATCGAAACACTGCTTGTTTTGGACGCCATCACCGGTCAAAATGCCATCAATCAGGCAAGCCAGTTTATTGATGCTGCCGGTGCGACCGGTATCATCCTTACTAAGTTGGACGGTACGGCAAAAGGCGGTGCAGCCATTGGTATCAAGGCGAAACTGGGGCTTCCGGTGCGCTATGTAGGCGTTGGCGAGGGCATGGACGACCTGATGGAATTCGATCCGGCAGCCTTCGTCGATGCGCTTTTTAAAAGCGAGGTGTGATGATGCTCATTTGTGCTGCTACCAATAATGCAGGAAAGTTGAAAGAACTGCGCAGGATCTTGGAAAAACAAGGCCATACCGTGAAAAGCCAGAAAGAACTGGAAATTTTCATCGAGCCGGATGAAACCGGCACTACTTTCGAAGAAAATGCAAAAATCAAAGCACAGGCGATCTGTGCTGCCAGTGGTATCGCTACCATTGCAGACGATTCCGGTTTGCAGGTAGATGCTTTGTATGGCGAGCCGGGCGTGTATTCGGCACGGTATTGCGGAGTGCATGGTCAGGACGAAGCGAACAATGATAAATTGATTGCTGAACTGAACAAACTTCAAGCCCCGCCTTACACGGCACGGTTCGTGTCGGCTGTCTGCTTTATGCTGCCCAACGGAAAAAGCATCACCCTGATAGGAAAATGCGAGGGGAGTGTGATCTGCACCCGAAAGGGAACGAATGGATTTGGATACGACCCCTTATTCGTACCCGATGAAATCGGCTGCGAAGATGGCACCACCTGCCCCAATGAGCAGGGAAAAACTTATGCACAGTTGGAGGATTGGCAAAAAGATGCCATCAGCCATCGTGGAAAAGCACTGCGTCAGCTGGATTTACAGCTGGATGAGTTTTTACGGCAAAATGTGTAATGTTGCCAACACTCAACAATAAAATAAAAGGGCGCATCTGCCCGATAAAGGAGAACAAAATGCTTACAAGTAAACAACGTGCCGTGCTGCGAGCACAGGCAAATACACTCACCCCTGTATTCCAGGTAGGAAAGGGTGAGATCGACGAAACTTTGGTAAAATCGACTGCCGACTGTTTGGCAGCACGGGAATTGATCAAAATGCGTGTGCTGGAAACCAGTATGTACAGCGCAAAAGAAGCTGCGAATATTTTGGCAGAGCAGACCGGTGCGGATGTAGTACAGGTCATCGGTTCGAAATTTGTTTTGTATCTGCAAAAGAAAAAGGATTCGAAATACGCAGATTTGTTAAAATAAAAGATAAGGGCAGTGAAGCAAATGAAACTTTTGCTGTACGGTGGTACGTTCGATCCGCCACATACAGGGCACATGAATCTGCTGCGTGCTGCGGTGGACAAAGTTCGACCCGACAAGGTTATCGTTATGCCTGCCGGAACACCTCCTCACAAAAAAGCAAGCGCAACGCCAAGCTGCCTGAGATTGGCGATGTGCAGCTGTTTTGAAGAAATCGGAAAAACCATTCAAATCAGCGATTGGGAGATTTCCCGCCGTGGAAAAAATTACACCATCGACACAGTTCAAATGCTGCAACAGCGGTTTGCTGACCTACAGATATACCTGTGTATCGGCAGCGATATGCTGGAAAGTTTTGAAAACTGGCGAGCGTGGGAGCGATTGGCACAACAGTGTGTACTGGTTGCTCATTGTCGACAGGAAACCGAAAAAAACGTGTTTTTACAGGCAGTGCAGCAGTTGCAGCAAAAGGGTGTACAGGTCATAACATTGGACGCCGACATCGTGGTACAAGCGTCCAGTACCTTGCGTGAACAACTGGAACAAAATGTGGTGTCTTACGATGTTTTGCCACCGGAAACTGCCAACATTGCCAAACAATATCGGCTGTATCATCCAAAGGGGGAAGTTCGATGAATCAACAACAAGCGGAACATTTGGCGAAACTTTCACTTTCGCAAAAGCGGCTCCAGCATACCCTGAATGTGCGGGAGATGGCTGTACAGTTGGCGAAACGATACGGGGCAGATGTGGAAAAAGCAGCGGTGGCAGCACTGCTGCACGATACAGCGAAAGAACTGCCCAAGCAAGAGATGTTGCAGATTTTTGCCGAGAATGCTATAATGGCAGATAACGCCCCTCAACGTCCATCACCGGTATGGCATGGCGTATGTGCTGCGATTTTGGCAAAAACAAAATGGGGCGTGGATGATGAGGAGATCCTGTCGGCGATTCGATGCCATACAACCGGCAAGCCTGGAATGTCGACACTGGATAAAATCATCTTTCTTGCGGATATGACCAGTGCGGAGCGCAGTTATCCCGGTGTGGAACAGCTGCGAAAGCTGGAAATGGAAGATTTGGACAAAGCGATGGTAGCTGCATTGGAAATGACATTGGACTTTGTGCGTAAAAGCGGAAAGGACGTGGACATGGTTTCGATGCAGACCTTGGAGGATCTGACGCATAAACAAGACCAAGGAGATTCTGCTTATGAGAAATGACAGCAGCCGAGGCACACCGCCTCGCC
>CALWZD010000068.1 GCA_944385945.1 uncultured Anaerofilum sp. | reverse complement strand
GCAGGAGGGCGCTGCGTGGAGAGAGGAGGCGGCGAGGTGGGAAAACTGATCGGAGTGGAAGGATTGGACGGAAGCGGAAAGGGAACACAGGCACAACAGTTGTTCCAACGCTTGCAGCAAGAGGGTTACCCCGTAAAAAAGGTGTCCTTTCCCAATTACGAAAGTCCGTTTTCCGTTCCGCTCAAACAGTATCTTGCCGGTGCGCTTGGCACACAGGCAAATGCAGTGAACGCTTATGCAGCGTCGGTTATGTTCACCATCGACCGTTTTGCAAGCTTTCGGCAGGATTGGCAGGAGTTCTACCAACAAGGCGGTATCGTTATTGCCGACCGTTATACCACATCCAATGCAGTCCATCAGTGTTCAAAACTCCCACCGCAAGAGTGGAAAGAGTTTACCGATTGGCTGTTTACATTGGAATACGAAAAAGTGCAGATCCCAAAGCCGGACATGGTGCTGTATTTGTCGGTAGATGTACAGGTAAGCCAGCATCTGCTGGAACAACGCTATCACGGCGATGAGCAAAAAAAGGACATTCACGAAAAAGATGTTTCGTATCTGAACGCCAGCCGAAAAGCAGCGCAGTGGTGTGCAGACAATTTGGGATGGAAGACCATTCAATGCACTGCACAGCAGCAGATGCGTTCGGTGGAGCAGATCGCAGATGAAATTTATAGCTTTGTAAGACCGTTGATCTCAAAGGAGGGATAAGCCGATGCAGCGTGTAGCAACAGAAAAAGACCTTTCCCGTTTGTGCCAGATTTGGGAGCAGCAGATGGGGTTGTCTGCGCAGCAGGCAGAACAGATTTTGACCCAAGCAGCAGGTTTGCAAAATGTCTACTTGGTCGAGCAAGACGGTGAACTGCAAGCCATGTTGGCGACGATTCCTGTTTCGATGCAACAAATGCCGGGCGTTTACTTTTACGGTGCGGTCGAGTTGCAGCAAGGCAACTTGCAGCCACTGGTGGAATATGCAAAGCAACAACAGACCATGTGCGGAAAAGGCTTTGCTGTTGTGACCACGGGGAAAGGGCTTGATGATTTTTGGATGCAGCAGGGATTCCAGCCGTACTTTGCTCTACGCAGACTGCGGCGAACCATTCGGCGCAATCTGTGGGCGCAGGCTCAATTCGACTCTATCACGGCTGCCCGCCTTGCACAGCTGCGTGAAAAATACTGCCCACAAGCGGTTGCTATGCAGCAGCCCGTATGGACGGCACAGATCGTACGGATGTATTCGCAAGGGGCTACTACCGTCGAAAGCGAACATGGCTATGGCGTATATTTTGAACGGAACGATACACTGGAATTTACCGAATTATTTGCAAGAAGCGACTATGATGCACAGTTTTTGTTGGAATCTGCCCGTGAGCGTACGGGCATAGAAAAGGCAGAGATCACTTTGCCCGAAAACAGTGAGATCTGCTTGGGCGAGGGTGTGCGTGAAGTATATGGCATGGCGAATTTTTGGGCAGTGAAACCGCCCAGCAGCAGCGGATATATGCGACTTATGTTGGACTAAAACGAGGTGGAAGAAATGAAATTTGGAAACAAAGACAAAAAAATGCCTGAACAGACATCGGAAGAATTGCAGGATGAGCAATTCGAAGAACTTGACGAATACGATGAGGAGGAAGACGACGAAGAATATGAAGCCGAGCGCAAGCGGAAATTTGGGTGCAGCATAGCGGGCTTGGTCATGGCGTTGGTTTTTGCAGGCGTGTTGTTAGGCGCAGCGTGGATGGTGATGCAGGCAATGGACGAGATTGCCGGCGGAAAACAACACAGCGAACATACCATTACCTTGTCCATCGAGCAGGGTACAAGCCCTTCTGCCATTGCAGATATGCTGCAAGAACAAGGTGTTATTGAACATTCTCTGTTTTTCAAAATTTACTTAAAACTGACCGATGCAGCATCGAAACTGCAATACGGTGATTTCGTTTTGAACGAAGGCATGGGCTATGAAGACATCATCGAAAAACTGAGTGCCGTAAAGCCACGGGAAACGGTGTGGGTCACCATTCCCGAGGGCAGCACCGTCTTCCAATTTGCCAGCCGAATGGAAGAAGCAGGGCTTTGCACAGCAGAGGAATTTATTGAAGAAGCAAATAATGGCGATTTCAGCGACATCGGTTTCTGGAGCAAGATCGACACAGACCCCGACACCTTTATGAAAGCGGAGGGCTATCTGTTCCCCGATACATACGAATTTTACGCAGACGAAACGGTTCATAATATCGTGCGGAAACTGTACGAGCAATTCGATACCGTCATCACCGACGAGATGTATGCTCGCATGGACGAGCTGGGCATGAGCCTGCGTGAAGTGATCACTTTGGCAAGTTTGGTACAGGAAGAAGCGGGCTTGCCCGAAAATCAGGCAGGCGTTTCAGGAGTGTTCCACAATCGTTTAAAACCCGATTCCCCCTATCCCCGTATGGGCAGTGACGTAACGTGGTATTATCTGGACGACTTTGTTTTCCCCTACTATGCAAAGTTGAACGGCGTAGATGCAGAGCAGGGACAATCGGTAACACCCGAAAATATCAAAAATGCATACTATACCGGTGATAACGACCCCAATTCTCGCATCGGTCTGCCGGCAGGGCCGTTGTCCTGTCCGGGACGTGATGCGATTCGGGCTGCACTTTATCCGGAGGAGCATGATTACTACTTCTTCCTCACAGATAAGCTCGGAAAGTATTACTATGCAACCACCTTCGAACAGCACCAGCAAAATCTGGCTGCTGCCGAAAAGGTGAACGCAGAAAATTAAAGTTTTTAGCGTGTGGGCAAAAAAGCCCGGATTCAACTGAAATAAGCCGCTGTATGCAGCAAAATCGCATACAGTGGCTGTTTTGTCGAAAGGAAAGGAACAAATGAGCAGAATGCCGGAATTACTTTCTCCAGCAGGAGATTTGGAGCGATTGGAATATGCGCTGGAATACGGTGCAGATGCAGTGTATGTGGGTATGACAGAGTTTGGAATGCGCACAGCATCCAAAAATTTTACCCCGGAGCAGCTGAAACAGGGTGCAGACCTTGCACACAGCAAAGGAAAAAAACTGTACCTGACCATGAACACCACCCCCACCAATGAGGAGATCACCCGTATGCCGGATGCCATTCGACAGGCAGCAGAGGCGGGAGTCGACGCTTTTATCGTAGCGGATTTAGGCGTGCTTTCTTTGGTCAAAAAATATGCCCCCGATGTCGAGATCCACCTTTCCACACAGGTTGGCATCACAAACTATGCAGCTGCCACAGCAGCTTATGAGATGGGAGCAAAGCGAGTCGTGCTTGCCCGTGAACTTTCTTTGCAGGACATCGCCATCATTCGTGACAATACCCCGCCGGAATTGGAGCTGGAAGCGTTTGTTCATGGTGCAATGTGCATGAGCGTTTCGGGCAGATGTATGCTAAGCCATGCGCTGAACGGTCGCAGTGCCAACCGTGGTGCGTGTACACAGCCTTGCCGCTGGAAATATCATCTGGTCGAAGAAAGCCGCCCGGGGCAGTATTATGAAATAGGCGAAGGGGAAACCGGAACCTATATTCTAAATGCAGATGACCTTTGTGCAGCACCGTTTTTGGATCTGGTGCTTACTGCCGGTGTCGATAGCCTGAAGATCGAAGGTCGTGCAAAAACATTCTATTATGTTGCCAGCGTTACCAGTGCTTACCGACGTGCGTTGGATGCAGCGATGCGTATGGGAGAGCAGTATCAATGCCCCGATGATGTTTTGGAAGAACTTACCCGTACCAGTCACCGACGTTACTCGCCCGGTTTCTACTTTGGTGCCGAACACGCAATCCAAAATACCAAAGCGGGCGGTTATATTCGTGAATGGGAATTGGTGGCAGTTTGTGAAAGCTGTGACGGTGAAATGGCATTTTGCACCCAGCGTGGAAAATTCGATCTGGGGGATACCTTGGAAGCACTTACTCCCTCCGGACAAGTGTACGAGTTTAAGCCTTTGTTTATTCTGGATGAGTACAACAAACCAATTCAAAGCACACCGCAACCAAAAATGAAGTTTTCAATCCCGTGCTAGCGGATGCTACCGCCCAAAACCATCTTCCGTAGGAGGAAACCGCAAGAATGAACATACACGCAGAATCGAAATCGGCAAGGCTAAACCCGATTTTTGAACGCTACCTGTTTATGGTGCTGGGAGGAATCTTTTATGGGTTGGCGATCAACCTGTTTTTGCAGCCGAATCAAATCGTTGCAGGTGGAGCGACCGGTATTGCGCTTATTATCAACGCAAAGACAAAATTGGCAACCGGTATGCTGTCTATTTGCATCAACGTACCCATTCTTTTATTGGGGCTAAAAACGCAGGGATGGCGTTTTATCGTGCGATGCTTTATCACCACCGCTGTGGTAGGTTTTTGCACAGATGGTCTGTCGTTTTTGCCGGCAATGACTGTCAATCCTGTTTTGGGTGCGTTGTACGGCGGTATTACGCAGGGCATTGCGATTGGATTTTTCATCAAATATGCGGTGTCCAGTGGAGGTACCGAGCTGCTGGGCAGAGTGATGCGCCCCTTATTTCCGGGGTTTAGCATTCCTCAGGTGATCGCTGTATTGGATGGTGCAGTTGTGCTTGCAGGTGCCGTCGTACTGAATAATCCGGAGAATGTGCTGAATGCGCTGATCGTCATTTTTGTGAGTGCGCAGGTAAGTGATTTGGTCATTACCGGATTTTCTAAAGCAAAGCTTTGCTATATCATTACGCAAGACCCCGAAAAGGTATCCGATGTTTTGCTGAAAAACAGTCCCCGTGGGGTTACCAATCTCCACGCTACCGGTATGTATGCACGATTGCCCCGTGGAGTGTTGATGACCTGTATCAAAGCAAGACAGCTTCAGCATTTAAAGCAGTTGGTAAGCGAAACAGACCCCGACGCTTTTGTAATCGTGAGTGAAACCACCGAGGTTTTGGGAAAAGGCTTCAAACATATTGATGAAGAATAAATCCTGTTGAATCTGAAATAATAAAAAGCCGTTCGCTGCCCTTAGTCCAAGCAGCGAACGGCTTTTTTCTATAATTTGCGTACAGGACGGATATATTTCCAAAAGCGAGTGCAGTCGTGATAAAAATAGAAGATCCTACCGGGGGTGGTGTCCAAACAGTATCCGTGGGCTGCGTAATCGAACTTATTCATAGCAGCTTCCATTTCTGCTTCTACACGTTGGTTTTGGCTTTCAAAATCAAAAGGTCCGTGTTCAAAAACGATGTATTCGCCTTCCAGAATATCGGCAAGCAGCATCTGCGAAGGATATTCACCGTTGTAATCGGCAGGAAGTCGTACCCCATAGCACTCCGCCAAAGGGATTCCCCAGCTGCAAATTCGCCCTTGGGGGTCATTTATAAATGCCATGATTTGACCACTGCTGCTGTCTGCCTGCGTTCCGCCACAATCGTCCAGTTTGTTGGGGATGCTGTCCAATAGCCCGCAGATGGTTGCGCAATCCTGCCCGGGAATTTGACTTTGCTTTTGCCAAAAATCCCAGTAACCGATGCTTGTGTAGTTTTTGATATGCAAAAATTTGTGTGCGGGAATCGTAATAAAATATGTTTTGATGGAATCACTGAATGAACTCATTTCTTTCCCTCCAATTTCTAATAGATAGCAGTCAAATGGCTTTATGATCGTGCGAAGAACAACAGGACAAGGACGCTGTCGGTATTCGCTGGGGGTAATACTGTATGCTTCTTTAAATGCACGGGTAAATGCTTCGTGGGACGAAAATCCGTATTTTACCGCAATCTGCAAAATGGAAAGGTCACCGTCACGCAATTCTTTCAAAGCAAACGCCAGCTTTCGGTATCGCAGGTAGTCCCGCAGCTGCATACCGGAAATTTCTCGAAACTTGTGTGAGATGTAAAACGGAGAATAGTTCAGCTTGCTTGAAAGTTGTGCAAGCGATAGGGTTTCGTCCTGACCGAGCAGAATGCACTGGTCGATTTCTTCAATCAGACTTTGTATCTGACGATTCCACTTCTGCATTGGAAAAACCTCCTTTCTATTGTGTGTTTTTATTATACACGTAAAAAGCAGAAGTTGCTTGATTTTGCTTGCAAAATTGTTTGTATAAAAATTTCAGAAAATAAAATACCGCCATCCAAACGGAAGGCGGTATTTGAAAATAACAAATTATGCGTGTTTGTACAATGCAGCGATCATATCGACACAACGGGTAATGCCGATTTTTCCGCTGTCTAGGCACAAATCGTAGTTGTCGGCTTATCCCCATTGTGTTCCGGTATAAAGTTTGTAATACGCTTTACGCTTTTTGTCTTTGTCGTGCAGACGCTGTGCTGGGGATTCTTCCCGCTGTCCGTACACCGTTACGATGCGTTCTGCTCTTTTTTCGTCGGACGCATGAATAAATACGGTCAAGCAGTCGGCGATGTCACGCAGAATATAGTCGGCACAGCGTCCAACGATAACACAGGAACCCTTCTCTGCCAAATCGGTGATAACCTTTTTCTGTGCAAACCAAATCTTGTCCACCGAAGATTGTCCGTCTTGCCCACGACCGGCAACTGCGTTGTCGTACAGCTTATTGGAAAGGGCATATTCGCCATATTTTTCGATGTACTCTTTTGCCAGACCACTTTCTACTGCGATTTTTTCGATCAATTCACTATCGTAGCAGGGAATACCCAACTTTGCTGCGACCTCTTTGCCTATGGTTCTTCCGCCGCTGCCAAATTCACGGCTGATGGCAATGATACGGTTGGATGTAACGGGTGCAGCAACTGCAAGGGAAGAGGCGGCGAACTCTTTTGCGATCGAATTTTTAAAGCGAGCATACAGTACCATTGCAATCAAACAGGACGCAGTATCTGTAATTGCTTGTACCCACATCAAACCATCGACACCGAAAAGTACATCCAAGACGATACACAAAGCGGAGAAGATGACACCCAGACGAAGAACTGCCAGCAGCAGCGACGTCTTCCATTTGCCGACTGCTTGGAAAATCGAGTTGTACATATTGAAAAGGCTCATGCCGATAACGCACCACGACCAGCGGCGCATAAACACACCGCCGACTTCGATGGTTTCTTGATGGTCGATGAACAGCCGAACGATGACATCAGGGATAAGCTGCACGACCAAAAGAAAGACGACTGAGAAAATAGTAAGAATGATAAAAGACAAACGACATACATCGTGTACACGCTTGTGGTCTTTTGCGCCGTAGCTGTAACCGATAAGCGACATTACGCCCTGTGCAATACCGATACTGATATGCAAAGCGATGGTACCGCATTTTGAAGTAACGCCATATGCAGCAGAGAGGATATTTCCACCCTCGTGTTTCAGCAACAAGCCGTTCAAAAGAGAGATGGACACCGAAACAAGCAAAACGGAAATTGCAGCAGGGAAGCCGACCGAGAGGGTTCCCCACGAAACTTTTTTCTCCAACGAAAAATATTTGGGAGAAAGAGTAAGAACACTTGTTTTATGGATTTTCGCAAGTATAACAAGGAAGTATACCATCGAAATGGCGTTTGAAAGCATGGTTGCAACGGCAGCACCGGCAACGTCCATTTGAAAAACAAAGATAAAGATGGGGTCGAGGATGATATTCATCACACCACCGATGGTCAAGCCAATGCCAGCTTCTTTGGTTTTTCCGACCGAGCGAACCAGATGTCCAAGCACTAATCCAGCAACAGTAGGAATACCACCGATTACAAATACCCAGAACAAATATTCGGCTGTAAAACCGAGTGTGTATTCATCTGCACCAAAAAACAGCAGGATCGGCTGCATAAACACAGCCAAAAGAATCGACAAAACGGCAGTTACGAAAATACTAGCCCAAAAGGAAAACGAAGAAGATTTTTTTGCAGTAAGTTCATCGTTTTGTCCCATGCTGCGGGCGATGATACTGTTTGCACCAATGTCAAACAAGTTGGCGACGGCTGTAAGAAGGGTATAGATCGGGAAAGTGATAGAAAGAGCGGCGATTTGGTTGGGATCACCGATTTGACCGATAAAAAAGGTGTTTGCCAAACTGTAAAGGATAACGATGATTTGGCTTACCACCGTGGGGATCGCCAGTTTTGCAACTGCTTTTCCCACCGGCATAGATGTGAAAAGTTCATTGTTTTTTGTCATAGTTGCATCTCCTAAAAAATGTGAAGCGTTGGTGGATAAAAAATCAGTGGATAGTTTTTTTCAATTCGGTGTGTAATCCATCTAAAAAGCATTGTATGGCAATTTCACGGCTTTTGCTTAGGTCCATGGAACCGTAGTAATAAAAATAACCTAGATCTTCTTGTGAAATAAAGCCATGTAGAATAGCACGAAGAACACGCTGCCAATGTGCGATATTTTCTTCGCTTAACCCATAATCGGACAAAATATCGATAACTGTGTTTAACAGCGGAACTGCCATTTCTTTTGCACGTTCATCGTGTTCAGATGGGATAGACATAATTAGACGATATAGCCCTTTATTCTGGGTTGCGAAGGAATAATACGCCTCAGCAAATGCTTTTACAGCATCGTCTTTGGTTTTTCCTTTGGTCGCAGCTTGTTGATTCGCCACAAATTTTTCGATAGCGTACCGAAAAATTTCATACTGCAATTCTTTCGTGTTTGCAATGTGATTGTAGAGCGAGGGTGTTTTGATACCCAATCTGCGTGCAAGCTCGTGCAAAGAGATGGTCGGCTGACCGGTATCCTCGATATAAGCAACTGCTTGCATTAAAATTTTATCTTTTGTTAAGCCTTTTGCAGCCATAAAATATTCCTCCCAACAACTAACACTATTAGTTATTTTAAAACTAATAGTGTTAGTTTGCCAATCGTATTTTGGCACACAAAAAAGGCGAACAGAATTCGAAATTCTGTTCGCCTTTCTTAGAAACCTAATCAAGATTTTCTATTGTACAATCTTAACCATGTATTTTTGAATAAAGTGTACAAACAAAACTATCTTTTGAAAATATCCATAGCATCCTGCAAGTCTTGTCCTACAAGCATGGGTAATGCGTCTGCAAACTTTGGAACGATTGCATCATAATATTTTGAATCCGTTTTAAAATAATTGCTTACACTTGTTGTAAGATTGTTGTTACGTGCCATTTGATATGAATCTGCCACGATCTTAATAATGTCTATAATTATTTTTTCGAATTTTTTATCAAAATCATTTCCTTTGTAGTTTGAAATATGCTTACCATAATTGAACGGAATTGCTTTTAAATTACTGGGATTGCTTTTTAAATCTGACTCTGTCAAATCGCAATTTTCCAGTCGATATAAAACGCCCATCAATGCAAATATAATTTGGCGCCCATTTTTAAGAATTTCTAGCTGTATTTCATTTAACGTAGTGGTCTGTTTATGCTTTTTCTCGATTATCTTAAAACGATCATACAAATCTATAATGTCCAAAAGAAAGTCTTTTTTATTTGTATCATCAAAATAATTGACTTTGAATACCTTTGCATACAATTCATCGGAATCAAAAATCTTTTTCTTTCCACTGCGGGATGTTCCCGGTCGTTGATAAACGAAAGAAAATATTAGCTGTGCCAATTCGTCGTTTTTGATAGTGTATTTGTAGTTTTTCTTTGGCTTGATACCTCTTTTGATCTCAAGAAAAATATTTTCCCTTTCCAAAAGTTTTTTCAACCTGACCATTTCGGGAGTATTTGACTTCAGATCTCTGGAATAAATTGGCTTTTGTGAATTGGTAGCTTCTGCTATTTTTGTAAAAAAAGATGAGTCTGCACTTTCGTCTTTTGTAGAAATTATTTTGCAAGGAATAAAAAACTCTTGTGTATTATTTCCCTTATAAGAACTGATTAATGTTGTTGTTTGTCCTCCATTTACAATCGAAAAATCATATAACCTTACTGTATCACCGTCAATTTCAAAATCTTGGCAGGCTATTATAATTCCGTTGTTTAAAAACCAAAAATTTTCCCGATCTTTGTCAAGAGTACGTTTTACACCCGAATCCACCAATGTGTTTCTAATATATCTACGAATGTTTAAATCAAAAAGTCCTTTTCCAGCATATTTATTATATAATTGTATAATCGATGTAGATAAAACATTGCACATAATTCCTTTATTATTCAAAGATTCATATTCCAATATGTTTTTAGGTTTGTCTAATTTAATTTTCTCATATGAAACCATATCTAATGATTCCAAAGAATTTTTTACTTCTTTTTCTACATCATCTAAAGTAAATATTTTAACAGCATCTGATGAAAACCCATGTTGTGTGTTATCTATTTTTTCACTGCTGCAGCAATGTTAATTTGTGCGGTTGTAAACAGATTGTATTCTATGTTATCTATATTTTCATCCGGTAGGCGATCCAATGCATTTTGCAGTACCTTTTTTAGTCGCTCATTATAGCTTCCAGTGTGGGCAATTCTAAAATTTTGCAAGGTGCTATACATTTTATCCAGTTCTGCTACTATATCATTAAGAGATAATGACTCGGTATATTTTGATTGACATAAAACGACTTTAGCATCTTCTTCGTCATAGTAAACAAAATCAATTCCACCATCGTTGGAGCCATCTGTCACTAAATCATCCTGATCTTCAAACTCTACTCCAAAAACATAGCCTAAAATCACGTAGCTAAAAGCTCTATCTTCAGAAATTTTCTTTTGTAATCGGTTTTCTACTTCGTCTTGCACTTTTTTAATTTCAGATTTGATTAATTCACTCATTGTCTATCTCCTTACTATACCCAATAATTACAAAAAGCCCGAAAAGCCACCCCAATAGAGTGGCTTTTCGGGCATAATTTTTATTCCAGTTCGACAAAGCCTAATCAATTTTGTTTAGAGATTATTCTCTGTCGTATTCGTGGTGCTTTTGAATATTTGATGTATCCATATTATCCTGCCTATATGGGCTAATGTTATCAATTTGTTATCGGGGTT
>CALWZD010000067.1 GCA_944385945.1 uncultured Anaerofilum sp. | reverse complement strand
TGATGCTGGACATCAGCCCCCGTCTGTTGGAGAAGGTATTGTATTTTGCAAGCTATATCGTAACCGATCCCGGCTTTACTCCGCTGGAGAAAAAGCAGCTGCTGAGCGAAAAAGAATACCGTGAGATGCGTGAACGCTACGAAGACGAGTTTAAGGCAGCAATGGGTGCCGAAGCAATTAAAGAGCTTCTGGAAGAAATCACACTGGATGAACTGAGTGCAGAACTGCACAGTGAACTGGAAGATGCGAGCGGTCAAAAACGTGTTCGCTTGCTCAAGCGTCTGGAAGTTGTAGAGGCTTTCCGTCTGTCCGGCAACCGTCCTGAGTGGATGATTTTGGACACTGTACCGGTTATTCCTCCCGATATTCGTCCGATGGTGCAGCTGGACGGCGGTCGTTTCGCAACCAGCGATTTGAACGACCTGTACCGTCGTGTAATCAACCGTAACAACCGTCTGCGCCGCTTGTTGGAACTGAATGCTCCCGACATCATCGTACGCAACGAAAAGCGTATGCTGCAAGAGGCAGTGGACGCTTTGATCGACAACGGTCGCCGTGGTCGTCCTGTAACTGGTCCCAATAACCGTCCTCTCAAGAGCCTTTCGGATATGCTGAAAGGTAAGCAGGGTCGTTTCCGTCAGAACTTGTTGGGTAAACGTGTTGACTATTCCGGCCGTTCGGTTATCGTTGTTGGTCCCGAACTGCAAATGTACCAGTGTGGTCTGCCGAAAGAGATGGCTTTGGAGCTGTTTAAGCCTTTCGTTATGAAAGACTTGGTAGCAAAGGGCATGGCAAACAACATCAAGTCTGCCCGCAAAATGGTAGAGCGTACTCGTGCCGAGGTTTGGGACAGTTTGGAAACTGTGATCAAAGGGCATCCGGTAATGCTGAACCGTGCGCCTACCTTGCACCGTTTGGGTATTCAGGCATTTGAGCCGGTTTTGGTAGAGGGTCGTGCAATCAAGCTGCATCCGCTGGTATGTACCGCATTTAACGCCGACTTCGACGGTGACCAGATGGCGGTTCACCTGCCGCTGAGCCGAGAAGCACAGCGTGAAGCAAAACGTTTGATGTTGGCTTCTCGCAACCTGTTGAAGCCTTCTGACGGTAAGCCGGTAGCAGTTCCCACACAGGATATGGTTCTGGGCAGCTACTACATGACCATGGTAAACGAAGGCGATCTGGGCGAAGGCAAGATTTTCCGTGACGAAAACGAAGCGTTGATGGCATATGCTGCAAAGCTGGTTACCTTGCAGGCACCTGTTAAAGTTCGTCGTACCATCGAAGTAAATGGCGAAACCAGGAGCAAGTTGGTCGATACTACTGTTGGTCGTATCATCTTCAACCAGCCCATTCCGCAGGATCTGGGCTATGTAGACCGCACTGATCCCGAGCAGATGTTCGAGTACGAGGTAAGCTTCTTGGTAAGCAAGAAGAAACTGGGCGACATCATCGACCGTTGTATTGCAATTCACGGTACCGATGTTACCGCAACTGTTTTGGACCGTGTAAAAGCACAGGGCTTTAAATATTCTACCGTTGGTGCAATCACCGTTGCGGTGTGCGATGCATTGATTCCTCCCCAGAAAGCAGAAATTCTGGCAGAGGCAGATGTGCGTGTAGGCAAGATCACCAAACAGTTCAACCGTGGTCTTATTACCAATGAGGAGCGTTATCAGGGCGTTATCGACGTATGGCAGGATACCACCGAGAAAGTTTCCAAGGCGTTGGAGAAACACTTGGATGCACGTAACCCCATCTTCATGATGGCAGACTCCGGTGCACGTGGTTCTATGAGCCAGATCAAGCAGCTGGCTGGTATGCGTGGTTTGCTTGCAAACACTGCCGGTCACACCATCGAAATGCCGATTCGTGCAACCTAGCGTGAAGGCTTGAACATCTTGGAATACTTCATTTCCAGCCGTGGTGCTCGTAAAGGCTTGACCGATACCGCATTGCGTACCGCTGACTCGGGTTATCTGACCCGTCGTTTGGTAGACGTTTCGCAGGACGTGATCATTCGTGAGCAGGATTGTGGTGCCACCGAGGGTATCATGGTTTCTGCCATTTGCGAGGGTAATGGCGTGATCGAAAGCTTTAACGAGCGTTTGATCGGTCGTTATGCTGTAAACGATGTAGTTCATCCGCAGACCGGCGAAGTCATCGTGACCAAGGATAAGATGATGGATCTGTTCGATGCACAAAAGATCGTCGATGCAGGAATCACTGAATTGGAGATCCGCAGCGTTCTGAACTGTCGTGCAAAGCATGGTGCTTGTGCTCGTTGCTATGGTGCAAACTTGGCAAACGGTTTGCCGGTTGGTTTGGGCGAAGCAGTTGGTGTTATTGCTGCACAGTCCATCGGTGAGCCCGGTACCCAGCTGACCATGCGTACCTTCCATACCGGCGGTATCGCATCGGCAGAGGACATCACCCAAGGTTTGCCCCGTGTTGAAGAACTGTTCGAATCTCGTCGTCCCAAAGCTTTGGCAATCATGACTGAGATTGCAGGTACGGTTCGTATCGAAGATAAAAAGAGCAAGCACGTTGTAGTAACAGGTGTAGACGAGAATGGCGCACCGGTTGAAAAGAGCTATCTGATTCCGTTCAACCAGCGTATTCGCAGCGCAATCACCGATGGCATTCAGCTGGAAAAAGGCGATCAGCTGACCGAAGGTCATGCATATCCCCAGGATATTTTGGCAATCAAGGGTCGCATTGCTGTACAGGACTACTTGATCGAAGAAGTACAGAAAGTTTACCGCTTGCAGGGTGTAGAAATCAACGATAAGCACATTGAGGTTATCGTTCGTCAGATGATGCGTAAAGTGCGTGTAGACGATACAGGTTCTACCACCTTGATTGGTGGTGCTTTGGCTGACAAGATGGAAGTAGAAAGCCAGAACGAAGAAATTCGTGCACGTATTGCAAACGGCGAAACCGATTTGAAAGAAGCAAAGTGGACACAGGTTCTGCTGGGCATCACCAAGGCTTCTTTGGCTACCGACTCTTTCTTGTCTGCTGCGTCTTTCCAGGAAACCACTCGTGTTCTGACCGAAGCTGCAATCAAGGGTAAGACCGATCCTCTGATGGGTCTGAAAGAGAACGTTATTATTGGTAAGCTGATTCCTGCCGGTACCGGTCTGCCAGAAGTAGAGCGTGAATTGGCACGTCAGGCAGGCGAACTGGATGAAGAAGACAGTTTGGCATCGGAACCTTCGGATGAGGCTGCCGGATTGTAATTACCATCAATAAAACGGTTGCTTTAAAAAAGTGGCTGTAACGAAGCACTCCGATCGCTTTTGCAATCGGAGTGCTGTTTTTATAGAATTGGGTGAGATATTGAAAAATGTGATTATCGTTGTAAGTGTTTCGCAAGGCGACCCAGACAGTGGAATTTCAAGGTTGCAGCAAAAAATTGCATCTACGTATTCGCAGGAAAAGGTACTTTTTGCTTACACCGGCTCGCACATTTTAAAACAACATCCGGAATGCTCTTTACAAGCGGTGCTACGAGCAATACAAAAAGATGGATTTTGTCATATTGTTGTTGTGCCACTATATCTTTTGACAGGAAACGAATACCAAAAGGTGAGGCGGCAACTTTGCGGAGAAAAGGCGACGATACTTCCGCTGCCGTTTCAGCAGAAGAAAAATTGTGTTCGGTTGGTGCAAGCCTTTGCCGATCATTTCCCCGTACAAGAGGGGAAAGGGTGGGTGTTTGTAGGGCATGGAAGCAAAGAGGATGAGCAGTTTTACAAAGATGTTCAAGGCTTATTTGATGAGCAGAACCGAAAGGACTGCTTTGTGACGACCCTGTTAGACCCAGATGCTCTGTCGAAGTGTACAATGTGGGCAAAGAACGAAAACAAAAAAGCATTGTCGATCGTTCCATTGATGCTGGGAAGCGGAAAACATATACAAAAAGATATTTTTTCAAATGAAACCGGTTGGAAGATCCGCCTCGAAAAGGCGGGATTTGATGTAGATGCACAGAAACTGGACGTAGGCAGTTTACAAATCGTGCAGCGATTATATTTACAAGAAATAGAAAGTGCTTTGAGGTGATCTTTTGGAAACAAACCAGATTTCGTTTCAACTGCGGCTTTTAAAAGGACAGGAATGTACCCCGCAGGAAGTGTTGTGCAAGATCGAGTATAAAACCCAAAATGGTACAGCGTGTGTGTTTACAGCAGCACAAAAGGTTGAACAAATCGAAAAATTAGAATTTCTGGAAGCAGAAGATGGCAAATGGTGCTGTATAATGTATACCGACCATGACAGTGAAACAGCAATGCTTTCTCAGCAGCAGGCATATGCGATTTTTCTGCAAGGTGAAATTGATATTGAAGCACTAAAAGCAGACAGTCTTCAAATCCAGCATAAAATCATGCAGGAAAAGGCGGTCGAAAAGAAAGCACAAGGTCAGAAAGCAGAAGATACCATTTGGTAAAATATGGACAGAATCTTTTGCGATAAATGTAACAAAAAATCCGCACATCCCTAGCGTTAAACGCCATGAATGTGCGGATTTTTTATAGTGATCTAACACAAATCAAAGAAAGCAAGAGCGATTGTAAATTTGTGAAAATCATTTGTAGCATTCGAAAGAAAAATAAAAACGTATGCTTATTCCAACGCACGAAATTTATAAGTTCCTCTGCCACTATTTTTTACTTCGTATAGAACTTTGTCAGCGGCTTGATAAAGTTTTTCGAAAGTCGTTATCCCTTGCCCGTAAACACCACCAAAAGAAACAGAACAGCCACTTTCAGGGTATTTTTGTTCCATTACAGAAGAAAAAAGTTGGATGATACGATGCACCTTTTCCTCGATCACCGCTACTTCAGGGCAATTCACAATAAACACCGAAAATTCGTCGCCACCAAGACGGCAGACAATATCTGTCTTTCTGAAAGAGTCGGTAAGAAGCTTTGCAATATACTGAAGCGCAAAATCGCCTTCGAGATGCCCGTAAATATCGTTCAAACGCTTGAAGTGATCCAAGTCCAACATCAGAAAAACAAAACTGCTGTGGGACGTTAAGTATTTGGCAATGTTAACAGAATATCCATTGCGATTGTATACGCCTGTAAGAGAATCACGTACAGAAACATCCCAAAGATATTGCCGGTTTTCTATCTGTTCGGTAACGTCCATCAACACGCTTACGATGGCTTCTCGCCCTTCTGCGGTAACTGTTTTTTTGCCAATGCTATGCACCCAAAAAAATGTACCGTCACTTTTTTTCATTCTGTATTCCAGCTCGTACTGATTCGACTGAGAAAGTACCTGAGTGATTTTTTCACAAACCATTTTACGGTCGTCTTCATGGACAGAATTTATCACAAGCCCATTTGTATCTTGCAAAAATTGGTCGTGCGTGTAACCAGCCATACAAAGAAACCGCTCATTTACGATATATAAAGGGAAACCATCCTCTACATATCCCCCCATAATTCCGCCAGGCATCATCTGGTCGATAAGTTGCAACAAATCTTGCTGCGCTTGACGATGTAATTTGGTTACTTCATTGCTTACAAATCGTACGGAGGAGCATTTGGTTTCCGCCTGATACAGTTGGGATTGAGAGATGTGAAAGCAATCGATCAAATAGCGGTTGCACTCTTTATGAAGTGTTGCAGTCAATCTGGTATGATATAAAACCGGCGTAGAATCCGGGGCAGCAACAGTGAACTTTACATTACAAAAACAGCTCCAACAATCGGGATGACTTTGACTTTCGCAATAATCATATATTTCAAATGGGATAGAATGTGGAAATTTTTCCGTTTCGTCTTTTAACAAAGCTGACAGTTCGTCTTTTCCAATAGCAACCGATTCGTCGTGTGTACCGATGCTAAAAATATTTTCTGATACACAAGCCAGTGCGCTTTCGAAGTCCCTTTTTGATAGGTAAAAATAAAGAAATTGCTCAAGAGTACAATATACAGGGGATTGTACCGAGAGTACATTTGAAGAATAATTTGTGTATAGCATACTCTAAATCCTTTCTCTCGAAAGCGGTTTAAAAATTGAAACAGATGCAGGAACGAAATATATAAAATTATCTATTTTTTAATTTAATTATATAAAATTTTGTAACAATTGTCAATATTTTGCGAAAAATGAATAAAAGAAAAGGGGGAATCGGATTTTTTATTTGACAATTTCACGAAAAATCAAACATTAATTGACTAATATATAAATACATATATAACGATAAAAGTGAAGAAAGGGGAATTACTATGCTAACAGAAGTATTTGGTATGGTTGCTGTTCGGTTTTTGTATTTTGCTTTGCACTTGGAAACGTCCGCTTTTCCGCAACCGCTGAATGCAAAACAGGAAATGGAAGAATTTTATAAATTGAAAGAGCAGCAGGATGTGTCTGCACGTGATAAAATTATACGTCATAACTTGCGCTTGGTAGCACACGTAGCAAAAAAATATTATGTAAACAACAATGTAGAACAAGATGACCTGATTAGCGTCGGGACGATTGGATTGATAAAAGCAGTGAATACATTTGACCATAAAAAAGGTGCAAGGTTTGCCACTTATGGCGCACGATGCATTGAAAATGCTATCCTTACATAAGATACACTTTTTGCACAGGAACTGTTGACATGGTACCCCTAGGCAACTAATATAAAGTTATGGATAGCTTTACGCAAATACAGAGAGGAAACACACCATGTATCGAATTTTAGTTGTCGAAGATGATTTTGGCATTGCAACAGCAATCGCCGAACAAACCAAACTATGGGCTTTGGACACACGATGTGTGGAAAATTTCATGGATGTTATGGCAGATTTTGCAGAATATGATCCGCATTTGGTGTTGCTGGACATTTCTCTGCCCTTTTTCAACGGTTACCACTGGTGCAGCGAGATGCGAAAGGTGTCGAAAGTGCCGATTATTTTTATTTCTTCTGCGTCAGACAATATGAATATCGTTATGGCGATCAATATGGGAGCAGATGACTTCATTGCAAAACCATTCGACCAAAGTGTGCTGATGGCAAAAATTCAGGCGATGCTTCGAAGAAGCTACGACTTTGCCGGTTCGCTGCCGCTTTTGGAGCATCGAGGGGCGTTGCTCAGCACCGGCGACAATACGCTAAGCTACCATGAACAGGTGATCGAATTGACAAAAAATGAGTATCGCATTTTGTTGGCTTTGATGGAAAATAAAGGTAAGGTCGTAAGCAGGGAAAAGCTGATGGAACGCCTTTGGGAAACTGACAGCTTTGTGGATGAAAATACGCTTACGGTAAACGTCAACCGTTTGCGCAAAAAACTGGACGCAGCAGGGCTGACTGATTTTATCACCACAAAATTCGGTGTGGGATATTTTGTCGGTTAATAGGGGACAAAGATGGAAAATCTTTTTATCTATCTCAAGCAAAGGAAGTATTTTATCCTGTTGTTTTTGGCATTTGCTGCAATTTTTTTAAGCACCTTTTTCTTGTATGCGTTGCCACTGCAAGCTGTGCTATATCCGATTATTTTATGTACGGTACTGTCGATTCTGTTTTTGCTGTGGGATATGAACAATATCCGACGAAAGCATGAAAAACTTACCGCACTAAGCCATTTATCAGCACAGTTGATGCTGCACCTACCTGCGATACACACCCAAGATGATGCAGACTATCAAGCTATCATCAAAGCGTTGCAACAAGAGCAAATGCAGTTACAAACCGATATGACCATGCGTTATCAGGATATGGTGGATTACTATACGATTTGGGCGCACCAAATCAAAACGCCGATCGCCTCTATGCGCTTGACATTGCAAAATGAAGATTCTGCCCTTGCACGGCAGTTGTCCGAAGAAGTACAGCGCATCGAGCAGTATGTGGAAATGGTGCTGGCGTTTTTACGGTTGGATTCGGATTCGAAAGACTATCTTTTTCGCTCTTATGACCTTGACTCCATCGTTCGAGATGCCGTTAAAAAATTTGCAGGACAATTTATTCGAAAAAAGCTGAAGCTGTGTTATCAACCACTGCATACCCGTGTTCTTACAGATGAAAAATGGTTGTCGTTTGTGGTCGAACAGGTGTTGTCCAACGCTTTGAAATATACCCGTGAAGGAAGTATTACCATCGAGTTGGGGTCGCCTCTCACTTTGTGCATTCGGGATACCGGCATTGGTATTGCGCCGGAGGATTTGCCTCGTGTGTTTGAAAAGAGTTATACAGGCTATAACGGGCGCAATGACAAAAAAGCCAGTGGCATCGGATTGTATTTGTGCAAACAGATCTGCCACAATTTGGGGCATTCGATCACCATTGAGTCATCCACAGACAAGGGTACGACTGTTCGCATCGACTTAGAACACAAAAACGCAGTGAAAGAATAACTTCTTACAAAAGCGTAAGAAATCAAAGCGGAAATGTAAGCCGAATCAATGGCGAAGCATTTCCTTTTTTTGTTACAATGAATGTGCAAAAAACACAAAGGGAGGAATACTGTAATGAGTATTTTACAGGTGGATGCAGTTAAAAAAATATACATCACCCGTTTTGGTGGAAATCAGGTGCAGGCACTTTCAAACGTCAGCTTTGAGGTGCAAGAGGGCGAATATGTTGCAATCATGGGCGAGTCGGGTTCCGGAAAAACGACACTTTTAAATATTTTGGCTGCGTTGGATCGTCCAACCGCCGGCAGTGTTCGATTAGATGGGCAAGAACTTTCCAAAATCAAAGAATCATCACTTGCTTCTTTTCGCAGAGAACATTTGGGCTTTGTGTTTCAGGACTTCAATCTGCTCGACACATTTTCGCTCAAAGATAATATTTATCTTCCGCTGGTGCTGTCCGGAAAAAGTCCGGCAGAAATGCAAAAAAGGCTGGCGCCCATTGCAAAGCAGCTTGGCATCACGCATCTGCTGGATAAATATCCCTACGAAGTTTCCGGCGGTCAAAAACAACGTGCTGCGGTGGCAAGAGCGTTGGTTATTCATCCTCGATTGATTCTGGCAGACGAACCGACAGGTGCCTTGGATTCCAAAGCGACCGACGAGCTTTTGGGATTGTTTGGAGAAATCAACCGCAGCGGGCAAACCATCTTGATGGTGACACATTCGGTAAAAGCAGCAAGTCACGCAAGCAGGGTTTTGTTTATCAAAGATGGTGAGGTATACCATCAAATTTATCGTGGAAACAGTACAGAAAACGAGCTGTATCAAAAAATCTCCGACACATTAACGATGCTTGCGACGGGTGGTGAGCAAAGATGAAAAAAGGATTTTACCGTACACTCGCTTGGAGTGGAATACAAAAAAATAGAAAGTTGTACCTGCCGTATCTTTTGACCTGTATGGGAACGATCATGATGTGCTACATCATTTCTTTTTTAGGGACATCGTCTACTTTCGGTTCCATTCCGGGCGGAGATACGATGCAAAGCTTTTTGGAATTGGGCTTTGATGTAATGGCTGTTTTTTCTTCGATTTTTCTTTTTTACACTAATTCGTTTTTGATTCGCAGACGCAAAAAAGAGTTTGGGCTATATAATATTTTGGGCCTGGGAAAAAAGCATTTGGCAGTGGTTTTGCTGTTGGAAACATTCATTGTAGCAGGTATAACCCTCGTGGGTGGATTATTTTTTGGGATTCTTTTTTCAAAGTTGGCAGAACTTTGCCTTGTGAAAATTTTGGCAGGAACTGCGACCTTTGCCTTTTCGGTAGAGCCTTCTTCCATTCTGCACACAGTCGTATTATTTGCGGTTATCTTTGCTTTGATTTTTTTAAATACTTTGTTCCAAATCCAGCTTACAAATCCGATTCAGCTCTTACACAGCGAACACGCAGGCGAAAAACCGCCAAAAGCAAACTGGTTCATTGCGATATTAGGTACTCTTATTTTAGCCGCAGCGTACTATCTTGCGGTCGAGATCCAAGACCCTGTTGCAGCGATTATGGTGTTTTTTGTGGCGGTCGTAATGGTAGTGATTGCGACATATCTGCTTTTTATTGCCGGTTCGGTTACACTTTGCCGTCTTTTGCAAAAAAATAAACGTTACTACTATAAAACAGAGCATTTTGTGTCGGTTTCTTCTATGGTTTACCGTATGAAACGCAACGGTGCAGGGCTTGCATCTATTTGTATCCTATGCACGATGGTGCTGGTAATGCTGTCTTCTACTACCTGTTTGTATATCGGCGCAGAAGACAGTTTGCGCAACCGCTACCCCCGTAATATCAGTTTGGATGCAACTGTAAGCAGTACAGAGCTGTTGGAGGGGGAACAGGTAAAGCAGACGCAGGACATCATTGAAAGCGTTGTGCAGGAAAACGGCACCGAGCAACAGAATATTTTGCTCTACCAAACGGCAGCGTTTGGCGCAGCAATCACAGGGAATCAGGTTCGGTTCGATAACCAAACATACGAAGAAGCGATTGAAGCAATGGCGGATATTTGGCAGGTGTTCGTTGTTCCTATCTCGGACTACAACCGATTGATGAACAAACAAGAAACCCTTTCGACAGGCGAAGTCATCCTTTATACAACAAAAGAAGTGCCATACACACAAGACACAATCCAAATCGGCAACAGCGAACCATTGAAAGTAAAAAAGCAAGCAGAAGATTTTGTGGACAACGGTGTGGATTCCATGCAGATTTTCCCCACAATGTACCTGTTTGTCAATGATATTGACGAGATCACTGCACCTTTGAGTGAATATACAATGGGCAATCGAGATGAAAGCCTTGTTTCTTTTCACTGGTATTACGGATTCGATCTTCCCTGTGACGATGATACCCAAATTCGCATTCAACAGCAGCTTACAGAAAAAACTCAACAGCTGAAAGAGAAAACAGGGGAGGATTCGTATTTTCATATCGTTATAGAAGGCGTTGCAAAAGAACGTGCCGATTTTTATGGCATTTATGCAGGACTGTTCTTTTTAGGCATTTTTCTTGGTATCGTTTTTGTTTTTGCTGCCGTGCTGATTATTTATTATAAGCAAATTTCGGAAGGCTACGAAGATCAATCTCGGTTTGACATCATGCGAAAGGTCGGCATGACCAAGCAGGAGATTCGCAAGAGCATCAATTCTCAAATTTTGGTGGTGTTCTTTTTGCCGTTGGTCACAGCAGGAATGCATCTTGCATTTGCCTTTCCGCTTATTCGAAAACTGTTGATGATATTCGGCGTTACAAATATGTCGCTTTTGATTACGACAACTGTCTGCTGTTATGCGATATTTGCCATTTTCTATCTGCTCGTGTATCGCACAACATCTCGCTCGTATTATGCAATCGTGAGTGGAATGAAGGACGAACAGGAATAAAAAATGGAATGCATTTACCTTCCTCGAAAGGGGAAGGTTTTTGTTTTTTCGAAATAGCCTTCTTTTCTTCATTCCCCTCAAAGAAAGCTGTCGCGCACAGCATGATTGATGAGGGGATTTTCTGCAAAAGAAGAGGCTTTCACCTTGACAATCGGATATGCTAATAGTATATTTTTAGTATAGATAAAAAATTAGTAGTGGAGGTGTGTCATATGTTTTCGTCGCCCTATCTTCGCAGACTTACCTTTTGGGCATATTTGCTTTTAGATTCTCAAGAGGCAGAGGAGGTCGTTGAAGATTATTCCGAAATAATACAGAATCATTCCGATTCCGACCCACAGCAGCAATTTGGTTCTCCTTGTTCTGTTATTTGTAAGCTTCTTACCGCAAAACAGCTAATACAGCGTATCCTGTTTGGGTTGGTATTGCTTTTTCTCGCAATTTCACCCTTGATGCTTTTTTCTCGTACGGTTTCTTTCACAGCTGCAATTTTACTATTAGCAGTGCAGTGGGGCTTTTTGCAATATACGCTTCAGAGGTCGAAAGATTTAGCACAGACACAGCCTAAAAAAGCGGTAGCTTTGCATTTTCTAATGCAAATTGTTCTGGCTCTGTTGCTGATGTTGCTTTGTGGTTGGATTTTTTTCACTTTTCCAATGCTTCAAGTTGGACCAAGTACCAAAGGTGTGTTGGCTGTCGCGTGTGCTGTTTTCACGGTCAGTGGATTCGCCTATACGATTCTCTCGCTCGTACGTTGTTTGGCTTGGGCGAGAGTTTCATTGGTATGCTTTGATGCAGCGGTGTGCTGTACTTTATTTGTAAGTATGATGGCACAACTTTCTGAAGGTGGCTTTTGGGATATACTGGTATCATTATCGTTTGTTTATCTTATGGGATTGATCGCTGCGAGGACACTACGATGCTGAAAAAAGACATCATTACGTTATGCATTTTGCATCTTTTAATGGAAAAGGAGCGGTACGGCTACGAAATGATCGCTCTGCTGAAAAGTAGTTTTCCGGACACACAGGAAAGCGTTTTGTATGCGCTGTTGCGAAGTCTGTACAAAGACGGGAATGCGTCCACCTATTTACAGGAAAGTGCAGAGGGACCCGTGAGAAAATACTATCGTTTGTCTGAGCAGGGAGTGCAGTATTACCATGCACTCTACGACCAATGGAAACAGCTGCAACAGTCTTTACAGAACTTAGGGATTTCTTAAAACAATGCTTTCGACTATATAATAAAAAGGAAACCGAGGTGGAGAGAGAATGCAAACATCCGATTTGGAAATTGCACAAGCGATTGCAGAGCGAGTTTTTGAAAAAGGCGGAAAAACATATTTTGTCGGTGGATATGTAAGAGATTTACTGAACGGAAAAGAGGGAAAGGACATCGACGTCGAAGTGCATGGTATTTCGCCCTCTTGCCTGAAAGAGATCCTCGATTCTTTGGGTGAGAGGATGGAGATCGGTGAAAGTTTTGGCATTTTTGGGCTGAAAGGTACAGGGCTGGACATCGCACTGCCTCGAAAAGAAACCAGCTGTGGCGGTGGACATAAAGACTTCGACATTGTTTCAGATCCGTTCATCGGAACAACAAAAGCGGCGAAAAGACGAGATTTTACCATCAATGCCATCATGCAGGATGTACGCAGTGGGGAACGCATTGACCCGTTTGGAGGAATGCAAGATCTTGCAAACGGTGTCATCCGCCATGTAGATAGTGTTTCTTTTGTGCAAGATCCGCTGCGGGTTTTGCGTGCAGCACAGTTCGCTGCACGGTTTGGATTTCGTGTGGCAGATGAAACGATTGCACTGTGCAGTCAAATGGATCTGTCGCAGCTTCCCAAAGAACGAGTCATGGCAGAACTGCAAAAAGCCTTGCTAAAAGCCGAAAGACCCTCTGTCTTTTTTGAGATATTACGTCAAATGGGGCAGTTGTCCGTTTGGTTTGGCGAGCTGGAAAGCCTGATAGGAGTTCCGCAAGACCCCACGCATCATGCGGAAGGGGACGTGTGGGTCCATACGATGATGGTTTTGGATGAAGCGGTGAAATTTGTACCGCAAGCAGCAAACCCGACAGGATTTCTGTTGGCTGCGTTGACACACGATTTTGGAAAAGCGGTCTGCACCCAAACAGTCGACGGAAAGATCCACGCATATGGGCATGAAGTCTGCGGGTTGCCGCTGATAGAACGATTCATCAAGCGAATTACCACCGAGCGAAAACTGCTACAATATGTGTTAAATCTAGCACAGTACCATATGCAGCCGAATATTTTGGCAACTAGAAATGCACGCATCAAATCGACCAACAAAATGTTTGACGCAAGCGTCGACCCTGTCGGTTTGATTTATCTTGCCACAGCAGATGCACTCTGAAAAATACCCTCCTGAACCAGTGAGGAGATCATCCTGTTTTTAAACAGTCGATTGGAAGTTTATCGGGAATATATGGCACGTCCCCATGTGATGGGGCGTGACCTTACGGCGGCTGGTATTCAGCCCAGCGAGCGATTTTCCGACTATCTGGCTTTGGCACATACTTTGCGTCTGAGCGGTGTGGATAAGGCGGAAGCGTTGAAACAGATTTTGGCAGTGGAGCGAAAAGACAGAAGAAAAACGCTTTCGAAGCAATAAAAGCACTTTTACGAGCGCAGGATAGGCTCGATGACCGACAGAAAATATTCGGTCATCTGTTCGGGCGTCTGCTGCATTTTATGCGAAAGCCACCATTCTACCGTTTCGACAAAAGAGGAAGAAATATGGTTGACAAGGTAATCTTGCGGTAATTTGGAATTTTGCAGCAAGCCTTTGTCGGCATATTGGATCATAATTAACTTTTTTAGATTGCTTTTGAAATAACGTAGAAAAATTTCGTTGTTCTGGCAGGCAAGCAGTTCCAGAATATTGCGGTCGTTCTCCTGAAGATGGCGCAGAAGATGCAAAAACACCGAGTCGGTTTCGGTCCCGCAGGAATAGTGATAATGTCCGTGCGGAAGCCCCATAGCAGTGTCTATGATATGCCCGAATAATTCTTCGCACAAATCTTTGAGCAGATAGTCTTTTGTTTCGAAGTGTGCGTAAAAGGTCGTTCTACCAATATCGGCTGCATCAATAATATCTTGCACAGCGATTTGGTTGTAGTTTTTTTCTGCAAGCAGTTCGGTAAATGCCTTAAAAATAGCTTCACGAGTTTTCTTTTGTCGTCTGTCCATAATACCCTCCGAACAAATCTTCGAAACTGTTCTGTATCGAACAGGTAAGAAGATTTGATTCTTGAATGCAGCTTGCACCATTCGTATAATAAAAAGCAAATACAGAACAGCTTGTTTTGTATCATACAAATTATACGTTGTTGCAAAAAAGCTGTCAACACATACGGAGAGGTGTAAAATGCTGAAAAAAATCAACGATACACTTGCAGGAGTACCTGCTACCATCGTTGCAGGTGTATTTCTTTTGCTTGATTTGGTGCCACACCTGATGCAAGAATGGAACATTGGCGCAGTGCAAACAGGTATCTTGCCTTTCGATGCAGCGTGGATAACGGTCATCATCAGTGGAATTCCGATGGCGTATCTTGCGATATGGCGTGTCATTCACAATCCCGGCATCAGTAAAATTTCTTCTGCATTGCTGATTACCATTGCGATGCTCGCTGCTATTGCGATCGGCGATATATTTGCGGCGGGCGAGGTTGCATGGATCATGGCGATCGGTGCTATTTTGGAGGATAAAACCACCGAACGTGCGAAAAAAGGGCTGAAAAAGCTTATCTCTTTAGCACCTACACAGGGCAGACGCATTGCAGACGGCAAAGAAGAAATGATTCCTGCCGAAAAAATCGTGCAAGGAGATATTTTGCGAATTTTGCCGGGCGAAACGGTTCCGGTGGATGGTGTCATCGTAAACGGTGAAACCTCGGTCGACCAGTCGATTATGACAGGCGAATCTTTGCCGGTGGATAAAACGGTAGGGGAAGAAGTGTTCTGCGGAACGGTTAACCGCTTTGGTGCAGTCGACATTTGTGCCACCAAAGTCGGCGAGGACAGTTCTTTGCAAAAGCTGATCCATATGGTGCAACAGGCGGAAGAAAAAAAGGCACCTATGGCAAGAATTGCGGATGTTGCAGCAAGTTGGTTGGTTCCGGTCGCACTGCTGATTGCAGTCGTTACAGGTCTGATAACACAGGACATTGAGCGGGCAGTAACGGTTCTGGTCGTATTCTGTCCGTGCGCACTGGTGCTTGCCACCCCCACTGCCATCATGGCTGCCGTAGGTCAGGCAACAAAGCATGGTGTCATCATCAAGTCGGGCGAAGCCTTAGAAAAAATGGGAAAAGTCAACACCATTGCATTCGACAAAACAGGCACTCTCACATATGGCAAACTGGAAGTGAGTGATACGGTCATTTTTGATGATGCCATAGATGAAAATATGCTGTTGACATTGGCAGCATCTGCCGAAGCAAAAAGCGAGCATCCGCTGGGCAAAGCCATCGTTGCCTGTGCAAAAACGCATCAAATTCGTACAGTCGAGTCAAGCACATTCAAAATGTACGCAGGAAAAGGAATTTATGCGCAGGTCGACGGTAAAGATTTGTTGTGCGGAAACGAGAACTTTTTGATGGAACAGGGCGTTGTATTAAACTCCACAATCGAATCCGCTTTGGAAACATTCCGCACACAAGGCAAAGCAACGATTTTGGTTGCAAGAAATGGGGTTTGCATTGGTGCTTTGGCAATGTCAGACCTCGTGCGTCCTGCTGCAAAAGAAATGGTACAAAAAATCCATGCTATGGATACCGAGATCGTTCTTCTTACAGGGGATAACCAAAAAACCGCAGACTACTTTGCACAACAGGTTGGGATACGAACTGTAAAGGCACAGCTTCTTCCGGAAGAAAAAGTTGGAAATATTCTCGAAATTCAAAAGCAGGGAAAAAACGTGTGCATGATTGGCGATGGTGTCAACGATGCGCCTGCCTTGAAAACAGCCAACGTAGGGGTAGCGATGGGAGGATTGGGCAGCGACATTGCTGTGGATGCAGCAGACATCGTGCTGATGAGCGACGACATCTCAAAATTGCCATACTTAAAAAGGCTCTCCAACGCAACCGTAAAAACGATAAAATTCAGCATTGCGCTCTCAATGACTATCAACCTTTTGGCGGTTGCTTTATCGGTCATAGGGGTTCTGAATCCGACAACGGGCGCACTGGTACATAACGCCGGTTCTTGCTTTGTGGTGCTTATCGCAGCATTGCTGTACGACAGAAAATTCGTGTAAACGGGTAGAGCCGATAAAAAGGATTGAAAAAACGCACCGCCTTTGACAAAATGATGGTTTGTCAAAGGCGGTGCGCTCGCTTTATATCTGTTTTTCTTTATTTTCTACGTCTATCACTGCTTGCAGTAACTCTAATTTCTGTTTGGTCGGACAGGTAAGGGTTTCGATTTTCCGAACGACAAACTTTGCATGAAGTTCTGCAAGTTGTTGGGCAAGTTGTTTTTGTGCCTCCTCCGTTTGGGGAAGATGGAGGATGACCGGAATGGACGTGATTTTTCGCATCGGATTCGCCCCCTTTTTGATGGTTCCTTTCTATCCTATTGCAAATACTCTGCTTAGTATGACAGTTTATATTTGCTTTTCTTGCAAATATCGCATTTTCACAGGGGTATAATGCAAAGGTAGGGAGGCGAAAAGATGCAAAAAAATAAAGATATTATCGCTATCTACTCCCGCAAATCACGGTTTACGGGAAAAGGCGAAAGCATTGGCAATCAGGTCGATTTGTGCCGACGGTACATTCAAAGCACGTTTGGAAGCGAATACGCCGATACTGCGGTCGTGTTCGAAGATGAGGGCTTCTCGGGTGGAAATTTGAATCGTCCTGACTTTAAACGAATGATGAAAACAGCACAAGAACATGGGTTCAAAGCGGTGGTAGTATACCGTTTGGACAGGATCAGCCGAAACATCAGTGATTTTTCGTCACTTATCCAAGAATTGGGGCGGTTGGGCATCGACTTTGTGTCGATTCGGGAAAATTTTGATACGTCCAGCCCGATGGGAAGGGCGATGATGTATATTGCTTCAGTGTTTAGCCAGTTGGAGCGTGAAACGATTGCTGAACGGATTCGGGATAATATGAACGAGTTGGCGAAAACAGGTCGATGGCTGGGGGGAACGACACCGACAGGCTACGCTTCCGAAAGCGTAAAAAGCGTGACAGTGGACGGGAAAAGCAAAAAAGCGTGTAAACTGAAACTGATTCCGGAGGAGGCAGAAACCGTACAAAAAATCTATCAGCTATACAACGAAACCGATTCCCTTACCATGACCGAAGCAGAATTGCTGCAACAGAAAATAAAGACAAAAACAGGACGTAACTTTACAAGGTTTGCTATCAAGGCTATCCTGCAAAATCCGGTATATTTGATCGCAGACAAAGATGCCTACAATTATTTTGTAGAAAAGCAGGCAGAGGTGTTTTCGGGGTTGGAGGCGTTTGACGGAGTTCATGGCATATTGGCGTATAACCGCACCGACCAGCAAAAAGGGCGAGCGACCGTCTATCTGCCAGCCAGTGAATGGATCGTGTCGGTAGGACAGCATACGGGCTTGATACCGTCAAAAATGTGGATAGAGATCCAGCACTCGTTGGAGCGCAACCGCTGTAAAGCATACCGCAAACCACGCAGCAACCAAGCATTGCTGACAGGTCTGCTATGGTGCAGTTGTGGGAACCGAATGTATCCCAAACGCTCTAAACGGTTAACAGCGCAGGGAGAGCCGAGATATACCTATGTGTGCAAGATGAAAGAACGCAGCAAAAACAGTCTGTGCAGCTGCAAAAACGCCGACGGAAATTTGTTGGACGAAACAGTGATACAGCAGATAAAGCAGTTATCGGAAGACAAACAGGAGTTTTTAATGCAGCTTGAAAAAAGCAAACGGATTTACAGAGAAAATAAGCAAACCTGCGATAGCAAATTGGAGCAAATGCGCCAACGTCAGAAAGAGATTCGTCATAAAATAGATAGCGTAGTCGACGCAATAACGGCGTTTGCAGACAGCAGTGCGGTCGTACATTTAAAGACCAAACTGGAAGAACTTCATGCACAAGAGCAGGAACTAAAAGCCGGTATCGCTGCGTTGGAGGCTGCTTGTACACCTCCGCCCATGATGGAAGAAGAATTTGAACTGATGCGCCAGTTGCTTTCTTCTTTGCAGTACAGTATAGACGAGATGACGCCTGAACAAAAAAGGACGGCTATGCACACACTGGTGCGCAAGGTCGTTTGGGATGGCGAGTCGGCACACATTATCCTGTTTGGAGCAAGCTGGGAAGACTCTTTTGTGATAGGATAGCAAATGAGATTCGAATGTATCTGCGCAGTGAAAAAAAGACGACAAACAACATTTCTCTGCAAGAACCGATCGACGGTGCCAAAGATGGCTCGTCCATGACGGTGCTGGACACCCTCACCGACTCTTACCAGATGGATGAGGCGATCGAACAGCAGGAAGAATGTAAGCTTTTGAAAAAGGTGGTGAACGATCTGCAAGGCAGAGAGCGACAGGTCATTTTACTGCGATACGGGCTGGCAGGTCAACCGCCAATGACCCAAAATGAAGTAGCACAGTTGCTTGGCATCAGCCGAAGTTATATTTCAAGAATCGAAAAGAAAGCATTTGAACAAATCAAACGTGCATTCAAAGAGAAATAAAAGGGATTTCTTTGCAAAATATTTTATTAAATTATACGATGAATTTACATCACTTTTGGCAAAATCTACGAATACGGCACCGAAAAAGCGGCATTTCCCTTGCAATGGGGAAATCTTTTGCGATTCGTGTTGACTGCACAAGATACAGGGGAGTATAATCATAAATAAAGGAGAGTGGTATCGATGGCAACAATCAAAATTGATAAAGACAAGTTTTATTGTATTGCGTCTGCGGGTGGCGGTATGCTGGAGGCGGAAAACTCTTTGGAAAGCGGTGCTGCCGTCTATCTGGGTGAGGAAACCGTGACCGATAACCGTCTTTGGAAATTCTTGCAGGCTGGTGACGGTGTGTATAAACTGCAAAACAAAGCGTCCGGAAAAGTGCTGGATATTATCATGGCGGGTATTTCGGACGGAAGTTGGCTGCATATGTGGGACAATGTAGACGCAGCAAGCCAGTTGTGGAGCATTGTTTCGGCAGGCAGTGCGGGCGTAAAACTAAAATCGGCACTCAGCGGAAAAGTGCTGGATTTGGTAGGTGGAGAAGAACGTGCCGAAATTGGCGCACAGGCACAAATTTGGCAGGATGTAAACGGCAAACGTCAGCTGTGGCAGGTGTACGAGGAGATGGAGCAGCCCAAACCGGAGCAGACAGTTGCTGTGGGGCAAGAGCCTGTTGTAGCTGCCGAATGTTCGGCAACAGCAGAGCAAC
>CALWZD010000066.1 GCA_944385945.1 uncultured Anaerofilum sp. | reverse complement strand
CAATCCTGTACAAAAGTGGCTGATGCAGATCGGCTTGCTGGCAAGCGCTGCTACCGTAGACCTTTCGACCGGTGCTTCGGTCGGTGACCCCACCGAGATCGCACTCATCAACTGGGGCGCACAGCATCAGTTGGACGCAAACCGTGTGCGCAGCGAACTGCCCCGTTTGGCAGAGCTTGCATTCGATTCTGACCGCAAGCTGATGAGTACCTTGCACAATATCGACGGACAGTTGATGATGCTGACCAAAGGTGCAATCGACGTTTTGCTCGACCGCACCCAAAATATCCTTACTGCCGAGGGAGTAAAACCCCTTACCGCCGAACTGCGTGAGCAAATTGAGGCAGCCAACCGTCAGTTCTCCGAGAACGGTCTGCGTGTGTTGGCATTTGCTTACCGCCCCATGACCGAACAGCGTGATTTGACACTGGAAGACGAAACCGATTTCGTATTCGTTGGTCTGGTATCTATGATCGACCCGCCCCGTGAGGAAAGCAAACAGGCAGTTGCCGACGCAAAGCGTGGCGGTATCCGCACCGTAATGATCACCGGTGACCACAAGGTAACTGCAACAGCCATCGCAAAACAGATCGGTATTTTTGAAGAAGGCGATATGGCACTGGAAGGCGTTGAACTGGACGCAATGACTGATGACGAGCTGGATGAAAAGCTGCCTCATATCTCGGTATATGCCCGTGTATCTCCCGAACATAAAATTCGCATCGTCAGCGCATGGCAGCGTCGTGGCTGCATTGCTGCAATGACCGGCGACGGAGTGAACGATGCCCCCGCCCTGAAAAAAGCCGACGTTGGCGTTGCAATGGGCATCACCGGTACCGAAGTAAGTAAAGACGCTGCTGCGATGATTTTGGCAGACGACAACTTTGCAACCATCGTAAAGGCTGTTGTAAATGGTCGTGGTGTTTACACCAACATCAAAAATGCCATCCAGTTCCTGTTGTCGGGCAATATGGCGGGTATTTTGTCGGTAGTATATGCATCGGTCATGGGTCTGTCGATTCCGTTCCAGCCGGTACACCTGCTGTTTATCAACCTGCTCACCGATAGCTTGCCTGCTATCGCATTGGGCATGGAGCCTGCCCGCAAAGGTCTGCTCGACCAGAAACCCCGTGACCCCAAAGCATCTATTTTGGATAAAGAACTGATGTTCAAGATCATGTGGCAGGGTCTGCTCATCGCTATCGCATCCATGACCGCTTTCTATCTGGGCAACAGTACAGGCGGTGCAGGCATGGCAAGCACCATGGCATTCTCGACCTTGACCCTTGCCCGTTTGTTCCATGGCTTCAACTGCCGTGGCAAGGAATCTATCTTCAAACTGGGGCTTGGAAGCAACAAATATTCCGTTATGGCATTCGCGGGCGGTGTCGTACTGCTGTTGGCTGTACTGCTCATTCCCGTTTTCGAGGGTCTGTTCATGGTCACCGCTCTGTCCGGTGTACAGTACCTGCAAGTCTTGGGTCTGGCATTTGCACCCACCTTCCTGATCCAGTTGGGGCGTGTAATTTCTCGTAAATAATACCCGCTGTATACTTTTGAAAGCAGCAGGCTGATTGAATGAAAATTGCATCTCTTTCGGGACATCTCAAAAGGGATGCAATTTTTTTGTGTTTTCCTCAAAAATTGATTGCCATTTTGCGTAAAATCAAGTATAGTTAAAGATGCAACTCTGTAAACATAGCTATAAACAACGATCTTACACACAAAAAGGAGAAAATTGAATGCTTACACTGTTGAAAAATTATATTTGGGTGTTTATTGTGTCTATGGTGCCGCTTTTCGAATTGCGTGGTGCGGTCCCCATCGGTGTTGGAATGGGTCTGGAGCTGGTTCCGACCTATATTATCGCAGTGATCGGCAATATTTTGCCGGTTCCGGTAATTTTGCTGTTTGCAAAGCAGGTGCTGCTGTGGTGTACCCGTTTGCCCAAGGTGGGCGGATTTTTCCAGAAAATTTGGGAAAAGGGTGTAAAGGGCGGCGATAAGCTGCAAGAAAAAGCAGGTACCAGTATCTACTGGGCATTGTTCCTGTTCGTGGGCATTCCTCTGCCCGGCACCGGTGCATGGACAGGCGCGCTGGCTGCGACCATTTTGGATCTGAAATTTTTCCCCAGCCTTTTGGCAGTAGCCGGTGGCGTAATGCTGGCAGGCGTTATTATGGGGCTGGTATCCAGCGGTGTGTTCGGCGCACTGGGAATGCTGTTTTGATGGATTTTAAACGGGTATCCGATGGGTACCCGTTTTTTGTTTGAAAAAATTTTGCCGATTTGAAGAAATCGAGCCTGTAAAATCGTTTTAGTTATCAGAAGGGGGGATGAGGTGCATGACAGCTGCGCAGTTTAGCCGTGTGGTGGAGCAGTATCAGCGATTGGTGTACACGGTCTGCTATCAGCTGGTGCAAGATCATCACGTTGCAGAAGACCTTGTGCAGGAAACCTTCCTTTCGGCGTATTGCCATATCGACAACTGTTGCAACGACAGCATCCGTCCGTGGCTTGCACGCATCGCAGCGAACAAAGCAAAGGACTACCTCAAAAGTGCGTATAACCGCCGTGTTTGTGCAATGGAGGAGGACGGAATGAACGAAAGCGCAGTGCTGAACATTCTGCCCGAACCCACCCCCGAAGAAACAGCGGTAAGTGCAGCAGGCACCGAGGAGATTCGCCAGTTGGTGCTTGACCTAAAAGAGCCCTACCGCATGGTGGCACAGCTTTATTTTTTACAGGAAAAGTCGGTGGATGAAATTGCAAACATTTTGGAACGCCCCCCAAAAACAGTACATACACAGCTGCATCGAGCCAGAAAGCAGTTGCAGCAAAGCATTTTGGAGAGGAGAGTGAGGGTATGAACTTGTTTTTGGAAAATGGACACCTAAGTGAACAGTGCTTGCAGGCATTGATGGATGGAACGCTGGACGAAGCGCAACGGCTGCAAGTGGCAGAGCATTTGAGCAGCTGCGAGCAGTGCCTGATGCGGTACACCGATCTTCTTACAGAAGAAGTATGTCAGCAGCCACCAAGAGATATGGTTCTTCCGGTCATGCACAGTGTGCGAAGCCGCCGCTTGTGGCGTGTGGTAACAGGGCGATATGCGACCGCCGCCGCTGCTGTGATGCTCACCTTTACCCTGTGGTCGGCAGGTGCATTTCCGATTTTGAAAGCGCATCCGCCCGCTCGCAGACCCTCCTACTACGCTGCAAATTCTTTCCATTTAAAGCAGGTGTTCTGGAGCGTATCGGATGGGTTTAACGATATGGTGAATGAACTTTCTCGAGGGTTGACGCTTGCCGAACAAAAACCAAAAGCGACCGCCGGGCAAAATGAAGAACACACGGAACGGTCTGACATTGAAGAAAGCAAAGGGGAATGATGTATGAAGAAAAGCGGCTTTTTAACTTTCTGTTGTGCGTTCGTACCGGGCGCAGGGCAAATGTATCAGGGATATATGAAACGTGGGCTTTCGCTCATCACATTTTTTTGCCTGAGTATCGTGTTTTCAGCAATTTTTTCGTATGCGGCAGTGCTGTGCCCCATCATATGGATGTATTCTTTTTTTGATACATTCAACATCCGCAACGGTGCATTGATGGAACCGGATCACTATCTGCTTTCCGAAGGCAAAGTGCAGAAAATTCGGGAAGTGCTGTATAAACGTCCGATGGTGTCGGGTGGGTTGCTGCTGTTGCTGGGGGCATGGGTGCTGTTCGATGCATTTGTTGCACCGGTACTGTACGAAATGGCAGTAATGGCAGGTGTACGAGATCTGTATTATTATACCTTTTACCGCAATCTGCCCACTTTGGTGATCGGCGTACTGGTGATTTACGCCGGTTTCCGTTTGGCTTTTGGAAAGCACACCAAGTCCAACCATCACACTTCTGATCCGTTTGAAGGAGGCATCTACCATGAGTAAAGTGATCGACCGTGCTGTACAACCGTTTAAAGTAGCTGCAACTGCCGTAGCATTTGGTGCAGGTGTAGTTTGGATGCTACTGGGAACATCGTAAAATCGTTTCAAGCACCGCTTTGTCGAATACGGACGAGGCGGTGTTTTTTTGCGGGCATTTGTACAGAAAAAATAAGAAGTATGTAAAGAAAGATTAAAAAAATTGAACCATGTTGCATTCTTCTGTTTGTCATGGTAAACTGATACAGACAGACCACTTTGTGTGGTCTATTTGTGTGAGGTGACCGCAATGTTTTTAAAAGGATATACAAAAGAAGAAAAAAGCTGGATGCTTTACGATTGGGCGAACTCGGCGCACTCGGTCGTTATCGTGACGATCTTACCGATTTTTTACAATACGGTGGCAGAATATACGCCTGATGCTGCATCCAGCATGAACACATGGGGCTATTGCACCAGTGCAGCAATGCTGTTGATCGCTTTGATGGCACCGATCATGGGTGTGCTGGGCGATTTTCGTGGATTGCGCAAACGGCTTTTCAGCGTATTTTTGGCAGTGGGTGTGCTTTCCTGTGCAGTACTTGCCGTTACGCCGTTGCTCGATTTTGTCAATCCGCAGGTGGCGGAACAGGTAGGCATCCAAGTACTGCTTTTGTATATTGCAAGTCAGATCGGTTTTTCGGGTGCCAATCTGTATTACGATAGCTTTTTGCCCGATGTTACCACCAAAGAACGTATGGATCGGGTTTCCACGATGGGTTATGCGATGGGATATATCGGCGGCTCTACCATTCCGCTGTTGCTGTTTTTGATTTTAGCAGGCATCGGCGTCGATATGCTGGTTTGCTTGTCCTTTGTGTTTGGGCTGACCGCAGTTTGGTGGTTGGTGTTCAGCCTTCCTCTGCTGAAAAATGTACAGCAGAAAAGCTATGCCGAACGTGAAAAAGGTGCTATTGTACAGGCAATGAAGGGTCTGGGCAAAACCGTAAAGGAGATTTTCCACCACAAGGATATGTTTTTCTTCCTGTTGGCATACTTCTTCTATATCGACGGTGTAAATACCATCATCCATATGTCCACAAGTTACGGTGATACGTTGGGCCTGGGCAGCACGGATATGCTGCTGGCACTGTTGCTGGTGCAGATCTTGGGCTTGCCGTTCGGATTGCTGTATATCAAATGCTCCGAAAAGTTCGGCGCACGTACCATGATCGGTGTGGGTATCTGTATCTACATGGGAATTTCGATCTTCGGCTTTTTCGTGCGTGAAGTGTGGCAGTTCTGGGTGCTGGCGATTTTGGTTTCCACCAGTCAAGGCGGCATCCAAGCGTTGTCCCGCAGTATGTTCGGCAAGATGATCCCCGACCCCAAACGCAGCGGCGAATTTTTTGGATTTTACGATATTTTCGGAAAATTTTCTGCAATCATGGGTCCCTCGTTGGTGGCGTTTACAAGTGGGTTGGCAGCACAGGTCATCCGTGAAAAAGAGAACATTCCCAGCGATGCTTCCATTGAAGTGCTCACCGAAGTTTCCCGCCGTGCTGCACCGTGGGGCGTATTGAGCGTGTTGGTCATTTTCCTCATTGGTGCATGGTTCTATTTCGTTTGCCTGCCCAAGTATCTCAAAAAAAGGAGCTGAGTCACTGCAATGCCCGAAGCGTATACCCATACCCGTGTCGGAACAAAAGCAGCAGAGGAACTGGGATTTCCTGTAAGCAGTACGGATGTTTTTGCCGTGGGCTGTCAGGGACCCGATATTCTGTTCTGCTATCAAATTTTGCGAAAAAAAGCAGATCGCAAGCCCGATTTGCCGTCACTGGGCAATCGAATGCATCTGGAGAAAACAGGTGCCTTTCTGTGTGCTTTGCTAAAAAATGCAAAAACCGACCTGCAACGCAGTTACGCTGCCGGTTTTTTATGCCACTATGCGGTGGATTGTCAGCTGCACCCCTATGTGTACGCAGTGACCAAACCCGACCAGCTGTATGGCATGAAAGGCGGACACGGATTTTTTGAGATTGCGGTAGACAGCGAGTTGCACCGTGCCGATTTTGGCGATGGTGCCGTTCCGTTGGCGCATTCTTACCCCAAGCTGAAAGCAGAGGAACTTGCCGACATCGCAGGGCTTTTGTGCCGATGCATCAACGAGGTATACGGCACCGAGCTTCAGCCGTTGGAAATTGCCGAAGCTTACCACAGCACCCGTTTTTTTCGGGGAATGTTTATCTCTCGATGGCGCATCAAATGGGCAGTGTTTTGGCTGGCAGAACGCCTTGTGCTGCGCAGTGCCGGCTTTGTTACCAGTCATATCAGTCCGGCAAAGCTAAAAAGCGGTTTGCCTACCCAGTGGACTCATCCTACTACACAGCAGCCGATGCAGGGAGATGTATACCAGCTGTTGCAGCAGGCACAGCAACGTGCGCAAGAACTGTTGCAGGCATATCTTGCATGGCACAACGGCGAGATGTCGTTTGAACGTCTGGCAGAAACGATCGGGAACATCAGCTACGACAGCGGCGTTTTGTGCGTGGAAGAAACTGCGGAGGAAACCGAATGAAACAGACAGTTGGGCGATTTGCCCCTACCCCCAGCGGCAGAATGCATCTGGGGAATTTATTTTGCGCAGAATTAGCATGGCTTGCAGCAAAAAAAGAGGGCGGGACGATGGTGCTGCGCATCGAGGATCTAGACCCACAGCGCAGCCGAAAAGAATTTGCCAACATCATGCAACAGGAACTTATTTGGTTTGGGCTGACGTGGGAGCAGGGCGGTGACTTAGGCGGAGAACATCCGCCCTATTGCCAAAGCCAATGCGGGGACATCTATCGGCAGGCGTTGCAGCAGTTGCAAAGTAAGCAGTTGGTATACCCCTGCTTTTGCTCTCGTGCCGAACTTCATGCCGCCAATGCACCCCATTTATCGGATGGTCGATACCTCTATGCCGGTACTTGTCGGAATCTGACCTTGCAAGAACAACAGCAAAAAGCAAAAGAAAAACATCCGGCGATGCGTGTGCGTGTGCCAGATGTTGAAATTTCGTTTTGCGACCTGCTTTATGGGCAGCAAGGAGAAAACCTTGCGCAAGAAGCAGGCGATTTCCTGATTTGCCGTGCCGACGGCGTGTTTGCCTATCAGCTTGCGGTGGTGGTGGATGATCTGCGCATGGGGGTCACGCAGGTGGTACGAGGGCGAGATCTGCTTGGTTCTACCCCACGGCAGATCTGGTTGGCGCAGCAGTTGGGCGCACAACAAATACCGACATACGGACACATTCCGCTGCTGCTCGACCAAAACGGTGACCGCCTTTCCAAACGGGACGGTGCGCTTTCTCTGGACAATCTGCGCAGTCGTTACACAGCTGAGCAGATTTTAGGCAAGCTGGCATGGTTGGCAGGGCTCATCGACCGCCCCGAACCGGCAAGTTTGCCTGAACTGATCGCTGAGTTTTCATGGGAAAAGCTGCCGAAGCAGGATATTTGCATTCCTAATGGATTGTTCTGAGCGGTATCACTGGGTGATGACTACCGTTACACCGGCAGGAACACAACTGGCTTGCTCGTTGTCCATCGAAAGCTTGCCGAACTCCTCACATACATGGTCGGGACACTCCGAGTCGACAAAGCGGATAGAACCATCGTCTACAAGCAGGTGTACTGTGTATTCACCTGCTTCGAAATCATACTGTTTGTCCTCGTCCAAAGGGATGATGACCTGTTCACCGTCCGGCAGACTTACCACAGCAGAACTGCCCGACTCTCTGGGCAGCATGACGAAGATGCCCACCAGAGCAAGAATGATGACACAGAATACAAAGTTTTTTACGAATGATTGTTTCATGGAAAAAGGTCCTTTCTTTATTTTATACAACCACTTGCACAAGGGCTGGCAGCATGGTTTTTTGATTGGTTGACAAAAAACGGTTGTAAGCGATGCAAAATATGATACAATAACATCAGCGACTTTGTGCGCAGGGAGAAAAGAAACTTTCCCCATCAAAAGCAAAAGGAGTGACAACCATGGATTTGTCGAAATGGAACGATAGAGTCGAGCGTTTTGTACAGGAGAACACCGAGAACATTGCACGTGACATCAAACGTCTGGTGGATATTCCCAGTGTAGAAGACACCGCACAGCCCGATGCGCCGTTTGGTGCAGGTGCAAAAGCAGTGCTGGAAGAAGCGTTGAAAATGGCAGCCGAAATGGGGCTGGAAACATACAACGCCGAAAATTATATTGGCTGGGCACAGGTGAAGGGTGCGACCGATAAAACAGTAGCGACTATTACCCATCTGGATGTTGTACCTGCGGGCAATGGTTGGGATGCAGATCCTTTCAAAATGCGCCGTGAGGGCGATTGGCTGATCGGTCGTGGTGTGCTGGACGATAAAGGTCCCAGTGTACTGTGCCTGTATATCGCAAAATTTTTGAAAGAGCAGGGCATTGCTCCCAAGTACAATTTCCGTGTACTGCTGGGTTGCAACGAAGAAACCGGTATGGAAGATGTTGAGTATTACCTCAAAAACTATTCTGCACCCGATTTCTGCTTCTCGCCCGATGCCGAGTTCCCCGTTTGCAACGGTGAAAAGGGGGTATACAGTGCCGACCTCATCAGCAATGTGTTGAACGGAAATATCGTCGATTTTTCGGGTGGCGTGGCAAGCAATGCAGTGCCGGATCTGGCATATTGCATCATCAAGGCGAACGCAAATGAACTGCCCGCAAAAGAGCGTTTGATCATCACCGAAGCAGGTGAGGGGCTAACACGCATCGAAGCAAAGGGAAAAGCAGGTCATGCAGCATTCCCGGCAGGCACCATCAATGCCATTGGTCTGATCGTAGATTATCTGCTGGAAAACAAGCTGTATGCCGAAAGTGAAAAAGCATACCTTGAACTGGTGCAGAAGCTGCTGGCTTCCACCGACGGCAGCACCATCGGGATTGCAAGCGACGACGGATTGTTTGATCCTCTGACCGTTATCGGCGGTATGATCCGCATGGAGGACGGCAGACTGGTGCAGAATCTGAACAGCCGTTATCCCACCTCGACCAGTGCGAAAACCATCACCGAGCAGCTGCAAGCAGCGGCAGGCGATGCAGCACAGGTAAAAGCAGACCGTGAAAGCGCACCGTTTTACATCAGTGCAGAACATCCTGCTATCCAGACCTTGCTGGGGGTATACAACAGCGTGACCGGTCAGCAGGCAAAGCCGTTTACAATGGGTGGCGGTACCTATGCCCGTCATTTCCCGTTGGCAGTAAGCTTTGGCCCCGAACCCACGATGGGACAGATGCCCGCCGATGTGCCGGCATTCGTGGGCAGTGTACACGGACCCAACGAGGGCGCAAGCCTGACCCAGCTGGTAGAAGCACTAAAAATCTATCTGCTCAGCGTACTGGCATTGCAGGAGATCGAACTGTGATTTTCCGACCCGAACCGTTCGACGGTTCGGGTTTTTGCTTTTGCAAAAGCCACAGCATTTTTATAGATTTTCCGACAGGTCAACGTAATCGACATGATGGGTCTGCTGTGCTACCAGTGCAAACACAGCGAATACGGCAGTGAGCAGCAAAAAAATGCGAAGCAGTTGTTTCATAAAAAGACCTCCCCCTGCGTTATAATTAGGAATGAACGGCATCCTTTTCCATGGGAGCATTATAACACAGATTTTACTGAATAAAAATACAAAAAGACAAACTTTCAATCTTTTGATATAAATTCAAAGTTTCAAAACCAATACTATGCGCAAGACCGGTTGCGATAAATGCGTTAAATAAATAACATTTCTTGCAGTGTGGTTTGTAGAATGTTACAATAAATTTTATACGAGAAAGAATCTGTGAGGGTTTCATAAGGAAATAAAAACAGCACCTTTTGTAACACTGCAATTCGAGTAGAATGGAGGAGTTGTGTTCATGTTCAAAAAATTGTCACGTGCAGCACTGGGTGCCGCTGTGCCACATGGCAAGGGAACGGCGGGGATGAAAACGGTAGAGATGCCGGTAGCCCCCAAGATCGTGCTGAGTATGCAGCAGCATATCGGCGCACCATGTGTGCCGGTGGTGAAAAAAGGAGATTCGGTCATGGTGGGCAGTCTTGTGGGAAAAGCACAGGGCTTTGTAGGTGCCGACATCCATTCGGGTGTGTCTGGTACTGTGACCGGTATCGAGAGCATTCAATATCCCAACGGTGCAAAAGTAGATGCCGTTGTCATCGAAACCGACGGCCTGCAAACTGTCGATCCGTCGGTGAAAAAACCGCAGGTGACCGACTACCAAAGCTTTATTGCAGCGGTACAGAAATGTGGACTGGTCGGTTTGGGCGGTGCAGGATTTCCCACGGCTGTCAAACTTTCGCCTAAAAACTTGGAGGCAGTGGACAGTTTGGTCATCAACGGTGCCGAGTGTGAGCCGTACCTGACCGCTGATAACCGTGAATTTTTGGAAAATTCCGATACTGTGCTGAAAGGCATCAAGGCAGTGATGCAGTATTTGAATATTGCCACCTGCTATATTGGCATCGAGCGAAATAAGCCCGAAGCGATGGACTTGATGTTCAGCCTGACCAAGGACGAACCCGCCATCAAGGTCGTTCCGCTGCCCAGTCGCTATCCGCAAGGCGCAGAAAAGGTGCTGATCGAGCGCACCACCGGACGGGAAGTTCCCCGTGGCGGTTTGCCCAGTGATGTAGGCGTTATCGTGCTGAATGTCACCACCGTGTCTACCATTGGCAAATTCCTCGAAACCGGTATGCCCCTTACCACAAAGCGGCTAACGGTCGAGGGCGATGCAGTGGCAAAACCCCAGAATGTGAATGTGATTATTGGCACTCCGCTGAAAGATGTGCTGGAATTTTGCGGTGGTACCAAAGTGTCGGCTGCAAAGGTCATCACCGGCGGCCCGATGATGGGTACGGCACAGGTCAGCCTCGATTTCCCTGTTCTCAAGCAGAACAACGGTCTATTGCTGCTGAGCGAAAAAATGGCACATCTGCCTGCACCACAGCCCTGTATCCGCTGCGGTCGGTGCATTTATGCCTGCCCGATGGGACTTTCGCCGGTCGAGATTGCAGGCGCATATAACAAAAAAGATACCGATAGCCTGAATGCGATGATGGTGGACTTGTGCATTGCCTGCGGCACCTGCACTTTCGTCTGCCCTGCAAAACGCCCCGTTTCCCAAACGATGGCATTGGCAAAAGACTATCTGAAACGAAAAGGAGGCAGCAACTGATGGAAAATCGGCTGATCGTAACTGCATCTCCGCACATCGTCGACCGCTCCTCGACCCAAAAGCTGATGGGGAACGTTATCATTGCACTGCTGCCCAGTGTGCTGGCAAGTGTTTTGATTTTTGGTCTTCGTGCGCTGTTGGTCGAGGCAGTGACCGTGTTTGCGTGTGTTGCATTTGAGTATTTGTATTGTTATTTGATGAAAAAGCCGATTCCCGTAGGGGATCTGTCGGCAGTCGTCACGGGTTTGATTTTGGCAATGAATCTGCCCGTGTCCATTCCCTTATGGATCGCAGTGCTTGGCTCGTTCGTTGCCATCGTTATCACCAAACAGCTGTTTGGCGGTATCGGCTTCAATCTGGCAAACCCTGCACTGATGGGACGTTTGTTTCTGTTCACCTCTTTCACCGGTCGTATGACCGAATGGGTCTTCCCCCAAAGCCTGTCGGGAGTAGATGCGCTGAGCAGTGCTACCCCGTTGGTTGCAGGACAGACCACACCGCTGCCGGTTTTGGATTTGTTCTTGGGCGTCCACGGCGGTGTATTGGGTGAAACCTGTTCGCTGGCGATTTTGCTGGGCTTTGTATATCTCGTAGCCACCAAAACCATCTCGCCCGCCATCCCCGTCACCTATGTGGGTACGGTCGCCGTGCTGGCGTTGGTATTTATCGGCCCCAGCCATGTGATGCTGCACGTTCTGGGCGGTGGATTGCTGTTTGGTGCCGTCTTTATGGCGACCGACTATGTCACCAGTCCCTTTACCCTGAAAGGTAAAATTGTATTTGGTATCGGCATGGGTGTTATCACATGGGCGATCCGTTACTGGGGCAATATGGCAGAGGGCGTTTCCTATGCGATTTTGCTGATGAACCTGTTCGTGCCGTATATCAACGACCTCACCCGTCAGAAACCGCTGGGAGGTGCAAAGAAAAAATGACAAAAGAACAGTTTAACGAATACGGCAAGCCCATCGCCGTTTTGGGTGCGATCTGTGTCGTTACCTCGCTGCTGTTGGGCATCACCAATGCTTTTACCGCACCGGTGATAAAAGAAAATGAACGCCGTGTGGCACAGGCTGCCTACCACGAGGTGTTGCCTGCTGCCGAAACCTTTGAAACCATTACCGGATATACCACTGCCGATGTGCTGGAAATTGTAAAAGACCCCGCCGGCAACGGATATGTGGTAAAAGCACAGGGACAGGGCTATGGCGGTAAAGTGCCGGTAGTTGTGGCGTTTGACGCAAACGGTCAGATCTCTGCCGTAAAATTCTTAGAAAATAACGAAACCAAGGGGTTTGGCAGTCGCTTGTATGAAGAACCGGAATGGTCGACCCAGTTTGCAGGAATGCCTGCTGAGTCTTTCACCATTTCTGAGATCGACGCTATTTCGGGTGCGACCACCTCCAGCAAAGCAGCGGTACAAGCCATCAATGCTGCCATTGCAGGCTATAACGAAGTAAAGGGGGCACAGTGAAATGAGCGCACAACAGAATAAAATTTCGGTGCTTACCAACGGTATCATCAAGGAAAACCCTGTTTTGCGGTTGGTACTGGGTACTTGTCCCACATTGGCAGTCACTACCGCTGCTTTCAACGGTTTGGGCATGGGCGTTGCAGCGACCTTTGTTTTGGTATGCTCCAATATGGTTATCAGCGCACTGCGTAAAATCATCCCCGATAAAGTACGTCTGCCTGCCTATATCACCGTCATTGCGACCTTTGTTACCATCGTGCAGATGCTGGTAAAAGCGTATGCACAAGACCTGTACAGCGCACTGGGCGTATTTTTGCCCCTGATCGTTGTAAACTGCATCATTTTGGGTCGTGCGGAAATGTTCGCTTCCAAAAATAATGTGCTGGACTCGGCATTGGACGGTTTGGGCATGGGCATCGGCTTTACTTTCACCTTGCTGCTGATGTCGGCGATCCGTGAAATTTTGGGCGCAGGCAGTCTGTTCGGTGTGACCATCATTCCCGAATCCATCGACCGTATCAGCATCATGACGACCCCTCCGGGAGGCTTTTTGACCTTTGGTGTATTGATGGCACTGGTCATCTTTGTAGAAACCAAACTGGGACAAAAGAAAAAACGTGCCATCGGATGCGAGGGCTGTCCCTCGGCAGGAGTGTGCCAGTCGAAAGGAGAGTGTAAGTAATGGCTGCAAAGCTCGCTTATATCTTTTTCAGCATGATTCTGGTCAATAACTATGTTTTGGTAAAGTTTTTGGGTATCTGTCCGTTCTTGGGCGTTTCCAAAAAACTGAACTCGGCATTCGGCATGAGCTGTGCGGTCATCTTCGTTATGACCCTCGCTACTGCTGTTACTTGGCCTATGCAGCAGTTGCTGAATCTGTTTGATATCGGCTATCTGCAAACCATCGTATTTATTTTGATCATCGCCGTTCTGGTACAGTTGGTAGAGGTCATTATGAAAAAATATATGCCCCCCCTACATCAGGCATTGGGCGTGTATCTGCCCTTGATTACCACCAACTGTGCTGTACTGGGTGTTACCATTTTGAACATCGACAACGGTTACACCTTTGTCGAAAGCATCGTGTGTGCGTTGGGTGCCGGTTTTGGCTTTATGCTGGCGATGGTCATGTTCTCGGGTGTACGCAAGCGGTTGGAAGATGCAAAGCCTCCCAAATGCTTTGAAGGATTGCCCATCACCTTGGTTTCCGCCGCCATCACCAGTATCTCTTTCATGGGCTTCGGTGGCATCATCGAAAATATTTTCAACATTGCGTAAGGAGGGCCTGCAATGAGTATTGTAATTGCCGTTTTGGTCGTGACCGTTGTTGGCCTGATCGGTGCCGGGATTTTGGTACTGGCAGCCAAGTATATGCACGTAGAAGAAGACCCCCGTGTCGCACAGGTGCAGGAGTGTCTGCCTGGTGCAAACTGTGGTGCCTGTGGATATGCAGGCTGTGCCGATTATGCAAAAGCTATCGTAAACGGTGCGCCGGTCAATAAATGTCTGCCGGGTGGTGCCGCTGCTGCGTCGGGCGCAGCTGCCGTGATGGGCGTGTCGGCAGGGGATACCGCTGTGATAAAAGCGGTGGTCGGCTGCCAAGGTGCAAACGAGATCTGTAAGCGTAAATATGATTACGAGGGCGTTTCCAGCTGTCGTGCAGCTCATGCGCTGTTTGCAGGGCCGTATGCCTGTCCGTTTGGCTGTCTGGGATTTGGTGACTGCGTGTCTGCCTGCAAGTTCGATGCCATCCACGTTGAGAACGGGCTGGCAAAGGTAGACCCCGAAAAATGTACCGGATGCGGTATGTGTAAGGAAACCTGCCCCCAGAAAATCATCTGGATGCATAGCAGCGGTGAAAAACCGGTGGTGCTGTGTGCGAACCACGAAAAAGGTGCCATCACCAACAAAGAATGTTCGTTGGGTTGTATCGGCTGCATGAAGTGCGAAAAGAACTGCCCCGAACAGGCGATCAAGGTAAACAACTTTGTCGCTCGCATTGATTATGACAAATGCACCGGCTGCAACACCTGCGTAGAGGTATGCCCGAAGAATGTCATCAAAAATCCTGCGAATTTTTAAAAAATAAAGGAATTTTGCGCCCCTTCTTTCCGTGTGAAAGAGGGGGTGTTTTGCCACACAGTGCCTTGACAATGGTGCAATATCTGCGATATAGTTTTAGAAAAGAGAGATTCCGAAAAAGAGAGGACGACTGCCCATGAAAACCAACAATCTGTACCTAATTGAGGGTGCCGAAGCGTTTAGTAAAGGTGATTTTGAAAATACTGCACTGGAAAACGGCTGTCTGGTTTTGGAGCAGTCGGGAGGCAGAAGGGTATATAATGGCTGTTACACCACAAAACCCATGCGTATGGATACCTTTCGAGAGGTAATGGTAAGCTGGAACGCAGACACTCCCCGTGGAACTGTGGTGGAAGTAGAGGGACGTGTTCTGGTGGACGGACAGTGGAGCAAGTGGCTGAGTTTCGGAAAGTGGAGCCCCTTTTTAAGCCGAAAAAGCAGTGCAGAAGACGGCGGATTGGCAAAAATAGATGCCGATGTACTTACCGTTGCTTCAGAGAATGGAGCAAAGGATGTGCAGTTGCGGGTGTACTTATATACAGATTCGGTGGAGGTTGGGCCACAGGTACGCCTGTTAGGAGTAAGTGTTCGACCCATGCAGTGGCAACAGGGAGAGGGCAAACAGGTGCTGCGCCAGTTGTATCTTCCTGCCTATTCTCAGCTGAATCGAGATCCGGCGATTGGGCAAAATATCAGCAGTCCGGTCGTGGTGACCATGCTCATCAACCGATGGGGCGAGGATGTTTTGCCCGAAGAAATGGCGCATATCTGCTATGACAATGGGTATCATGGATTCAATAACTGGTCGTTTGCTGTGGCAGCTGCGGGCAGTTTTGGGTATCGTGCATATGCTTGCTATATGGATTTGGAGCAACTGCGAAAACAGATCTATTTAGGGTATTCAGTCGGTACTTGTCTTACCTACACAAACGATCCGCAGGTCGCAAAGGAGCAGGGATTGCCACTTGTAAAAGGAACACCGTCCACAGCAAAAAATCATCTGATAGCGGTGCGTGGATTCTGCGAGGAGAATGGTGTAGAATATGTGATCGTAAACGATTCGTATGCGGCAGGGGATGCTGCTGCTGAACGGAAGTATCAACTGAATGAATTTTTAAGTGCATGGAATCGTGTGGCATATGTAGTACATCCCAAACACAAATACGGCGGATTTGCCAAGCCCGAGCGTGTTGGCGCACGGCTGCGAGCAACCGAACAGCTGGGCGAATACACCTTTGAAATGAAAGGCAGCGAATATCTGTTGAAATCAGATTTTTTGGGTACTCCGGAAGATCCGCACGGAACCTTGTGCTTTACCATTCAGGATGGAATTGCATATGCCACCACAGCGCACAAAGCGTTCCGATATATGAAAGTGAGCGAAAACGGTGGTTTTCAACTGCCTAGCACTGCCATGGAAAGCAACGGAAAGGTGACCATTTATGCCATTGATGGCAATGGTATGATGATCGTCGCCGAACGTAAAAGCTGATTTTTCAAAAGGATAAAAAATTTAAAAAAAAGGGTTGACATCGCTTGGTGTTTGTGTTATTATAATTAGGCACCAAGCGGTGCGGCTCTAAATATCGCGGGATGGAGCAGTCCGGTAGCTCGTCGGGCTCATAACCCGAAGGTCGTCGGTTCAAATCCGGCTCCCGCAACCAATATTTCTTAAAACCGTTTTCAATGTACTTTGTATGTTGAGAGCGGTTTTTTCTTTGTCGTCGGCATTTTCGGCAGCCGGCAGCACATCAATGCGCTCAATTAAAAGCCGTACTGCTGCCTGATCGGGGGCGTTTCGCAGCGATTGCAGCCAGCCTTGTACCGTTTCGGCGGTAAAGTCTTTGGGCGGCTGTGCTTGCTCCAGCGTGGCGATTTCCGCCTTGATCTCCTGCATTCGGCGCCCCATATCGGTCAAAACTTCAGCCGGCAGGGTTCCGCCTGCCATGTTGCTCATCAGAGCGTCATACTGGGCTTGCTTTTCCCGTATCCGCTTTTTCACAGCCTGCTTGAATTCAGTCATACGGCTGCCGGCTCCGGCTTGATATTGGCGCAAAGCGGCTGCAATAATCAGCTGGTTTTCCTCTGAAAGCAGCTGTTTCAAATACCGTGTAGCGGCAGCGTCCACATCCTCCATACGAACCACCGGTGCGCCGCAGTGCTTGGAACAGGTGAAGTACTGGTATTCATGCCCTTTGCGTTTACTGGTCATGCCGTGCATTTTGGCACCGCAGCGGCAGTATACAAGCCCGCTGCACAAATATCCAGCCTTGCGCCCGGTATGTTTTCTTTGCTCCATGATTTTCTGCACCTCCATGAATTGCTGTTTGGTGATGATGACCGGCAATGCCCCTTCAATTCGCACGGCGTCCGGCTTTGTGCGCCGATCGGTGCGCTTTTTAGCCTCTGTGGGGCTGTACAGGTAAACCCCTGTATATTTCTCGTTTCTCAATATCTCGTAAATTTGGGGGTATTTAATGGGCTTTCCGCGCTTGCCGGTAATTCCGGCAGCCTCCATTTCTTCTATCAACGCCCGAAAGCCCTGCCCGCTTTGTGCTGCATCAAACATTTTTTGCACATAAGCTGCCTCAATCTCGTTGCGCACATACTTTTTATCTACCACATCCACACCAAAATAAGGCACGCCGCCTGTATGTTCGGCACGCAAAGCGGTTTCCAGTAGCCCTTTGCGGGTTTCCGCTGCCAGATTGTCGATGTAATACTCGGACAGCGACCACATCAAGGCACGCATGATTTTTGCCTCGTTGGTGTTGCCGAAGTCCTGAGCGGCGGCGATCAGCTGCACGCCATAACCTTCCAGCCTTGTTTCAAGGTTCACATGCTCGCCCAGGTTGCGGGCGATCCGGTCGTATTTGTGGATGAGGATAATATCAAAGGCGCCCCGCTCGGCGTCCCGCAGAAGATGCTGATACTGGCGGCGCTGTGCTGTCTTGCTGCCTTTGCCGCTGATGCCTTCATCTGCATATACCCCCACTACCAAAAGCCCGTGGGCGGCTGCATACTCACGGCAGGCACGCAACTGTGCCTCGATGCTGTCCTCTGTCTGTTTGTCAGAGGAAAAGCGGGCGTAAATTGCTGCATTTTTCATAAAAAAATACCTCCTGATGGTACAGTTTGACAAGCCTGCCCGCAGAAGGTATAATACAAGTGTCTGATTTGATTATCCTTTGTGGGTAAGCTATATCCTTAAAGCCGCTCAGGTTGCCGCCTGGGCGGTTTTTGCTTTATCTGTCCCCCGATGGGCTGCCGATCATGTGCCGGCTGCCTTCGGGGGTTTTTGTATTCGGGTGCAAAGCGGTGTGTTATTTTAGTTTCGTGCGTTTGAACCGATTTCAACCATCTCGGTGACATTGCCGAAATGGTTTTCCCTAACAAGCTGGGGAATCGTGCCCGGATGTTAAGAAATGTTAAGGCAGGGCTAAGAAATGTCAAGGTTCCGCTTTGTGCGAATATTTTATTTTCCACTACCCGAAAAAGTTACACAGTATTTTTCGATTTGAGTTAGTTCTTCTACTCTGGCAGCAGCTATAAATTGACCTGTCAAATTCAATTTTGAAAATGCTGATAATAGCTTTTCTTTTGCGTGATTTTCAAATGTTTCTGAGGGCCCCAGATATTCTTCCATCTTCTTGTCATGGGCATCGCTGTTCTCTCCTGTCATTAACCAGTGATAGTCCATGCCCAATCGACTGCAAAACTTATATGCAATATCAAAGCGGATTTCTTTTTCATCTCTTTCCATTTGCAATAGATCTTCTTCTGGAATGGATGCCGACTGTGCCAATTCAGACGCAGAAACATTGCGCTTTGTTCTCACTAACTCCAATCGCTTTCCGACTGTATCAGGGAAAGTTGATTGCAATTGATCAAAAGGTACATCGTTGCCCAACAGGTAGTCTACAGATACGCCGAAGTAAGCGGCAATTTTGTTAATAATATCTCCACGTGGGGTGTACCCCTTGTTTTTCCAAAGCGTAGGGGTTGCTTTACTAAGCCCCATATCCAAAGCGGCTCGAGTAGGTTTTACACCTTTTTTGGCACAAAGTTCAACAAATATATCATAGAACACAATAAAGCCTCACTTTCTTTGTGCAAAATGCAAAAGTTTAGGAATAAAAACTTTTTATCTTGCAAAGTTAAACAAACTAAGCTATAATGTGTCTATAAAGTTGATGTTCTTTAGCTTAGTTTATGTTCTTGTAATTCACAATTTGATAATAACATTAAAGTTTAAGAAAATCAACAAAAAGAATGAAAAGGGAGTGATTTTTGTATGCCTGCACAATGGACAGCAGAAGTTATAGGGAAGTTACACCTATACGGAATTTCACGAGTTCGCTTAGCGGATGCTATGGGGTATACACCTGAATATGTCAGTACTGTACTTAACGGTCACCGAACCCCGAAAGGCGCAGAGCAGCGTTTTTGTGCCGCTTTGGAAGAATTGATTGGGCAGCCTGATCAACAAAATGGAGTGCAACAAACATGAAAAACCTAACTCTTGTAAAACGCGCCCCTTTCGGCTCTCTGCTTGTGGATTGTTACACAGACGATTGCGGAAACTTCTACATGACCCGTGAGCAGATCGGACAGGCATTGGAGTACCCGCACCCCAGACAATCTATCGATGCTATTCACCGGCGCCGTAAAAAGCGGCTTGACCCATTTTCAACTGTCGTCAAAACGGCGACAGTTGACGGCAAGAACCGTGAAGTAGTTTTTTATTCTTCCCGTGGCGTGTACGAGATATGCCGGCACAGCAACCAGCCCAAAGCGGATGCGTTCTATGATTGCGTATATGAGGTGCTGGAAGGGCTGCGGCTGGGGTATCTGGAATTGCAAGCCCACAAGACAACGCCGCTTTGGAAGGCTGCCAGAGCGTCCGGCATTGAAACCCGCAAAGCCGAAGGTCAGACAATCAAGCAGTTTGTAGAGTATGCCAGAGCGCAAGGCAGCGGGCACGCAGACCGCTATTATACCAGCCTTTCCATGCTGGCAAACAAAGCGGCAGAGGTTGAAAACCGCAATCAGGCATATGCCGGCAACCTTGCTTTGTTGCAAATAGTCGAACGAGTGATAGATGCCGCACTGATCGAGGGCATGGCAGAGGGCTTGCCCTATAAAGAGATCTACCAGAAATGCGCCCAGCGAGCCGCCAGTGTAGCCGCTTTGCCGGGAATAAAGGAGGGAAAGCAATGAATGAGGCAATGTGTAGGGTTCCGTTGTCGGCTGTTATCACTGTAGAAGATGGCAAAGCGGAAATCGTAAGCGCCGAATATGAGGAAATGCCCGCCGATCTGATAGCCCGCTTTCTGATAGAGAGGTTCGGACCGGCTGTGATTTTTGAACAGAAAACAAAAAAGACCGCCCCGATGTTGCAGCATCGGAACGGTCAGGCTGAAACAGATTAAAAACGGACTGTTTACAGCCTCTATCATACATGATTTGGAGGAAAAAAGCAATGCTTAAAAACAATGTATCCGCAGTTGCGGTGGAAGAATACTGCGACCGCCTGAAATGTATCACGGAAATGGTATGCGCTGTTCAAGTAGCCAGCGCCGCAGGAGATATGCCGAACAATGGTTACAGCTTGGCTCTGTATGGTATATATGAGGATTTGAACAATTTGATAGATGAACTGGAAAACCTGTACATAGACAACAGCGAAGGGGGGCGGGCATGATGAATACCTTCCAGCAGGTTGAAACAACAAAGGTTTTTGTGGAACATATGACAGGGCGCAAGCTGGATCCACATCAAGCTGAGCTTTTGCGGTTATCCTTTACGCCGTTGGATGATGAAGGGCAGCTTAAAGAAATGCAGCAGGCAGCCAAAGACGAGCAAGCCCGGCGGGATATATACGATATTGCACGCCGGATGAATGGGCAAGAGCTTAAAAGGCTGCTTACTTATGCGGTGAAAATTGATAACATGACCCAGAACAAAATAAACAAGAAAGCGGTTGGCTGTTAAGGATAGACCTGTTTCGACAAATAGAACAGCCCATAGGATTTTGCGATTCCGTCCTATGTCAATGCCCCAGTGGCTTGCCCGGATATATACCGGTGTCGCTGCTGGGGTTGTTTTGCATCCGAGTGCAAAGCGGAATATACCGTAAAGTCGCTTTGTACCGCATTAAGAAAAAAGCCCGCCCGAAAAGCGAACACCGGGCGGGGAAAGATTACCTACAAGGCCGGCAAGCCAGTAAAGCAACCATATGCGAATAGTATAACATGGCGTGCGCTGCACGTCAATGCCGGGCTTGTAATCAATCCTAACACAAGGCGAAAGCCATAAAGGAACAAAAACAAGGAGGATACCCGGCATGAAAAAGAAGAAGTACATTCCATACAATTACGAAGGACTTAACAACAACCGCATTGAAGAACTGAACGCAAACCAGTTGGACAATCTTCTGAACAGCCAAAAGCGGTATGTATACGCAACCAAGACCATACAAGCAGGTAGCCAGATGGAAGTAGAGGTATACCCGGAATTTACCCGCTTGCCCGCCAATGTAAAGCGAGAAAAGCACCTTGCCGCCCAGCGTGATCTAAACGAGCGTAACAGCCGTAAAGCCTGTACCCGTATCATCAATGAGAACTTTGGCCCCAATGATTTGTGGGCTACTTTCACCTATGCACCCGGAAAAGAGCCGCTGGACTTTGAGGAAGCACAGGGAAACATCAGCCGGTACATAAAGAGATTGAATTATCGCCGAAAGAAAGCGGGCTTGCCTGCTGTACGGTATGTATATGTGACCGAATGGCAAGAGGGCGGGGAAGATGCTGAAGAAATCCGCTGCCATCATCATATTGTTATGGATGGCTTGCTGCCGATGGATGAGGTAGAAAGTCTTTGGAAATTGGGGTGCCGCAATCAGGTGCGCCGGTTAGATCTTGATCGCCACGGGCTTTCTGGGCTTGGTATGTACATTACAAAAGCGCCCAAAGGAAAAAAGAAGTGGTGTGCATCAAAGGGCTTGCGTCCACCCAGAGAGCGCAAGAATCACAGCGACTTTGGCCCTGCTGCCGTCAAGAAGATGGCGCAGGATAAGAAAGAAATTGCAAAGCGGATGGAAAGAAAGTACCCCGGTTACTGGTACGAGGGCGGCGAAGTGCGCTGCAATCCGACAAATAAACTGTTGTATGTATATGTTCAAATGCGCCGGAAAGCCCAGCCGGGCGATTATGTGACCGTGTGTTTTGACCTTCTGGACGGTGTACGCCTTCCGGGAAGTGGGCGGGATATATGGCAGGTGCAGCAGCTTGCGCAGCGCAGCGGAAGACCATGGGCGCAGGTACGAACAGGAAACCGTGTGGCGTGGCTGCCGGCTGTTTCGTTGGTGGTGGTGCAGATCTGATTGACGGTTATATAAGAGGGAACGCAACGAGCACACCCCCGGGGGATGGAAAAATGAAATGGGGGTAAAAAGACCGTAAGCCTCTCATCTGTAAAACCGATTGTAAATACACGCAAGGGGGTGGGGTATATTGGTAAAGGTACACCGATTACACCATAAAAACATACAAAGCGGAAAACGAAAGTATTCCCCCCTTATCGAATGAAAAATGGACTGTTGAAAGACCGGCGGGTGTAGTTTATTTTTCCTCTCTCATGCGCGATACCCCCCTACCCACAGGAAAAAGGGGAAATATCCCGCTTTACTGGCGTGGGTAAGTCTTTCCAACTCTGCCGAGATTTGTATGAAAAGGGGAAAAACGAAGTGACACAAAAAGAATTATCACAGATTCGCTACTTAAAAACTGAAATAGAACAGGATGCCGAACGCCTGCAGGAATTTGAAAAACATAGCATCAGCGGGTTGTATTATGAAGAAAAACTATCCCCAGAAACGGCGGCGATAATTGAGCAATGCAAACGGATTCTTGATGCAAAGCGGAAGAAAAACATAGAGGAATACGCCCGTTTGTGCCGATACATTGAAGGGATAGAAGATGATTTTATGCGCCAAATTATTGTATTGCGTTACATCAACGGATACAACTGGGTGCAGGTCGCCATGAACATTGGAGGTGGAAACACTGCTGAAGGTGTACGAATAGCGCACAAAAGGTTTTTAAAAGCGGAAGAAAGGCAAAGGCGCAAGAAGAAAAGCCGCTTTGAATAACGGATATAAAAAACGCCCGCCAAAGCGGCCGGATCGGCAGAATGGCAGGCGGATTTTGTTGTGCTTTCATTGACCTTCGGGGACATATTCCATAATATCACCCGGTTGGCAGCATAGAACTTCGCACAAAGCGGCTATGCTGTCGGTGGTTACGGGCTTGTTTTCCCGCAGCTTTTGAAGGGTTCCTTCTGAAATGATTTTTTCCTTTCGTATACGGTATGTTGTAAGCCCCTTTTCTTTCATGAGGGCAAACAGCTTGTCGTATTTCATGGGCATGGCTATTTCCTCCTTTGGGTGTACTCCTCCACTGTAATCATTATAACACAAACTATACACGCTATCAAGTGTACAATATAAACACATTTTGGAGTGTATGTTTGTGCCGTTTGTCAATAGAAAATACACGCTAAAAAGAGTATAATATAATCACAGCAGAGAGGCGGAAAGGAGGTTGCCATGAAGTTTAAGGAATGGCAGAACTTAACCGCCGACCAAAAACAAGCCGCTTTTGATGAATATAAAAAAGAGTGGCTAGCTACTCGCAATAGCTAACCACCCAAAACCAGAGGACTAAACCGACAAATTAGCCTCTCTGCTGCCTTTATTGTATCAAAACAGCCCACCAAAAGCAAGAAAAAGTTTCAAAGCGGGGAACTGATAGCCGCTTTGCTAGGATTTTACGCTTTGTAAAAAAATAAAATCGTAGGTAAAAGAGCAATCGCACTCCCGCAACCAAAAAAGGCACGTGCAGTACATTGCACGTGCCTTTATCTTTGAAAAAATTGATACATCAGCCCCAACCTACTTTTATCCATTGCATAGGATGAAAGTAGGTCATTTTTTTGTACAGTATTATTGAACGGAGATGGTATATTGCCTAGCATTTTTGGGGGCAGATGATAAGCATAAATATACACCGAGAACACAGAATATTTTGCGTTTTCAGAGTAAAAAGAAATCTTCCCTAAAATCAACATACAACAGAAAGAACTTTTTGTTTAAATAGTTAACAGTATAAAGTAATTCGTTTGTGTATATAGATAAAATTACTTGGATTTTTGTTGGTGAATTTATGGTATTTTTACCAACATATCTGTATGATATGGACAACTGAAACAAATTTAAAGTATACTTAATTACAACGATAGAATTAGACAGAATCTGACATTTTTTAAGGGAAAATGCCGAAAAACGACAACCGCCAATAAAACTGTGATGTTTCTAAACTATACGGGAGTTTCAATCATTATGGCAGACATCTTCAGAAAAAAATCGCTGGAAAAACTTGTTTCTACCGATCAATTAGATCGAATGATCACCATCGTGAAACCGTCTTTTTGGTTGGTGTTTTTTGCTGCAACAATGATCGTTGTGGCAGCGTTGATGTGGGCAGTTTTTGGAAGATTGCCTTTATGCGTAGATGGAACAGGCATTCTAAAGGCGGATGCCAATAATAATCAAACGGTATTTTGCTACCTCTCTTTAGAATCTGCAAAACAGGTACAGCAAGGTATGAAAGTAGTGTTGCAGCCATCGGCGGATGATTCACAAAGTCAAACGGAGTTAACGGCACAGGTCGTTGCGGTTGAACCCTATGTAAGCACAAGGGAAGAAATGCAAGATCAACTGGATAACGAAACTCTTGTGGAATATTTTTTGAGCAATGGTCCTGTGGTAGCGGTGGAGTGTGAGATCACCAAGGGGCAGCAGGTACAACTTCTTGAGGGAACACTGTTGGATTGCAGTATCGTGCTGGAAGAAAAAGCACCGTTTTCGTTCTTGCTTCCTTTAACAGTGGGGATGCAGACCTTGCAGGGTATTGAGGGGGCGAAGCATTGAAAAAGCAATATGCAAAAGTTCCCACCATCTTCCAGATGGAAGCGAGAGAATGCGGAGCAGCTTCTTTAGCGATGATACTGGCGTATTTCCGAATTTATAAGCCATTGGAACAGGTTCGGGTAGAAACCGGTGTTTCCCGTGATGGGTCGAATGCGGCAAATCTGCTGCGAGCGGCTCGGAATATGGGGCTGAAAGCAAAGGGATATAAAAAAGGCTTGCAGGGGCTTTTGGAATGTACACCTCCGTGCATCATCCATTGGAATTTTAATCATTTTGTGGTCTATGAGGGAAGAAAAGGCAACAGCGCATATCTAAACGACCCTGCCGTGGGTAGACGAAAGCTGACTATCCAGGAACTCGACGAGGGTTTCACAGGAGTGGTGCTTACTTTTCAGGCAGGCGAACATATCCAGCCCGAAAAAAATCAGCGCACTTTCATGCGTTTTGTACAGCAACGTTTGAAAGGGCAGTACAGAGAACTGACAGCCATCGCAGCTATCGGTTTTTTTCTGGTATTTCCGGGATTATTGCTACCCTTGCTGTCGCAACTGTTTGTAGACAACATTCTACTGGCTAAAAATCACCACTGGGCGCAAGGTTTTTTCGTTTTGGTATTTGCCACGATCCTTTTTCAGGCTTGGCTCCATGTATACCGTGGTTGGCTGTTGGACAGGCTGCAAAACAAGTTGTCGCTGGTTAGTTGCCATCAACTACTAAACCATCTGTTTCGCTTGCCGATCCAATTTTTCGACCAACGATATGCAGGTGATCTAGCGGAACGTGTGGGACACAACGACAGAGTAAGCGAGTTTTTGGCAGGCGACTTGGCAGAAACGGTTTTAAATCTGTTTACTGCTTGCTTTTATTTGGTGTTGCTTCTGCTTTACAGCCCTTTACTCACTTTGGTGGGGCTGGTCGCCGTGGCAGTCAACCTTATTGTAATGAAGTTGACTGCATCCGCAGTGGCAAATAATACCATCAAAATGCAGCAGGATGAAGGCAAACTTATCGGCGCAATTTATGCAGGGCTCAGCATTACAAGCACTCTCAAAGCGTCCGGAGCCGAGAATGAATATGTGAACCGTATTCAGGGGCATTATGCAAAAACCATTCGGCTCGAGCAGGTGTTGGGCAGATTGCAGGGCATCTTGGATGCAGTGCCTACTTTTACTTCTCAGTTAGCATCTATATTAGTGCTGATGATCGGCAGTATCCAAATTATCAATGGACAGCTGACGGTCGGAATGTTGGTGGCATTTACAGGGCTTTTGGCAAGTTTTACGGCTCCGGTAGAACAGTTGGTCAAGTTTATCCAGCAAATTCAGGAAATGAAATCTTCAATGGGACAGTTGCAGGATATTTTACAATACGAACAAGACGAACTGTATACCCAGACAGAAGAAAAAGTGAATATGGCAGAAAAATTGTCGGGACAGGTGGAGGTGAAAAATATCTCCTTTGGTTACAGCAGATTGCAACCGCCACTTGTCGAGGATTTTTCTTTCCGGCTTGATTGTGGAAGTTCCATTGCATTTGTCGGCAGTTCGGGGTGTGGCAAGTCTACCGTTTCCAAGCTTCTTGGCGGATTGTATCTGCCGTGGCAGGGCGAGATATGCTTTGATGGCGTTCCGTTTAAAAAACTTCCCAAAGAGGTCATTTTTTCCAGTATCTCGAGCGTAAGTCAGGATATTATGCTGTTCTCCGGAACGATTCGGGAAAACCTTACCATGTGGAACCACAGCATTTTGGAAGAAGACATGGTTCGGGCAGCCAAAGATGCCTGCATTCACGAAATCATTACCAAAAAGCCGGGGGCTTACGAATATCGGTTGACCGAAGAAGGGCGCAACCTCTCGGGCGGTCAGCGACAGCGTATGGAAATTGCCAGAGCGTTGGTCACCAATCCCACCATTTTGATTTTGGACGAGGCAACGTCGGCATTGGACCCGATCACAGAAAAGCGCATTTTAGATAATATCAAGCGCAGAGGTTGTACCTGCATTATTGTAGCGCATCGTCTTTCGGCAATTCGAGATTGCGACGAGATCGTTGTTATGGACAACGGCAAGATCGTTCAGCGAGGCAGCCATGCCGAACTGATCCGGCAACAGGGGCATTATCAGCGACTGGTTCAAACAGACTTGTCCGATGTAAAAGCAGACGATGAGTTGTGCATGGTATAAATTTTAAAAAAGGAGGGAGCAGTGGTCGTAATGGATAAGATCGAACTTCGGGGCGGTGAATGCCATTTTACACAAGAGCCGAACCGATTCTATCAGGTCATCGAAGGGCAAGTTCTGGTTTATCTGTTGCCTTACAAGGAAAAAACGCCCGGGCGACGGTTTTTGATCCATCAAGCTGCGCCCGAAGAAAAAATACCGACTCTCTGCTGGAAAGATGAACAGCAGACGCAATGGGTCTTTGGTCTTGTTGCGTTGGATAGTGCTGTTTTGCAGTTGCATCAAGCCCAGAATAGGCAGCAAACAGAGGACATCTGCACAGAATTTGCAACCTGTGCAGGACTGAAAATGTTTGACCCCTCTGCCTTTGAGGAACAGATGGTAGAAAAGTACAACATGAATCTGGTAAAAGAGGAAGTGTACTTCTACGCCAGCGCAAAAGAGCAGCAGGCTACCCAGCAAAAAGTGTTGGGGATGATCCTGCAATTATTCCATCAGTCCGAATTGGGACAGCTTGAAGAATCGGGCAACCGTATCTATGATGCAGCTGCGTTCCTTTGCCAAAAGCTGAATATCTCCATCGCATCGTTCGAAACAGTGCGTGACTGCTGCGGAAGACGATTCGATTTAAAAGGCGTTGCACGAGTATCACATTTTAGCTGCCGAGAGGTGCAACTGGAAACAGGCTGGCATCGACAGGACAGTGGTGCTTTGCTTGCCTATACCAAAGAACGTGGGATACCGGTGGTATGTTTGCCCAGAAGCCCCGGAAAGTACGATGCGTATAACCTTGCAGAAGGCACGAAAGTTCGCATTGATGATGCCTATGCCGAAACCTTGCAAGACCGAGCAGAGATGGTTTACCGACCATTCCCCTCAAAAAAGATGAATTTGTGGGATCTGGTTCGATTTGGCTTTTCGCAAAGCTATCGCAGAGATTGGGTTGTCAGCTGGTCGCTGGCATTGGTGGCAGTTTTGATTGGATTGCTGTTGCCGACCGTCAATCAGCTGGTTTACGACAGGCTGATTCCTTTGCACAGCGATAACTCCATTTTGCAACTTTGCGCCGTGCTGTTGGCGTGTGCTTTCGGAAACTTACTGTTTACCATTGTAAAGAATTTTACGGCATTTCGTGGCACCTCCACCATGCGTTACGCCGTGCAAAATGCAGTGTACGACCGTATGTTTCGGTTGCCGGAAAGTTTTTTATCCCGTTACGATTCGGCAGATTTGGCACAACGTGCCATTGGTATCACGATCTTGTTTGAAAAACTGGCGCAGGTATACAGTGGCTTTTTTCTAACGGCGGTATTCTCATTTTTCTATTTTGGAAAAATGATGCAATTTTCTGCAAGTCTGTCGGGCGTTGCCTTGGTGGCGATGTTTGTATTTTTGGCGATCTTTGTTCTGTTGGGCGTTTGTCAAATGCGATACGAGCAACAAGTAGCAGAGTTGGAAAGCAAAAGCAGCTCGGTGATGTACCAGTTTATGAACGGCATCTCAAAGATACGTGTCGCCGGTGTGGAGAATCGAGCAGTTCGGGAATATCTGGAACCTTACACCCGCATGAAATCCCTCGGTGCAAAAAAACAGCGGCTGGAGCTGGCAGCGCAGACCATCAAGGGCAGTGCGCAGGCAGTGTTTCTCTTGATGATTTATATGGTTTTGTCCCAAGAAGCTTTTTCAAACATCAGCATAGGTGCTTTTGTTGGATTTACGACCGCTTTTGGAGCAGTTTCCGGTGCATTGCTGGAATTTGCAACGGCTTTGGTAAAGATGACAGAGATGGTTCCGCTGTACCGACGCAGTAAACCATTGCTGAATACGCTGCCGGAGGGAGAGTCTGAAACAACGGAAGCACAACATATGCCGGGGAACTTGACCGGTGATATTGAAGTGAATAACCTGCAATTTTCCTATGAAAATGGGGAAGAACAGGTTTTGAAAGGGCTTTCGTTCCATATCCGCTCGGGCGAATATGTGGGCATCGTGGGCTCGTCTGGCAGCGGAAAGTCAACGTTGTTGAAATTGCTGTTGGGTTTTGAACAGGCTCAAAATGGACGGATCTACTACGACGGCAGAGATATAGACAGTTTGGATAAACGTGAACTGCGAAAAAAGTTCGGCGTGGTATTGCAAGACGGAAAACTCATTGCAGGAAGTGTATATGAAAACATCACGGTCATGGCACCGGGTGCCCCGATAGAACTGGTGGAAAAAACACTTCGGGACGTGGACTTACAGGATGACATTGCCCGAATGCCGATGGGCTTGCATACGATTTTGGACGAAAACAGCCGCACCATTTCGGGTGGACAACGCCAGCGCATTTTGATCGCACGTGCCATCATTGCAAAACCCAAGATATTATATTTTGACGAGGCTACCTCTGCACTGGATAACGCTGCACAAAACATCGTTTGCAAAAGTTTGGAAAAACTGCGAGCTACACGGGTCGTGGTGGCGCATCGTCTAAGCACAGTGGAAAAATGCGACCGCATTTTGGTATTGGACGAAGGCAGATTGGTGGAAGAAGGAAACTATCAGCAACTGATGGAAAAAAAGGGATATTTTTACGAAATGGCACAGCGACAGGTCATCTGAGGTCGTGCGAAACAAAATTCGGTTTTTATTGCGAAAGCAATTTAAATACACAATAAACTAAAACAATGAAAAGGAGGAATCCAGTTTCCAATGCGAAACTGGGGCGAGTATGGCTGAGTATTTATCACCGGGAGTTTATGTAGAAGAATTTGAATCAGGTGGAAAGCCCGTAGAGGGCGTAGGCACCAGCACAGCAGGATTTGTAGGCTTGGCAGAGCGAGGCCCCGTGAAAGGTGTTCCTGAGCTGATCACCAACTTTGCCGATTTTCGCAGAAAGTACGGCGGGTATCTGTCCGAAAGCGAGTATGGCGAATACCGCTTTTTGGCATATGCAGTGGAACATTTCTTCATCAATGGCGGTTCACGCTGCTTTGTTGCCCGTGTAGCACCGGGAGATGCAAAATGTGCAAAAGGCTTTGTTCCTTCCCAAGAAGCTCCTTTGCTGAAAATCACTGCAAAGAATCCGGGTACATGGGGCGATAACGTTCGTGTCATCATCACTCCTGCAAGCAAAGCAAAGACCCAGATTTTGGAGGAAGTAGAAACCAACAACGGAAAAAAATATCTGGTAAAAAATGCAGCAGGTTTTAATGCCGGCGATGTAGTTGTATTCACAGACAAAAATGAAAAAGTATACAACCGCATTGTGAAAGTGCAGGATAACCTGATCCAGTTTGCACAGGAATTTACCCAGAACGTTGTGGACAAAAACCTTGTTCCCAGCAAACTGCTTGCTACTTGTGAGTTTAATCTGGAAGTAAAGTACGAAGATACTGAAGAATTTTACGAGAACCTTTCTTTCAACATCGAAACAGCAAACTATGTAGACAAAAAGCTGTCGAAGTCCGACTTGGTCAGCGTTCATTATGTAGGAACAGCTGCCGAGCAGCCGGTTGCACCCTTTGTAGAACTGGCAGCCGGACAAGAGAGCGAGTCGTTCTTGACAATTTCGCTGGCAGAGGGCAGCAATGGTTCGGTTGCCTCCCTGTCGCCTGCCGATTTTATCGGTGTTGACAACGGTGCCGGACAGCGTACCGGTATCCAGGCATTTTTGGACAACGACGTTGTGTCCATCATGGCAGTTCCCGGCTTGACCGATCCCAATGTACAGCTGTCTTTGGTAAGTCACTGTGAAAATCTGGGCAGTCGCTTTGCTGTTTTGGATATGCCCAAAGATGCAAAGAAAGTGCAGGACATCCTGACCCATCGCAATATTTTCGACAGCCACTATGCAGCATTCTATCATCCTTGGCTGGAAGTATTCGACCCACTGGATAAGAAAAACATTCCCATTCCTCCCTCCGGTTCTGTTTTGGGCATCTATGCTCGTACAGACAACACCAGAGGCGTACATAAGGCACCTGCAAACGAAGTTGTACGTGCTTGTGTAGGGTTGGATTGTCAGTTCAACAAGGGCGAACAGGATATTCTGAATCCCAAGGGCGTAAACCTGATCCGTGCATTCCCCGGGCAGGGCATCCGTGTTTGGGGCGCAAGAACTGCAACCAGCAACCCCAGCTGGAAGTATGTCAACGTACGTCGCCTGTTTATCTTTGTGGAAGAAACCATCAAAGCAAACACCAACTGGGTCGTATTCGAGCCCAATGACGAGGCTTTGTGGGTGCGTGTAAAACGTACCATCGAAGTGTTCCTCACCGGATTGTGGAGAAGTGGTTCGTTGGCAGGAAGCTCTACTTCGGAGGCATTCTTTGTTAATATTGGCAGAGATACCATGAGCCAAGATGATATTGATAATGGTCGGCTGGTTTGCGTTATCGGCATTGCTCCTGTAAAGCCTGCTGAGTTTGTTATCTTTAGAATTTCTCAAAAAACCGGTGAAGCAGAATAAGGAAGGAGAATAAACCATGGCAAGCTATCAGCATGGACGATTTAGATTTAAGGTGGAGATCGACGGCTTGGAGGCAGGCGGATTTTCCGAAGTAACGGGTTTTGATGCATCGATTGATGTTATGGAATACCGTGAGGGCGATATGGTACAAACCCCCATGAAAATGCCCGGCTTGAAAAAATACAGCAACATCACCCTCAAAAAAGGTTTGGCAGATACCACCGTTCTGTACGATTGGATCACCGCAGGCATCGAGGGAGAGGTGCAGCGCAAGACCCTCACCATCACCTTGCTCGATCAGACCGAAAGCCCCGTTGCTTCTTGGCAGATCATCAACGCATGGCCTGTAAAATATACCGGTCCTGACTTCAATGCAACGTCTTCGGAAGTAGCTATCGAAACTCTCGAGGTTGCACATGAGGGCATGACCCGTGTTTCTTAACACGATCGTTTCGTATCTTTGGCAGGTATCCTTTTGGGGTACCTGTCAAAGATTCTCCTGTTTTACGGGAAACTATGTAAAAACAATATCTTAACAAGATTTATTGCAAAAATAGAGAAGGTGAGTGAACTATGGAATTTCAGACAGAGTTTTCTTTTGTTCTTCCAAAAGGATACGTAGATAATAGCGGAATGTTGCATCGTGAGGGCGTGATGCGTCTGGCAAACGCAGCAGACGAGATCCTTCCGCTGCGTGACCCCCGTGTACAGCAGAATCCGGGCTATCTCAGCATCATTTTGCTGGCAAGGGTAGTAACCAAACTAGGCTCTTTGCCTGCGGTAGATACCCGCATTATCGAAGGCTTGTTTACAATGGATCTGGCATATTTGCAGGATCTGTACCAGCGCATCAACAATATGGAAGCCCCCATGTATAAAACCATCTGCCCTCACTGTGGCGAGGAGGTAGAAGTGCCCGTAAATTTTATGGAAACCAGTCTATAGAATTATATCCCGAAGATAAAATTTACGAAGAAACGGCATTTATTGGGTATTATTTCCATTGGAGCCAATCAGAGATCATGCAAATGAGCCATAGGGACAGGATTCGCTGGTGCAACGAAATTTCCAAAATCAATCGTGAACTCAACGATGAAAAACCCAATATTTTTGACGTGTAAGGAGAAATGCTGCCCATGATAGAACGCAAAGAGATGCTGCCGGTAAATCGTTTTCAGGTAGTGATCGGCAACTATGTTTTGGGGTTCTCCAAAGCGTCCAATTTGGAAAACTCTGTGGAATACGACACCTATGTGGAGGGTGGACTCAACGATTCTCCGTGGATATGGCTGAAGCCTTCGCAGCAGGTTCATACCTTGACCTTGGAAAAAGGGGCACAGATGCGTCCTTTGTTTGGGGAAAAATTAATGTTGCTGCCTGGAACCGAGATCCAAGGCGGCATCGTCCTTATGGTCAACGATTTTTCTAACGAACTGGCAAGAATATTCAGTTGTGAACAGGCGGTCGTGGTAAAATGGGAACTTTCTCATTTGGACGCACTATCGGGAGAAATGTTGATTGAAAAAATAGAAATTGCTCACAGTGGGTTGAAAGAAGTACGATGAAACAGAAAGGGGAGAACAGGTTGTGAGTGGATTGGGGATGCAAAACAGCTTGTTTGCCCTTGGGATCATCGAAAAATATACCAATGTTTCCCCCTCTTTGGTGGAATCACCAAGTTTGGTTTTTTTGCAATCCCAGCCTGCGGAAGAAGAACAGGGTGTGTTTGCAAATGTACTGATGGAGTTTTCTGTCCTTTTGCAACAGCTCTCGACCGATCGGGAGAATGTTTGGATTGGGAATCCACGCATTTTTTTGGAAAATATTTTTCAAAATCTTTCCTATTACCAAAGTTTTTTAAATAAAAACACGTTTTTTTCATCTGCCACACAGCAAAACAACACAACGGTCGTGAATAAGCAGATCTATGCGATTCAACGGCAAATCTCTACAATGCGTCAAATCTTGTACGAAAATGCACACCATACGACCGCAGTATCACAGCAGACGACGGCTGCAACGATACAGCATATTTTGCAGCAATATCTGCAACTTTCTTCTCCCACTTTGCCGAACGATCAAATACGCAGTCGGTCGCCACAAATCAACATAAAAAACACCGTTTTTAAAACAGATCAAAACAACTACACAGCAAACCGATTTTATACCCAGCAGCAAAAAAATTCCTATAAAACCAATGCTCTGTCGGTACAACAGCTTTCTACACAGCAAACATTGCGCATAGGTCCGCCTGTTGTTTCTTCGGTTCAGCATTTATCGTGGAACAAAGAGAGCAAGCGTTCCGTTTTCTCAAGGTTTGATGCAAAGATATACCACCATCAAAATGCTTTTATCGCTTTGCATGATACGAAAAAAGACGAGGCGTTTTTTCTATCTGCCCAAAAATACGACATCTATCGTGTGCAGAAAAATATAGAACTCATACGCCGAGTTTTTGGATGGGAAACGAACTTTTTTCAACAATTCATGCCGAATCTTGTGGAAAACACGGCTCAACAGAACCATGTTACACAGAATTTGGCAGTATGGTACCATCAAATTCAACAGCATAATGCACAACGACTGTACAAAAGCAATGCTTTTTTTGAAGCGTACAATCAAAACATTCTGCAACATTACGCCTCAAAACTTTCCCAGAGTGGGGATACCGTAGAAATTCTGAATAACAGTGTTTTTACGAAGCTTCTGCACCTACACAACAGCGAAAACGGTCGAAATTTACCTTTCGAAAGTTTTATCTATCCGAGTTTAGTACAAAAAGTAGGTGGTTTTGTAAAAGAACAGCAGGTAATTCACAAAACAGATCCTGCGATTTCAAACGATGCAAAACCCAACTATATCCTAAAATATGATACGGAACCGCCTCAAAAACAGGGTGCCGTCTATCAAATACGCTCTCAAAATCCTGTATCGACCATTTCGAACCTTTTCACAACAACTTTTTCAGCAGTTCCTAATCAGCAGAAAGACATTTTGCCATTGATGCAATATGTCCGGTCTGAACGAACGGAAAAAGAAACAGCTGTATCTGCTGTGCCGACCCTGTCTTTGCGTAGTGGAGAAAACAGGATTTTGCCTGTCGTTGCAGATCAAGCACGAGGAAAAGCCGAAACCGTGTGGAACCGTTATAGTATGCAGCAACAGGCGTGGAATGTGTTTGCAAGCCGTAACGATTGGTCAACACAAAATGTGTTTTACCCCATGACAGTACAGCAAATGCAAGCGGTGCAACAGGGATTGCCGAATCCGTTCTACAAGAGAGAATGGCTTTTGCCTGTAAGCTATCGGGAAAGCTTTGTGCGAAATCGAGAGTTGCTGCAAAGGGTAACCGAAAAAACGAACAGCGAAGCATATCATATTTCGTTGCAGCAAAACCTTGTGCAAGAAAATCGACGGGAAACAATCGTTGTTTCCGAAAAAAGTGGTACGACCAACGTTATCCCCAAAGCTGCACAAAATGCAGTGATGGCAGAAACTGTATCGGCAGAGAAGCCGGCAAAGGAAACAGCCGTGCCTACTGCGCCGACCACATCTTTCCGTAGCCGAGAAAGTGGAAACTTTCCTGTCGTTGCAGATCAAGCACGAGGAAAAGCCGAAACCGTGTTGAACCGCTATAGTATGCAGCAACAGGCGTGGAATGTGTTTGCAAGCCGTAACGAGTGGTCAACACAAAATGTGTTTTACCCCATGACAGTACGGCAAATGCAAGCGGTGCAACAGGGATTGCCGAATCCTTTCCATAGAAAAGAATCGCTTTTGCCTGTAAGCCATCGGGAAAGGTTTGTCCGAGAGCGGGAGTTGCTGCAAAGAGTAACCGAAAAAACGAACAATGCTGTTTATCATTTTACAATAGGTCACATTCAGCATCAGGTGACACCTTCAACATCGCAAAACTTTGTAAAAAGGGATAGAGATTCTTCAAAAGACAATCAAAAATGGAGCGTGTCGAATAAGCAACCTGCAATAAACAATGGACAAAACATTTTTTATGATGAAAAAAGCTTTGTCATGGTGCCATATCTGCAAATAACACCTTTGTTGGGGCAGTTTCCAACATTGACAACAAGGCACACCGAAACACATACGCTTTTTAAAAACAGCATCGCTACTACACATAAAATAAGCGAACAGGCAAAGCAGAGTTTTTCTTTGAAGAATTTTGTAGGCAAATCGGTTCAAAGTTCTGCGCAACAAAGACAGCCAAAAACAGCGGCATTGCCACAACGTTCCGTGTTGAATGCTCAAAAAATAGACGTTCCGACAGTGATTTTTCAAAAGCAAGCCGAAAAAATGCACGGAACTTTGTCGCCCAGCAGAGCATCCGAGCGGTCAAATGAAAAATCAGTACCGCTGCCTTCGGTGCAACCATCACGATTTACTTACCCACAAACAGCTGCAGCACAAACCGCACATCGCACAACGACATTTACACCAAAACACAGCACATTGCCTCTGGCGGAGAGAAAACAGCCATCTGCAAATCTGCCGACAAGTAAATTGAATCCACAAAAACAGAACACAGAAAAAAATGTGACCTTACTCAAAAAAACGTTGGAAACACAGCAGCAGTGGAGCAAATTTTTGGTTGAGTTGGAAAAGTCTGGCGCAAGTTTGGTCGGAAACGGTGTAAAAGAACTTTTCAGCCGAAACGAATTTCACCGAATCAATCAGGTCATGCAGCAAAATGTGCTTGTTAAAATGCAAAATACAACTGCCTATCGCAATCTGTTGCCTTCGACAAACAAAATAACAACGATCCACCATCATCTGTCGGTACGATCGACAGCGGTGGAGGCAGCAGGGGTGCAAGCATCGACCTTGCGCAATCGTTCGGGGAGTTCACCGTTTTCCTATCCGGATAGGGGCGAACTTTCTTATCGTCGCACGACACAAAAACAGGATGCTCCGCCACAACAGCCGACCATCGAGGCACAAAATCAGCTGCGTACCATAAAAAAGGAGCAAACAGAACAGACACAAGAGCTGGAACAGCAAACGGGTGCCTTGAAAAAGCTGGAAAAGCAACTAAAACAGCAAGAAGAACAAATTACACAGCTGATGCGTCGTAATTCTGTTTCGGAACCCAAAATCCCAAGTTCGCACCAGTTGGCAGACCAGATCATGAAAGAGATCCAAAGACAAATGCGGCTGGAACGTCAACGCAGAGGCGGATAATTTCAGCACAAAAAGAGGGGTCGATGTATGGCTTTAAAAAAGGCAAAATTGTATATATACGGCGAGAATAAGACCGAAGAAGTCGAGGTCATGTTCAATCCGACCGAGTATAATCTTTCCGAGTCGGCAAATTATGCCGAAACAGTCGTTCCGGGAATAGATGGCCCTATCATGCAATATGTTGCCGGAAACCTGCAAACCCTGACCCTTAGCTTGCAACTCGATACCAATGAGCGTAGAGTGATGAAAGCCAACCATGAAGTAGAAGTGATCGCCAGCAAAAGTGTAGCCTCTGTTGTGCGACAAATCACCGATCTGCTTTATATCAAGGGGAATCTGCACCGCCCCCCCGAAGTGAAATTTTCATGGGGCGACCTGAATTTTTACGGCGTGGTGACAGATGTAAGTCAAAGTTACACCATGTTTACCAGTGATGGGACGCCGGTGCGGGCGAAGTTGGATCTGACACTGAAATCCGTTTTGGATGTTGCGGCACGAAAACGTCGGCAGCCGTTGGAGTCGCCCGACCGCACCAAACGCAGAACCGTTACGGCAGGGATGCAGCTTTGGAACTTAGCCTTGGAAGAATATGGCGATCAGGAAGCGTGGCGCATTATTGCAAAGGCAAACGGAATCATGAATCCGTTGGATATTTATCCGGGGCAGGTGCTGAAGATCCCTGCGCTGTAAGTTTTTTATATTGCGAAAGGGAATGAGCAGAAAAAATGAGCTTAATGACGAGTAGTTACACCTATCAAAAGCTGGTGCAAAAATACAAAAATTTTTTAAATCCTGCTTTTCGTATCCGTGCCGATGGCACCGAAATCACCCAATCCGGAAAAATTTTGGTGCAGGAGTTGCGGATCTCGCTTTCGTATGACAGTGCCAGTACCTGTAATTTTACAGTGGCAAATGCGTATGATCGAACAACATCAAGATTTTACCCCGACATTTTAAAAAAACTGTGTGTGGGGCAAAAAGTAGAGGTGGACATCGGGTATGATTCTTCGATGACGCTGATTTTTGTCGGTTTTATCACAGAAGTAGAGATAGAGTATAACATGGCACCCACCCTGCGGATAACGATGATGGACTTGCGCAAATTGATGATGGAGTCGAATCGTGTGCGCCAACTCGAGGTGAAATCTCCGTCTGATGCTGTAAAAAAAGTGTTGGAGCCATACCGCAAACTGTACGGAACCTTGAATGTGCAGGCAGATACGGCAGCATCGGAGCCGTTTCATCTAAAACAAGACAAAGAATCGGATTACGATTTCGTCATGCGCATGAGCAGAGAAATGGGCAAAGATTTTTTTGTTTTGGGAGAAGACGTATACTATCAGGAAAAAACAAAAAACAGCAGCCCCATCCTGACGCTTACATGGATGGGTGGTGGCATCGTGTCGTTTTCTACCAGCATGAACTATCAGGTAAAAAAATTTTTGGTCATCGGTAAAGAACCGGATTCTCAAAAGGAGATCTATGTAAGCAAAACCTATCAGTCGGAATTTGTAGAAAAACTGGAGCTAAGTGCGCCGCCTCCAACCGTGTATGCGTCACCCAGTATCGACAGCCGAAAAAAGGCAGAAGATTGGATCGAAGATGCCATCCGTAAGGAAAAAGAAAACGGCATCAATGCAAATCTCACCTGTATGGGACTGCCGGAATTGGTGCCGGGACGGTTTATCAAATGCGACCGTCTGGGGCCGCCGCTCAATCGAAACTATTATATCAAAAAGGTGGAGCACAGCGTGGATTCGTCCGGCTTTATCACAAAACTTGACCTTGGTGGATAAAAGGAGAAAAAGCGATGGGGATGTATGACGAGCTGCAAAAGTCCAGCCGAAAAGTGAATCAAAGCGGAAACCATATGACCACAGGCACCGTTGTGCAAAACTGGGATAAAGACCATCCGGGTATGGTAAGGGTGAAGATCCATCTGGAAGAATCAGAAGAAAATATCACCGATTGGATTCCGGTAGCGACCCCTTACGCAGGGTTACAGTATGGATTGTACTTTCACCCCGAGGTAAACGATGAAGTGCTTGTTGCATATGACAACGGTGTGGCGGAGTTTCCGTTCGTCATTGGAAGTATATGGAACAAAGAAAACAAACTGCCGGAAAATACCGCAAAGGAAAAAAACGAAATAAAAAAGATCCGTACCAAGGGCGGGCACGAAATCATTTTTGAAGAAACAAAAGATGCAGAAAATATCTGTGTGCAAACAGCGACCGGATTGAAAATGAAATTAGAGGATAAGCCTCAAATCATCACCATTACAGATAAAGACGGAAAAAATCTTTTGAAACTGGATTGTCAAAATGGTGCTATCACAGTGCAGGCAGAAAAAAAGATCTCGTTTCAGGCAGCGGGAAAAGAGTTGCTGCTGTTGGACGGCGAAGGAAAAAAAATCAAAGCCAATGCAGCCAATGTGCAGATAGAAGCAGACTCCAGTTTGCAAATAAAGGGGAAATCCACCGAAATCAAGGGCGATTCGATGAAATTGAATGCAAGTGGTACACTGGAAGCAAGCGGAAGTGCCACGACCATCAAAGGAATGTCCAAAACCGGTGTGGAAAGTTCGGGGATGTTGGAAATAAAGGGCAGCATGGTGAAAATCAACTAAGCTGTTGAAGTTTGATCCAAAAAGCCTGTTTTAGGACAGATGCAAGGAAGGGGATCGTTATGTTGGAGCGAGAACAAGCAAAAGAGTTTTTGGGGGTGGGATGGAAGTTTCCGCCTCAAGTCGACCCTGTAACAGGCCGTATGCAGATTTCTGGTTATGAGGAGAATGTGGCTGAATCCATCCGCATTATTCTGATGACCAGAAAAGGCGAACGCATGATGAACCCCGATTTTGGGTGTGGTCTGTCAAAGTATATGTTTGGAGAAACTGACTACACGACCTTAGTGCAGATGGAACAGGAAGTAGAATCTTCGATCATTCGTTGGGAGCCACGGATCACCGATTTGCGGGTACATATCGAGGTGGACAGCGAAAATGCCGCAAAACTGAACATATATGTAAGCTATATCGTAAGGTCTACCAACAATCCCTACAATCTGGTATATCCGTTTTACCTGAACGAGGGAACCGACTAAGCGAGGAGGATGCAGATGAAAATTCCTGACATTGATAAACGAACCAAGCAAGATATACTGGAAAAACTGCATTCTCTTTCGGAAAGTTATACACCCGAGTGGCGGTTCGACCAAGAAAATCCCGATATTGGTTCGGCTTTGGGAATGGTTTACGCAGAGATGTTTTCCCAGACCATCCGTCTGTTCAACCAGTCTGCCGAAAAAAATCAGCTTTCGTTTTTCAATCATTTACAGGCGCAGATTCGCCCCGCAGTGCCTGCCTATGGATACCTTACCTTCTTTTTGGGGGAACAGGCGGAACAGGGAGTGGAAATTCCACGTGGAACACAAGCCGTGGCAGAAAGCGACGACCAACAAGAAGACCTTATTTATGAAACGGTCAACGACTTGTATGTGACTCCGGCTCGGATAGAAGCCATCTACGAAACCGACGGAAAAAACGATACGATCTGCCATTGCTACGAAAGAAAAAATTTCCAGGAGCATCCGGCTCCCTTTTGCTTGTTCGAGTCGTCGGGCAGCAACCTGCAAAGCCATTTTTTATATTTTTGCCACGATACCGTCCTTAAACTAACCCAGCGTTCGGCGATCGAGGTGGACTTTGGTTCGCAGCTGAAAGCCCCTGCCATGTTGGAACTATATCGTACCATGTTGGATGCACGGAATATAGAATTTTGCTATTACACCGAGCAGGGATGGATGCCCATTCAGCAAACGGCAGGTGCAAAACGAGAGCTTTTGCTTGTCCGTCCGGACGGTGCGCCCGCATTTGCACAAGCGGAGTTTTTTGGGAAACAGGGGTACTGGCTGCGCTGCGAGGCAAAAGATGTTTTTCAGCTTGAAAAAGTATTCATCGACAAAATAACCTTACGTGCCCGTGCTGAAGAATTGCTGCCGGATGTGATTCATGCTTCCGGAGTTGACCAAAATTTGGCGGAATATCTACCTTTTGGAGAACGGATGGGCATTTATGATGTGGTATATTTTGGCTGTGAGGAAGTTTTGTGCAAAGCAGGCGCACAGATACAGCTAAAATTCAACATGGATTTTCTCAAATTTCCGGTCGAGATCGACCCCCAAAACCCCGAGATCAACTGGAAGATGATAATGAAAAAGTCGGATTTTCGCCCCGACTTGGAATACGATATTACCATAGAAGAAGTGATTTGGGAGTATTATAACGGTCAGGGCTGGGGTCGGCTGTTTGCGGATAACCGATACAGTGATATTTTCACTACCAAATATGGAACGATCGGGCAGCTGAAAATTATGGATTTTTGCTGTCCGATGGATATGCAGAAAATCGTTATCAATTCCCACGATACATTCTTTATCCGTGCCAGAGTGCTGAAAATCAACAATCTGTATAAAACAAAGGGCAATTTCATCTCGCCTTTGCTGTCAGAAACCAGTTTTTCCTATTCATACCCCACACAAGGCTTGATGCCGTTATGGGTGGAATGGGAAAATCAGCTAGAACAACACGGAACAGCCGGTCATCAACTGCAACAACGGGAAGTGTCTCTGCGACCGTTCCAAAGGTTGGAAACGACCGAGAGGACGATCTATCTGGGCTTCGAATTTCCTCCGCAGGGTGGCCCCATCAAGTTGTTTTTCCAAATGAAAAATACACTGCCGGGGCTGTCTGCAAACCTACGCTGGGAATATTACAGCCATAAAGGCTGGCGGGAAGTGAATTTGGCGGACGAAACGCAAGGCTTGACCAAAAGCGGTATCGTTACCATGATGGGAGCATCGGATTTTCAGCGTTGTATGTTGTTTGCGAGAGAGATGTACTGGATGAGAGTGACCGATATTGAGGATACTTATCACAAAGCGAATGTATATCCCTGTGTCGATCAGATCGTGATGAATACCACACGCATTCTGAACATTCGCAGCCGAGAAGAAGAACGGTTCCGCATCCAGCCACATGAGGAATATAAAGTATGTCAACTGCCTGACAGACATCTCTATCAAGTAGAGGTGTGGGTGTGCGAAACAGGTCAAATCGAGGATAAGGAACTCGAGCGTCTGGAAAAACAAAACCGTGTGCAGAAAACGGTCGACGAAACAGGAATGGTCACCGATGTTTGGGTACTTTGGGAGGAAACAGAGGACTTTGTACTTGCTAAACCAACAAGCAGATGGTATCGGGTAGACCGAAATGAGGGGAAGATTTTCTTCTCGGACGGAAAATGCGGAAAAATTCCGACTGCCCAACAGTACGAAAGCATCCTTGTGCGCTATTCCACCAGTGGGGGGCAAGCGGGCAATCAAAAAACCGGAAAGATCAACCGTCTAAACCGAACCATCGCCTATATCCACGGGGTCAGCAATCCGGAACCCACAGTGGGTGGCAGCGATCCCGAAACAGCCGCAGAGGCGATGGCAAGGATGGCTGCATTTTTCAGCCACCGTGCAAGAGCGGTGACTGCCAGTGACTACGAAAGCCTAGCCCGTGAGGCAAGCAGGACGATATACAAGGTGAAATGTTTTTCGGGGCTAGATGGACTTGGAAGAAGAATGCCCGGTGCAGTGACCCTTGTTTTGCTGCAAAAAGATTATTTCGGCGGAAGAAAATATTTCGATATGGTGCAGGAGCAGGTGATGAACTACCTGAAAGACAAGGTGAGCCGTCAGTTGATCGAAAGCGGTAAGCTTTTTATTGCAGAGCCGCAATTTTTGGAGATCTGTGTCAATGCAGAGATCTCGGTAGACAGCTTCGACCGAATTTTTCAAGTGAAGAACATCGCCGAAAAAAAGCTGTCCGATTTTATAAATCCCATTGATGGAAACTTTGACGGAAACGGCTGGACGATCGGCGTTTTGCCCAATTTGACCCAGCTGACCAATGTGCTAAAGAGTGTGCCGAATATCAAACAGATAAAATCAGTGTCTTTGTCGGTGTATCTGCTGCAAAGCGGAAGAAGGGCAGAGATCAGTTTGGAACATCAGGATCAATACAAGTTTGCGTTACCTGTAAGCGGTCAGCACGACCTGTATTTGACCGTAGGGTAACTTTATAGGAGGTGATGCGATGCTGCCGGAAATTGAGCTGGATCAGCAAAGCTTTGAAGAAATTTTAGAGGATGCCAAAAATCAAATCGCCCGTGTTTATCCTCGATGGACGAATTACAACGAAGCTGATCCCGGAATCACATTTTTGGAGCTGTTCTCGTGGCTGAAAGAGATGCAGCAGTATCACCTAGACCAAATCGGAGAAAAAAACGAGCGCAAATTCTTAAAGTTATTGGGGATCGTTCCCCAGTCGGTGCAGCCTGCCGAAGCACTGCTACATATATCGAATGTGGAAAAGGATCGTATTTTGCAGAATAGAGAGCAGTTTTTTGCCGACACGATCCCGTTTGAAACCACCCAGACCGAACAGTTGATACAGGCAAGACCGATGCTTCTGCGTACCCGTTGCGGTAAAGTACAACAGGAGTTGAATCTTTTCGGCATGGAGCAGGGGGCAGAGTTCCGCTTTTTGCCGTTTGGCACAGAACCTTGTGTCGGTAACGAATTTTTGATCGGATTCGACAGCCCTTTGCCTGCGCATCATTCGTTCAAACTCTATTTCCGCATTTTTAACGACTATCAGGTGCAGCGAAATGCCATCACAGACGAGGATAAATTCTATCCGTTGGCAAGATTGCGCTGGGAGTATTGGACGTTTTTCGGTTGGAAACAAGCGAATGTGGTGGCAGACGGTTCGCATCAGTTCTTGCAAAACGGTTTTGTAGAACTGGAATTGAAAGAACCGATGCTCCAAGATGAGCAAGGTGTGTTTTGGCTGCGGGTCGTGTTGGAGCAAAGCTGGTACGAAGTGCCGACACTGATTACCGGCATTTATACGAATATGTTGCAGGTGGTGCAGTGTAACACGCTGGCAGATCACCAAGATTTTGTGGTCGACGGTTCGCCAAGGGTCAGTGTATCGTTACAGCATCGCTTGTGTGATGATGTCAAATTTTTTCAAAAACAGCAAGGGGGATATAAACGAATACCGTCCGAAAAAATTACCAAACTCCCCCAACAAAACGGAATGCTGCTGGCAGAATTGGAACTGGACGAAGAAGTGACCCAGATACGCACACTGTACCAAAACGGGCGTTATGCAGCGGATCTAAAGGTGGCAGTGGGCAACGGATTCCCAAAACAGAGCTATCAGGTGAATATCGAAAACATACTGGGCGATCGTTTGCAGGTGATGGTGGAGGAGCCGGATGGAGCGTGGTATTGCTGGCAGCAGGTCATGGATTTTGACGCATCTTTGCCGGAAAGTCGCCATTATTGCTTCGAAGAATCGTCGGGGAGGCTGCTGTTTGGAGATGGCGAGCATGGTATGGCTCCCACAGGTGCGATCTATCTGGTACAGGCGGTGACCAGTGAAGGCATAGACGGAAATGTAAAACAGCATCAAATATCCAAAGGTCTTGTGGATTTGCCAAAGACGAGAATGACGAATTATTGGGTGGCCACAGGTGGAAAACAAGCCGAAAGCTTGCAGGAGTGCTTTTTGCGGGCAAGGGTCTGCTTGCGTCGCTCCCAAAGAGCGGTCACTTATCAAGACTACGAGCAGCAGGTCAAAAAAGCCGCCGGTTTGATGATTCAAAACTGTCGGTGTGTTCCCTCCGCCAAGTTGAACGGCGCAGAAAATCATCGGGAAGAAAATACCGTGAACATCGTAGTACAGCCGTTTTCGAACGGAAAACGGGAAAAGCTGAACGAGGCATACCGCCAAAATCTGTATGCCCTTTTGGATCGGTGCCGTCTGATGGGCACAAAAGTTCGGGTCCTTTCGCCCGAATACGTCGGTATCAGTATTTTTGCCGAGATCCGCATTCGTCCATATTACCACAATGCCGACCGCATGATACAAGAAACCGTGCAGGAGTTTTTTAATACCGCAAAGTGGGTGTTTGGCGATCCGGTGCAATACAGCACACTGTACGGCGTTATCGACCGTTTGGAGTGTGTGCTGTCGGTGGATTCTTTGGCAATCGACGCAAAAGGTGCCAATATCAACCGAAACCGCAGCGGCGATGTACTGCTGCCGCCCAACGGGCTGGTGTATTTGAACAGTGTGCAGTATAACCTTTTCGATGGAGAATAGAGGTGCAGAATGAGAGAGTCTGAAAAATATTTTTTGCTCAATAAAGCGTCGGATTTTGAAAAAGGATTCTGGCAAAATCTGATGTGGGATGAAAAAGGGCTCTGTCTGAAAGACCCGCAAAGCGGAGAACGTGGCGTCTTCTTTTCCCCTGTACTCGACTGCTTGGAACAGCAGACGATCTGGCACCGTGGAATGATAAAAAGCCAAAGTTTGGGCGATGCCTCCATCCTGTTCTGCTTTTACTCCACAGACAGCCTTTTTGTCACCGACTATCATGGAGCAGTGCGAAATTTGGAAGAATATCTCCAAAGTGACGCCCCGATTTGGGAAAAAGAACAGGCATTTCGTCCCTTTTTGGCAGCGAAAGTTCAAAATCCGCAGGACATACTTTTGCACCAGATAAAAGGCAGATATGTCTGGTTCGAAATTCAGATGTTTGGGCAAGGGAATCTCTCGCCAGCCGTAAAGCAGGTGCAGCTGTCCTTTCCCAAAAGAAGCTGGACGCAGTACCTGCCGGAAATCTATCAGGGCGAAAACCAAAGTTTTCTGGAACGCTATCTCGGTATTTTTCAATCGTTGTACGAAGATTTGGATAAAAATATCCGTGAAGTTTCCTCCTACTTGGAGATCGACACAGCCGACGAGGAGTTTTTGAACTGGCTTGCTCAATGGCTTGGTGTAGAAGCAAGCTATCTGTGGGAGGAAGAAAATCTTCGGCAGTTACTTCACCACGCAATGTATCTATATTCCATCAAGGGAACGGTGGAGTCTTTAAAGCAGATCGTTCAGCTTAAAACAGGGCAACTGCCGTATGTGGTGGAACAGTATGAAATAGAGCCGTTTTGCAAGGACATCTCACGCATGAAATTGCTGCGTCAATTATACGGCGAACATCCCAGCATGGTCACGGTTTGCTTGCCCAGCGACGCAGCCACTTCCAACCGAATGTATCAGACCATTTTGAAACTGATCGAAACCGTGAAACCCGCACAGGTGGAGATCAATCTGATCGTATTGAAGCCTTATATTTTTCTGGATAGCTATTCCTATCTGGGTATCAACAGCGTATTGGGACAGTATCAGCCGTTGCAGTTGAACGGGCAATCTGCAGTGCCCCTGACCACTGTCGGTGGAACAGAAGAAAGGAAGAAATCAGTGTGAAAAACTTAAAGTATTTTCCCTTTGAAAGAAATCGTTACTTTTACGGAAAACTGCTTACGGTAGATGATTTTGAAACCGAGCAAAAATACATGAACGATAAACGCCGTATGATAAACCGCTTTTTGATGGGAACAGGCATCGTGTGCGGTATGAATGTGGTAGAGGTAGACACCAAAAGCATCTCGATCGAAATGGGGCTTGCACTGGACTTTGCAGGGCGTGAGATCGTTATTGATATGCCCATCATCAAAAAGCTGGAGCTGATCGACGGGTTCCAAGCCACAGAAGATATGTCGCTGGAGCAAAGTGGAAATGCAAACGAGATCTTGTATTTGTGCGTGGAATATGCCGAAACCGAAAAAGACCCCGTACACAATATTGCAGGCAGCGGAGCTTCTTTGCAGCAGGTGGAATACAACAAGTATCGGGAGGGCTATCGGCTGTTCCTCACCGAAAAAGGTCCCGACGAAAAGCGGTTCGGTGCCATCAGCAGCTATCAAAATATTCAAACCCTGTACTGGGACAACGGAGTGAAGATCAGCCAGATCTGCCCTCAGTATCTGACCACTCAGCGAGAAATGGAACTGGTGGTCGTCGTGGAAAATCTGGGGCAAAACCAGCCGGTAAAATTTTCCTACCAACTGGAACTGACCTATCTGCAATATCAGGGCAGTAACCGTATCGAAGTAGAATTTGACGAAAGCAAGCTGGAAAAAAATACACGGTACGAACTGCGCTTTCCGGTAAAAGCGATGTCGGTGCAGGATACCAACGGCATTTTGTCGGTAAAACAGGGCAGTGCAAAACTGTGGATCGGTTCGACACAACTGGATGTCGAGATGTCTGCCGAAAACCGCACGAATATCATCGCAGGCAGCGTAAAACAGCAGATCATGCGCCAATATTACAACAGTGCGATGGAGGAAATTGTAGAAAACAACGACCAACAAAGCATCTATTTGGCACGGATCTTGTTGATCCGCAACGGAAAACGGTATTCTATCAGCGAGGTGGAAAATTTGGCTGCACAACAGCCGATTTTGAATCTTCCGCTTTCCTCTGTCCTCAACCAAATCACAGAACAGGAGTTGCAGCAGCTGCGGGCAAACAAGCAGGAAGTTTCGGCAGTGGCAAATGTTCCACAGCCCCAAAACAGCAAGCAGACGTTGCAGATGAATACAGGCACAGTGCTGATCGACTTGGGGTTGGGCGGAAGAAAAGGCGAGCGTTTCTTCTCCAACGATATTTCCCATGGGCTGGGGCTTGGCATGGTAACGATCCTGTTGTCGATGGAAAGTGTCACAGCACAGGGAAAAGATGTGTACGCAGGTTCTTCGGAAGTGTTTGATGAGGAAAACGGACAATTCGGTGCAGAGCTGGCATTGAAATTGAATATGGCAGAGGGAACGTTTAAGGTGGGTCTGCGCCTAACGGCAACATCGCCACAGCGGTATGTGAAGATCCACTGGACTGCCATTCGGGATATGGCAGATGTTTTGCAGGAAAGCGAAAAAACCAGTCTGTTCATTAAACCCAATATGACCGAAGTCCACACGTTGGAAACGGTTTGTTTTGAGGCGGTCTGCCCCAAAATGCAGGACAGCCGCATACGATGGTCGGTAAAACATCCCGCCGGAGGTGTGATCGACAAAAACGGAATGTACACCGCACCCAATACTGCCGGTGTATACGAGATCACGGCACAATCAATGGCGAACCCCGAAATGACTGCTTCGGCGTTTGTCGTTGTGCGGGAACAGTTAAAGATGAATTGACCGCCATCTTGAGAAAGGAATGCTTGTTACGATGCTGATACAATCGCTGGAAAAAACATTCACGGTGATCCAACTACGAAACCGCTGTGAAGCGACAGAAAGCTATCTCTGCCGTGACTACGACCAGCAGCCTCCCAGCGATTATCTGCTGGTGAAAATTAAAAATCAATCCCTTGCCCAAAAACTTGTTCCGATATTTTTGGAATTGGACAGGGAAAAGACCTTTCTGGATTTTGCAGGCAGTTTTCCGCAAGAAGACAGCCTGTACGGGGTGTTTCGATACAGCGATTTCCCCACATTATCCGAAAAAATGGAACGGGAACACTGCGACCTGCGTGAAAGAATGCAGATCGTACTGAACCTGTTGCAAAAAATGATTTTATACAAAATGCCACTGTACTTTCAACAGCATATTTTTGATATGGACAGGGTGTGTGTATCCCCGTCGATGGAGATCGGCTTTCGGTACGAATTACAGGATTTTGAGCGGTATTTTGATGTAACGCAAGCAATGGTCACCGATTCGCTGTGGAGCTTTTTGGAACAGCTTTTTGCCCAAGAATTGGAGCAGCGCAGCTGTGCGGAACTGGAAAAGTTTATCAATGGTTTGGCGGAATTTTACGGTGGGCTGCAAGACCTTTACCAAGAGTTTGTAAAGCTTTACAACAAGCTGCAAGGCCCCATAAAACCGGTACCGCAAACAGGAATGCCGTTTCGTGTGTGGGAATCGGTCAAGCAGATAGGACGAGTGCTTCGTCCGGTTTTGGCAGCAGGTGTGTTGATCGCCATTCTTGTGTACTTGATTTTTATGATGGATAAGGATAACACTGCGGTAAGCGGTGCCGAAACATTCGATTACATCGGCACACTTCAGATCACCGAGTAGGGGGCGTGAAATGAAATTTCAGAATAATTTCAATCTAAATCAGGTGCTGAAATACGGCGCACAGCGTCTGTCCCGTACACTTACACGCCCCATCAATCACTTGTACCGAAAGATTCGTTTTGCCCTTAACCCAAACAGCTTTGTAAACAAGGTCGTAGGCGACATCGACCAAAATGTAAAACAGATCGCCAAACCGCCCCAAACGCTCAAAGGCTATGTAGCCATTGGAGAACGCTATGTTGCAAAAAAACTGGTTTTTACGGTGGCAGCGATTTCTTTGGTGGCAGTCGTTTTATTGGTCAAGTTTGTTTTTCCGGCGGTGCAGGCACAATTTTTTGTCAAAAGGATGTACATAAACAGCACAGAAATGCTGGGGTATAGCGGAAAGGTAGAGTTGCTGACCAGAACCAACGACCAGGTGATTTTTTGTGGTCGGATGGAAAATGGCCGTATCAACGGGAACGGCGAATTGTACCGTTACGACGGCAGTTTGCTCTATCAGGGCGAATTCCAGTTGGAAGAATACTC
>CALWZD010000065.1 GCA_944385945.1 uncultured Anaerofilum sp. | reverse complement strand
AACAGCAAAAGGGGAACATCCGTAGCATCAAGAGATGCTTACGGATGTTCCCCTTTTGTTGTGATAAAAGTTTTCGTCCACCTTTTTCAAAAGGTGGGGTTTTCGCAAGCCTTTTTTCAAAAGGCGATTCAAAGTCTGTGAAATTTCTACTATAGGAAAAAACTTTCGACTTTGCCTTTGTTTCTCAGGAAGAACTTTTTCCATAACCCACAATATTTTTACACATAAAAACAGGCTGGCAACTCTCAAAGGGGTACCAGCCTGTTTTGTTTATATGAGAAATAGTTTTATCATTCTACGCTCAGATTGGCACGCAACAGGATGTTTTCGGCGTTGTCGCCCAGCTGAATTTCAAAGTCGCCCGGCTCTACCCGCCAAATATAGTCTGCGCCAAGTGTACGCAAGGCACGTGTTCCAATGGTAAGTGTAACACGTTTTTGTTCGTTTGGTGCGAGTTCTACACGGGTGAAAGCTGCAAGCTGACGTTCCGGTTTTACCACCGAACTGAAATAGTCACGCACATAAATTTGCGGAACAGCTACACCATGCCGAGCACCGGTATTTTTGACAATAAAAGAAACCTGAACACTTTCTTGCGGAGAAATTTTGCTTGCACTTGGTGTTAAATCCGAAAATGCAAACGTCGTGTAGGTCAAGCCGTATCCAAATGGATAGAGAGGAAGCCAGTCCATTTCCACATAGCGTTTACCGCCACCGGGACGGCGGCTATAATGGCAGGGGATTTGCCCTACGCTGCGGGGGAAGGTAATGGGTAAGCGTCCACAGGGGGCAGCATCGCCAAATAAAACTTCTGCCACAGCGGTTCCGCCCTGTTCACCGGGAAACCATGCTTCCAGAATGGCGGGAAGATGATCGTTTTCCCAGTTGCAGCTTACAGGTCGACCACTTTGCAACAGCAAAATGGTAGGGGTTCCGGTGGAGTATACGGCTTTTAGCAGTTCCAACTGACGTCCGGGCAGGTCGAGGCTGGTGCGGTCGAAGTTTTCGCCACTTGTTTCTTCGTTGTCACCCATGCAGACGATGGCAACATCGGCTTGTTGCGCTGCTTGTACGGCACTTTCAAAGTCTTCACGTCCGGCACTGTATCCGAATACGACCCTTGCGCCACGGTTGTCGTTGGTAAATTCTATCCGCACTGCATACCGCTTGCCCGCTTCAAAGTGAAAATCGAGTGCTTGGTCGGCACTTTTATCGGCACCCCATCCGTCGATCATCAATTTTCCGTCGATATAAAGTCGCATACTGTCCTGTGTGCTCAAGCCAATACAGCCGTCCATCGTACGAGGCATACAAACATAACCTGTCCAAGCTACGCTGAAGCAGTTGGCATCCAATGCAGGGTGAGGCAAAGCGAATATCCAGTTGAAATTGATCGTTCGATCGTTGCGTGTTTGTACGGGTGTTCCGTTTGGAACAGCACCGTTGTAGTAACGTCCGGTCAAGCCGGGGTTTCCGTCCTCGTCGCAGAGCATACCGGGGTCAAACGGATGCAAAGCCTGCCCCAAAAAGTTGCAGCCACGGGCGAAAAGCACACGGGTGTTTTCGTCGACTGCGTTTCGGATGCCGTCCAAAACGGAAATCGTCCCGATTCGTCCACGGGTTTCAGAATAATCGCCCAGTGCGGGAGTATCGGCACCGGGGCCGATAACGGCGATACAGTTCAGCTTTTTGGATAGAGGAAGGATCCCGTCGTTTTTCAAAAGTACGACCGACTCCCGTGCGATTTGCTTTGCCAATTCCAAGTGGTTTTGGCAGCGCAGGACTTGCGGAGAAAGGGACTCGTCGGTGTAGGGGTGTTCGAACAAACCCAGTCGAAATTTCATGCGTAAAATACGGCGACAAGCGGTGTCCAGAACCGAAACGTCCATTTTTCCGCTTTCGATGAGGTGTTGAATGGAGTCTTGCCATACATCGTGCGGAAAATCGTACAGTTGAAGGTCTACGCCGGCTTCCAGACCGAGGCGAATGGCTTCTTCAGGAGTGGGGGCGATAAAATGCCAATCGTACAGGCGAGAAACGGCAGTCAGGTCGGTGCGCACGAAACCGGGCATTCCGAATTGACCACGCAGCACGTCGGTGAGAAGTTCGTGATCCATCGAAACAGGGATGCTGTCGATCGAGTTGTAGCTGCACATTGCGTTGCTTGCTCCACCGTCTACAAATGCAGCTTCAAAAACGGGCAGGCAATCGCTGAAAACATCGTGCCGACCCATCGTGCAGGGGGCGCAGTTCAACCCGCCGACCGGATTGCCGTAGCCGACATAATGTTTTGGTTCGGCAGCAATGGTATCGTTGGCAGAAAGGTCGTCGCCCTGCATTCCACGCACCACTTCCCGTGCAAATTCCGAACAAAGATGGGTATCTTCGCCGTAAGATTCTTCCCCACGACCGTAGCGAGGGTCACGAATCAAGTCCATGACAGGGCTGTATGTTTCGTGAATGCCCTGCGCACGGGATTCGGTAGCGATGGCTCGCCCCATTTTGTAGCCAAGAGAGGGGTTGAAAGTGGCAGCAAGACCGATCTGCTGCGGAAAACTGGTGGCTTTGCCGGTCATCAGACCGTGCAAGGCTTCTTCACTGAACAAAAAGGGAATGCCAAGCCGTGTTTTTTCGAGAGCATAGCGTTGAACGGCGTTGGCTTGTGCAGCACTCATGCCACGCAACTGGATGCTGCCTACACTGTCCCCCTGCAAAAGTTCGTCTAAACGGTCAAGGTCTAACGAAGTGACTACGCCGTTTTCGTCTTGTGTGGTGAAGTCGCCGGAAAAGTATTGGTCGGTTTGTAGGATTTTTTCCCGTAGCGTCATACGAGAAAGCAGGTCGTCGATGCGCTGTTCGATGGAAAGCTGTGGGTTTTGATACGCATACATGAAGATTCCTCCTTAAAAGTACAATGGGGGCGTATCTGAAAATCAAAACGTTCGATGTTTCAGATACGCCCCAAAGATGCGTTTAGCAAAAATTAGGCGATATGACGTCCACGCAGTAGGTCGGCATATGATGCAATCAGTGCAGTAAGGTGATGCAAGCCACCTTCACGGCTTACCTGACGCCACTGTTGCAGATAAAGTGCATACCAGTGCTCCAGACGTTCTGCCAGTTCGAAATTCGGGGCTTGCTCGCCGTTTATCCAACAGCCGATCTCGTTCCAAAGCAGAACACTTTCGGCAGTGATCGAGGCGATGCTGATGATCTCCTTTTCACCGGCAGGCAGTGTCGAAGAACAAGCCAGTACACGGTCAAGTGCGCTGCGGATGGCTGCATTTGCCTGTTCGACAAGGGAAAAGTCGAGTTCGGCAAGCAGTTCGGCACGACGGTTCGAATCGCCTTCGATCCAGTTTACGGCGTGCTGCCAGTCAAAAATCTCGTGGTCGGCAAGGTCAGCCAAAGAACCCATCAGCTGCTCGGAGGTGTCACCATAGCCAATGCGGGAAACTGTGCGATTCAGTTCGTCGAATTCGATGGGCTGTGCATTCCAGCCAAATGCTGCGCCGTACAAAATGCCGGGAATGGTTAAGCGGGGGTCATTGATGTGGGCATAGTCGCCCCAATCGGTGTTCAGCAGACCGATGGCGTTGTACTTATGGGCATGGTGACACATGGCACGAATGTTGGAGTATGCGTTGTGATACAACGGGAACCAACGATTCCAGCCACAAACACCAGGACAGGCATACTGTGTGATACCGCTTGCAGCAATGTCACGGATCTCGTTTTCTCGCTGGTTGGGCAGGTAGCCCCAGTTCAGGCAGATGGTTTCTTTCGGAAGTTCGGCACAGCTCTGCGGGAAACGCCACATGATGTCGCCCCAGAACATGGGGGTACAGCCTTGTTCTACCAGATATTCGCACAAAGCTTTTACGTGCTGTACATACAGAGCCTTTTCGCCCAGTTGGTCGGCGAGTTCTTTGCTGCGTCCTTTACCGAGGTCGAACGTTTCGTCGGCGCAGATGTTGAACTTTTTGGAACGGAACAGGGGACGATACTCGTCGATAAGTGATTTGATGAAGTCTACCACGTTGGGATTGGATACGTTCAGCGTGTGATGCGAGCCGGCGTATGTGTAGCTGAAAGGGATCTTCTCCGAATCGGGCAGTTCACACAGGTCGCAGCAGGTCTTGGTAGACAAAATTTTGTACATATGCCCGAAGCTGGACAAAGAGGGTACCAGTTCGATGTGACGGGCGGCACAGTATGCATCCAGCTCCAGAATATCGTCAGCGGTCAAAGGGGTGTCGTCACGCCATGCTTCGGACAGGTTGCGGAACAGATAGGTGTGTTCGATGTACAACTGCCATTCGTTGATTTTGTAACGGCAAAGCAGGTCGGCAACTCGTTTCAGATAGCCCAAGGTAGGAACACGCCCACGGGAACAGTCCTGATAATAGCCACGGTGTGCAAGGTTGGGGAAGTCGGCGATGTGCAGACAAGGCACCATGGCACCGTGCTGCTGTACCAGCTGGATGAGTGTCTGCACAGCGTTGCACAGGGCTTCGTCGTCGGCAGCAACGAGCGAGATGCCTGTTGTGCAGACCGAAAGCGTGTAATGACCGACAGTTTGGGCAGTGTCGATCGACAAGGTGATGTCGCCTGTTTGCGATTCGCCCCGTCCCAGTGCCGGACAAAGTCCGGCATGGGTGCAGATGGCTTGCTGAAGCATTTGTGCATACAGCAACGCTTGCGGAGCAACAGAGGGGGACAAAACGATGCGGGTATGAGGGGTAAAGGTCAGCGTACCTTGGTCAAAGGTGAGCTGTTTGGGCTGTGGTAAAAATTTTGTATCCATATCCAGTTCCTCGCAGTTGTTCAGTCAATTTCAATGCGCAGGCAAGTGCTTAGCGGATGCGCAAGGTTTTGATTTCGTAGGGTTTGATGGTGAAGTGGATCTTGCCGTTTTCCACAGAAACAGGTTCGCCGTCTGCCTGCTCCAAGCAGTTGCAGCTTTCGGCGGAAGAAACAGGCATACCCCAGTCCAGAGTAGCTTCGGTCAGGGCATTTTCGCTCTCGTACATACGCACGATGATGCCGTCGCCGTCCTCAGCCTGCTTGATGGTTTCGACCACGATATTGGGTGCGCTGACCGATGCAAGGCAGAAAGATTCACCTGCACAGCCACCGGCAACAGCCAAAGCGGGCTGGTTGAGGAAGAACGCCTCACGCACGGTACCACCGGCACGCCATGTTTCGGCGTGGGGATAGAGCGAATAAGTGAAGTAGTGCATTTCCTGATCGGTGGTGGGGTTGGGCTCGACGCCGGACTTGATAAGGGTGAGCGAAATGCAGCTATCTTTCACCGAATGACCGTATTTGCAGTCGTTCAGCAGGCTGACGCCGTAGTGCCCTTCCGACAGGTCTGCCCATTTTTGACCGCAGCTTTCGAAGCGGGCTTTATCCCAACTGGTGTTGGAGTGGGTCTTGCGGGTCAGGTTGCCGTACTGTACCTCGAAAGTCGCCTCGTCGGTGTGAACGTTGATGGGGAATTCCACTTTCAGCAGATGCTGATGCTCTTTCCAATCGACAGTGGTCACGAAGTCAATACGGCGCAGGTCAGCGTAGAAGTGGATGTCCTGTGCAATGGTCGAGTTGCTAAAATTGCGTTCGATGTGCAAAGTAGCACGAACAGCACCGTTTTCGGTCCACTGGAAGCTGCTCAGGTCGGAAACGTCCCAGAATTTTTCGGTGTAGTAAATGTCGATGTCCCAGTTATCATAGTAGATGGGCTTATCTTCAAATACACGCAGCAGGTTGCCTGTTTTGTTTGCCTGAAGCACCTGACGGCGGTTTTCTTTGTCGAACAATCCGTCGATCTGACCGTTCTCGTCGAAGTGTACCAGATAGAACGGGGTTTCCAACGAACGCCCGTCTTGGCTCAGGGTAAAGGGGGTGCGCTCAGGGGCTGCGGTGGTCGGAGCAAAAGATTTATAGCCCTTTGCAGGCAGAGCTTTCACAAAGGCAACTGCCCCGTTTGCGGTCTGCTGTACGGGGTAAACGGTTCCGTTCTCATCGACCAGTGCAGCAGCATCACAGCTGCCCAGTTCAACAACGTCGTTGCGCTCAAAGCCGGTGGTGTTGAAGATGGTGGTAGCATTGCCGGCAGGGGTCAAAGCAGCCAAACGCTCGTTGGTCAGCGAGGAGATCTCGCTTTCCATTTCTTCGTATTCCTGCTTGGTCACTTCGTATACTTCACGAATCGAAGAACCGGGCAGGATGTCGTGGAACTGGTTGATGAGGATGCCATGCCACAGGCGGTCGATCGCTTCGGTGGGGTATGCCAGCTTTGCTTTTGCCAATACGCTCAGCAGTTCCAAATCCATCATGTGCAACTCAGCTTTGCGGTTGGAACGTTTGTTTCGAGCCATCGAAGTGAGGGTGCCACGATGATATTCAAAGTACAGCTCTCCCTCCCAAGTGGGCAGACGGCGGTTGGAGCGAACACGTTGGTCGAGTTCTTCGAAATACGTGCGGGCAAATGCCTGACGTACTTTCGGCAAGCCTTCCACGCCTTTTTCCATACGTGTGGAGGTTTCCAGCATTTCACGGGTGGGACCACCGCCGCCGTCACCGTAGCCGTAAGAGATAAGAATATCGTTGTTGATATTTTTCTGCTGATAACGGTGCCAGCCGCCAATGATAGCGTCAGGATGCAGCAGACCGTTGTAGGTGGTGAAGAAGTCTTTTTCGTCCTGTCCAACGCCCAGTGTCGTTACAAGGTGGGTCAAAATCTCGGTGCCGTCGATACCACGCCACAGGAAAGTGTCATAGGGCATTTTGTTGAACTGGTTCCATGCCAGTTTGGTGGTCATAAAGTAGTCGATGCCGCATTTGTGCATGATCTGGGGCAGTGCGCCGGAATAACCGAATACGTCGGGCAGCCACAAAATGCGGTTGTCCAGACCAAATTCCTCTTGGAAGAAACGTTTGCCGTACAGGAACTGGCGCACAAGGCTTTCACCGCTGGTCAGGTTGCAGTCGGCTTCTACCCACATACCGCCTTCCGGTTCCCAACGACCCTCTTTTACTCGCTGTTTGATCTGCTCGTACAGTTCGGGATAACGCTGTTTCAAGAAGTAGTACAGTTGGGGCTGGCTGGACATGAATTTGTAGTTGGGGTATTCTTCCATCAACTTCAGCACGGTGGCAAAGCTGCGGCATACCTTTTCACGGGTCTGAGCGACCGTCCACCACCAAGCGACGTCGATGTGAGTGTGACCGATGCAGCTTGCAATCACTTCATCGTTGCCTGCAAGGTCGGTATAAAGGGCTTTGTCCAGATGGCTGCGGGCCGCAGCAACGCTGGAATAGAAATTTTCGTTGTAAGCGGTGCGCAGGTCGAGCAGGTTTACGGCTTCGTTCAGCACCCGCTCCAAATCACGGCGAGCTTTTCCGTCTGCTTCCAAGCGAGGGAATGCTTGCAGGGGAACGACCAAATCGTAATACAATCCCTCGATTTCGGGGTCGACCTCACGCAGGTCAACGATGAGGTTGAATTCGGTGTGCAAAATACCGGTGTATGCTTGCAGCTCCAAGCGATACTGGGTGCCGGCTTTTGCGCAGCGGTCCAGCAGAACATCTCGGTGGTTCATGTCGATGCCCTGTGTGACTACACCGTTTACAAACAGCAAAAACTGCGGGTTTTTGGCGTCGTCCCATTCGTCGATCTGGGTGCATACGTGCATCCAAAGCGGTTTGCCGTCCATCTCGGGCGGAACGGTGACATCCGCACGGAACCAGTAGTGCTTGTCGGGACCGTACCAGTGCATGGTACGGCAATCGAACGGCTCAAAGGGGGCGGTGTCGGCGTCGGCATCTTCGGGACGCAGGAAATTGCCCGGTTTATACAGCCAATTTTCGGTGGGGAATTTCTGCTTTACCGAAAGTTTTTTCAGTTCGTTACAGATCCCGTTGACACGTTTGTCCAAAAAACTCATTGTATCCATAGGAAACTCCTTTCGTAAGGGGGAAGGTCAAAACGAATTTGCCTTGATGTAGTCGAGCACACGATCGACGGTCGTAAATGCCAAGCCGGTGACAGTGTCGGCGCAGCCGTAATATACAGCGATGCGACCGGTTTCAGCGTCGGCAAGGGCAGCGCAGGGGAAGGTGACGTTGGGAACGTCGCCCATGCACTCATACGGCATATGCGGGGCAAGGATGTAATCTTTTCCTCGTGCTTTTACCTTCCACGGTTCGTCGATGTCCAGCAAAGCTGCGCCCATGCGGTAGACGTAGCCGTTGCAGGTATTGATGACACCGTGATAGATAAGCAGCCAGCCTTCGTCGGTTTCAATGGGGATGGGGCCGGGGCCGATTTTCAGGCTCTGCCATGCGGATTCGTCGCCACTGACAGCACCCATCATATAACGGTGACGTCCCCAGTATACCATATCTTCGCTCTGGCTGACAAAAATATCGCCGAACGGAGTGTGACCGGTGTCACTGGGACGGCTCATCATCATATAGCGTCCCTGAATCTTGCGGGGGAACAAAACACCGTTGCGGTTATAGGGCAAGAAAGCGTTTTCCAGCTGATGGAAAGTTTTGAAATCTTCGGTCCAAGCAAGACCGATGGTGGGGCCGTGATAACCGTTGCACCAACTTACATAGTATTTGCCTTCCATGTAGCAAACACGGGGGTCGTAGCGATATTCCCGTTTTGTCACTTCGGGGTCTTCGCCTACCAAATGGATGGGGGTGTCGTCGATTTCCCAGTGGATGCCGTCTTTGCTGAAACCGGCGAAAAGATCCATACTGATGGAAAGACTATCGCAACGGAACACGCCGGCAAAGCCATCTTTAAAAGGAACAACTGCGCTGTTAAATACGCTGTTGGAGCGAGCGTTTCCGTCACGGCCGATGATGGGGTTTGCATCGTAACGCCACAAAGGGGTACGAGTGGTTGCAGGGGGGTCCTGCCATGGAATGTTGGGCAAAGCGTTGCCAATGATCTTAGCCATAATAAGCCTCCTTATAAGTAGTTAAAACAGTCAGCCGATGATGCGCACGACCGGCTGGAATTGAAGTTCGTGCAGCAGGTCCATCGCAGATTCGGGGTCGGTTTCGTCGGTCAGCCAAAGTGTGTAGCGATATTCGGTAAATCCGGAAAGATCCAACTTAAAGTTGGTTTCCCATGTGTTGTTCATCAGCCAGTTCCAAACGGGACGATGGTTGTCGGCAGCAAGATTTTCGCACAAGCGGATAGGATGATGTTCGAGTTCCCCAAAGTAGAACAGGGGAGCATCGTAAGCCGACAGCAAAATGCCACTGGTATCGTCCAACCACGCCAGACCGTCGTCACTCATGCTATACTCCATGCCGCTTCCGGGCAGTTGGTCGACACCGGGGCGCATTGCCTCGCTGCCGCCTTTGCGCAACCAGAGTTGATGTTGGTCGAGTGCAAGGGTAAGGGGGAGATAAACGCTTTCGATGTCGGTGGAAAGTGTTTTTCCCAGTTCCAGTCGCAGGTCGGTGCGGGGCAGTTGCTCGTACAGCTTCAAAACGACGTCGCAGTGTACACTGCCGGGCATTGAACAGCGAAGACGCAGAACGGTGAAAACATCTCCATGTTCTTCGCATATCACTTCGTCGAGATGTGCGGGCGATTGGCAGGAATGTTGCCCTCTTACATTTCGTCCCAGCAAGCGGCGTTCCTGTTCGGCAGGACAGATACCGTCATTGCGAACAGGGGTGCATTCGTAGACGGGTGTGAAGAACGGTATACCGTCGGATGGGATCAATTCCCGTCCGCTGCGTTTATCTACCAAGCGGTACAGCCCTTTTCCAGGCTTATAGCGCAGGCGGAAAAAGGAATTTTCAAATTGATACGGCAGCTGATAACTGGTAGTTTCGTAGTTGTTTACAATGTCTTTCACCCGTTCTGCACCTACATAGCATTGACGGGTGTTCAAATGTTGCACAGGTGCCGTTGTACGGGCATAGCGGTATTCTTTTACCTCGTTGGGTCCGAAAGTGTCAACAAAGGTGATGCGTCTGCCACGAGGGTGAGGGCTTACCTGACAGGCAAGCTCGGTGCCGTCTTGACAGCGGATAACAGCGGCAGGAAGATTTTGGGGCATGGTTTCCACATAAAATTCGACCGCCATCGCTCCCGAACGCTAGGTGGGATTATACACACGAATACTGCCGTCGATATCGTAGTAGCGTAAAATATCCCCCTGTTCACGGGCAATGCGCCCCAGCATACGGGCAGTGGCTTGGTGCGCACGGGATGCGTATGCAGTTTTGAGCAAGTCCATATCCAGTACCATGGATTCGTACGGATTAGTGATGCTTGCGGAGTGTCCCCAAGTGTGTTCGGCATACAAAAGCAGGTTGTCTTCCGCTTCACGCACGAGGGTGGGCTGATTTTGCTCCAGTGCGCTGTCCAAGCGACGTGCAAGCTGATAATTGCGGCGTGCGCCCAGATAATGTTTGACGGCATACGGAGTAGATGCCACGCCGTTTGCCCACCAATCGTTTAAATCTCCACGATAAACGGGGGCATTTGCCAGTTTGGGGGCGATAGCATCATACAGTTCCTGCAAGCTTACCATCTTCACTTCAAGCTGTGAGCCATATTTATTCTGGAATCCTTCGATGGTGCGCAAAATCAGCGGTTCGGGTGGGGCGTTGTCGCTGAATACTCCCGAAACCGAAGCAAGGATAAAATCGTACGGATAGCCATTTTCTTCGCATTCGGTCAGGTAATCGTCCAAATGCTGTGCCAGTGCTTCCACATCATCTTGTGGAAGCGGCGCATTCCCCAAGCGGTCCATCGTCATAAAATTGGGGGTGTGATTTGGACGCAGCCCCAAAACATTTCCCAGGTTGTAATGCTCGCCGTTCCACACCAAAAGCCTTTTCCCCTCACGGTTTTCCCAGAAATAGGCGTTTTGGTTTTGATACAAAGGATACATACCATGGTGACAATGAATGTTGGTATACAAAAATTCGATGCCGTTGGCAATCATGGCATCACGCTGCCCCATAGAGATGCCGTTGATGTCGGCACACATGGCGGTTTTCAGAGGAATGCCTGCCTGCTGAAAACGAGCGCACCACTCGTTCAGGCGACGTGCATAGATGCCACAATCCAAAAGATCGGTAAAATTCAGGTAGTTTGCCGAAAGCCCCAGTTTGCCCTCTTTTGCAAGCTGCAAAAAGAATGTCTGCTCGCTTGGGTCGGCAGTTTTAAAAAATTCTTCAACACAATACAGGGTTTCGCAGTTCCAGCGGAACGCCTGATTTTCGGGTTGACGCATCAACTGTAATGCGCTGCGGATATAGTCTACCTGCAATGCAATCACGTGTTCTTGCAGGTCGGTATAGCCGATGTCGGTATGGGAATGATGCACGACGTACACAGTACGAATGGAATGCTGTTTCATGGTGCAAACCTCGATTTCGAATGGTTATGTATTTTTCAGAAAAAGACCGCCGCAAAGCCGGGCCAGCGAAAACACTGCATACAAAAATCAATTTGTTTTATACGGGCAGACCCCGCAGTGGTGTTTTCTTCTGTCCGTGCTGAGCGACGGCCTCTCTATATCAGATTGATTGTGAATGGTTCGGCTTAGTCAGCAATTATGCTTTGGAAGCCATGAATGCGTCTACCTGCTCTTGGCACTGTGCAACGATGTCGTCAAAACCGGCAGCACGCATTTCGGTCATGATCTGAGAAACGATCTCATCAGTGGGATGAGTACCGGAAAGCAGCTCGCCCTTATAACGCTCGTAGATGGAAACGCAGTTTGCCAGCTGATCTTTGAAGGGTGTAATGTCCAGAGTGAAGCCCAACAGAACGGAGGGTTCTGCATTTTCGTTCAGCTCTTTTACTTCGTCGTACTGGTTGAAATCGAACTCGTCACTGGGAGTAACTGCGAAGAAGCTGCCCTGAGTGTAACCAGCCATGGTCCAGTCGGCATTGTTCTTGTGTACCCACTCTTTGGTGTCGTCGGTGTAATCCCAGTTGTCGCCCTGCACGCCGTAGTACAGCAGGTCACGAACATAGCTGTCGGTGTTTACCAGTTCCAGCAACTGCAAAGCCTTTTCGGGGTAAGCGCAGTTTGCCGAGATGCAGTTCAGCGAACCACGAACGGTGTCGTTCGAGATAACGGTGGGGCCAAGCTTGGTTGCAACAGCTTCAACGCCCATCTGGGGACCCCAGCTGGTGATGGCTGCGCCCGACCAACCCTGTGCTACGCTGCAAGGTTTGTAAGCGTTTTCTTCGGGTTTGGTAGCAGCATCCGAGTTGATGATGCCTTCCTGATACCACTCATGGAATGTGCTGAGCGATGCTTTGATGTCTTCCTGCTCCAGAACAGGTACGACGGTAGCACTGCTGTCATCGTAGCGAACGCCGATGGGCAGCAGACCGGTGCCCATGTTGTCGTACTCAAAAGCGACCCAAGTAGCACCGTTTTTGTTCATGGGGAAAGAAGCCTCGCCCTTTTCGTCTTTCATCTTTTTCAGGGTTTCGGTAAGGGTGCCGAGGTCTGCCATATCGAGGGCTTCAACAGGGGTATAGCCGGCAGACTCTGCCAGTTCTTTATCCCAAACCAGATATTCGCTGATGGAGGAGTCTTTATAGGTAGGTACGCCATATACTTTTCCGTCTACTTCGCAAGCTTCCCAGTAATCGGCAGGAATCGAGCTGTACAGATCGGGAGTAGCGGATTTTACCAATTCGCTGATGTCGGCGAATGCGCCAACATGGATGTCGTTAACATAGGTGTTCATGTTGGTGAACAAGATGTCGTACTCACCGCTGGTGTTTACGATAACGTTGCGGCGGTTGTCCCAATCGCCCCAAGAAACGACCTGAACGTCCAGATTAACGCCGATCTTTTCTTCCAGATAGGGGTTGATCTGCTCCAACCATGCGTCATAGTTGGTGGGCTGACCGTTACCAACCGTTACCCAACGCAGGGTAACAACTTCCTCGGAGGCACCGCTGGAAGAAGTGCCGGTCGAGGTGGAAGAAGTGGTCGTGCTGGAGGAATTGCTTGTGCCGCAGGCAGCCAGGCTCAAAGCCATAGCTCCGCTCATACCAAGGGCAAGTGCTTTGTGTAGCTTTTTCATGTTCTTACTCCTTTTTTGCTTATGATTTTAGCAAGAAAATTCTTGCCGAACGCCAAAATTATGAAAACTTAACCTTTTACTGCGCCGACAGTCAGACCGGAAATGAAGTATTTCTGGAAGAACGGATAAGCACAGGCGATAGGGATAACGATGACGACTGCGATCGCCATACGAACCGATTCGGAAGGCATCGAGTTGCGGTATTGCTGCAAACTTAAACCGGCAGAGGGGTTCTTGGCGATGTAGTCCAGATTCTGCATCATGTTGTTCAGCAAAGCCTGCAAGCTGAGGAGATTGCTTTTCGAAACGTACAAGCTGGATTGGAACCAGTCGTTCCAGTAACCAAAAGTCAGGAACAATGCAATGGTCGCAAATACCGGCTTGGAGATAGGAACCACAACACGGCGGAAGATGGTGAACTGAGTAGCACCGTCAATCTTTGCCGATTCCACGATCGAGTCGGGGATCGTCGTGCGGAAGAACGTTTTGGAAATGATGATGTTGAAGCTGGAAACAGCCAGCGGAAGGATCAAACACCAAAGGGTATCGTTCAGGTGCAGCAGGTTGGCAACGACCACATAGTTCGCCACCATACCACCATTAAAAATCATTGGGATAAATACGACCCAGTTAAAGAAACCACGCAGACGATACTGCCGACGGGAAAGCACATAGCCCATACTGGTGGTGAGCAGAACGCCCAGCACAGTACCGATGACCGTGACAACGATGGAAACAAGCAATGCGTGAGAGATGGTGGCACGTTCATTCCAAAGGAACTGATAGGCGGTGGTGGAGAATTTTTCGGGCCACAGGGCGTAGCCGTTCAGACGGATGGATTCCTCCGAGCTGATGGAGATCATCACCACATAAAACACCGGAAACAGACACACAAAAGAGAGAAGTGCAAACAACACATTAAAAAGGGCATTGGTAACAGGTTTGATTCGATTCAGCCTCGAGGCAGCCTGCGCTTCTTGTTTATCAAGTGCTTTTTGTGCTTTGCGAAGCTGTTTTTTTTCGGAAATGTTCATAGCGCACTCCCCTCCGTTTAAATGATGGCATTATCTTCATCAATTTTCGATACGATGAAGTTGGTGATCAAAACCGTAGCACAGCAGCAGGCTGCTTGGAACAATCCGGCAGCGGCAGTCTGACCGATGCTTACCTGACTGCGAAGTGCTTGGAAGATGAAAGTATCGAAGGTGCTTGCCACGTTGTACAGCGAGTTTGGCACACCCTGCGTTACCTGATAGAACAAGCCGAAATCGGAATAGAAGATCTTACCGATGTTCAAAATAAACATCATAATGATCATGGGCTTGATAGAAGGAATGGTGATGTACTTTGCTTGCTGCCATTTACTTGCACCGTCCAGCAAAGCGGCTTCATACAAAGTCGAGTCGATGCCGGTGATGCCGGCGAGATATACGACCATGTTGTAGCCCATCGACTTCCATGTGGACATGAACGCCAAGATGAAGGGCCAGTAAGCAGGTGCCGAATACCACATGACCTTTTCGCCGCCCAAAGCCTGAATGATGTTGTTTGCCATGCCTTTGTCGGGGTTGAGGAAAGCGTAAACGAAGTAGCTTACAACGACCCACGACATGAAGTAAGGGAAGAACATCATGGTCTGGTAACATTTCGATGCGAATTTTGAATACAACTGATTGATGATGATCGCCAATGTAACAGGAATCACCAGATTCAAAACGATAAACACAAGGTTGTACAGCAATGTGTTTCGCAGCAACATACCGAATGTATTGTTCGTTAAAAAGAACTGGAAGTTTTTAAATCCGCACCATTCGCTTTGCAATAAGCTTGTAAGGAAACCTTTGCCCGGTGCAAGTCGAAAATCCTTGAAAGAAATGATCAGACCGAACATGGGCAAATAACAAAATACCACGAACCATATGGTCGTAGGCAATCCCAGCAAGGTCAGCTCGGTATCATCACGTGACCAACGTTTGCGTTTGCGCTTGGGCTGACCGAGGGTTTTGGGCTTGTCCTGATTCATGGGGAACGCTCCTTTCACAAATAAAGTAGCTTTGATAGCACAAAGGCAGTTCTGCTTTTTGAAAAAGAAACAAAACAGGTTAACAAAGTTAACGCATCAAAGCTAAAAGTGATTGATTTGTTAACCTAATGGTAACGCTTTGTTGTTTTTTTGTCAACCGTCAAACCGCACAAAATTCCCGTTGATTTGTTGTAAGTGTTAAAATAGACTACGTATACAACCTGATTATATAACATTTATACAAAAACGTGCAAATATGATTTGTTAACAAGTGTTAACTAAATGTTGCAATTTTTATCGAGTGCTAGTATAATAGTATCAGAATATCCAGTTTGATGGGGTGACTATCATGTGCAAACCAACTATGAAAGACATTGCAGATGCACTTTCTGTTTCTCGTGTTTCGGTGTGGAAAGCATTGAATGACCGTCCGGGCGTATCCAACACCCTGCGGGAACAGATTCGCCAAAAAGCACGGGAAATGGGCTATATTCCACTTGCACCTGCACCGACAGAAGTTGAAACATCGAAGGGACGCACAGTGTCGGTAGTTGTTTGCCGACCGGAATCTTCGCTGTTTTGGATGCAGATCATTCACCAGATCGCAAAAGATCTATCAAGGCAAGGGGTGAACTTGATGTATACCTACCTGCCTACCTATTATCAAGAGGGCTACACTTTGCCGGCAAGTCTGCGGGATGGCTCGGTGGAGGGCATTATTGTGCTGAATGTCTATTCACCGCCGCTGTTGCAGCTTTTGGCAGATCTGCCATTGCCAAAAGTATATTTGGACACAGCCCCTTCGCTGCCTTTCCAACGGCTGAATGGGGATTTGCTTTTGATCGAAGGGCGCAGCCTTATTCGGGAAATCACGGGAAAACTGTTGGACAAAGGCTATACAAGGCTGGGCTTTTTGGGAGATGTACAGTATGCCCAAACCAACACCGAACGCTATCAGGGATTTTTGCAGGCATTCGAAGAACGTGGGCTGACTCCCGATCCACAGCTGTCTTTGACCGGCGCATTGGGACTGCGTACCCATTATGAGGAGATCAGCCGTTTTTTAAGCGATCTTCCAACCGCACCGGACGGATTTGTTTGTGTAAGTGACTATATTGCCCACTTTACCCAGCGTTATATCGAGGAACGTGCCATCCAAACAGATAAGCCCATCGCATTGACCGGTTTCGATAACAACATGGAATATTTGAATGTTGCCGAGCGGATCACCACGGTTGATGTGCGGCCTAAAACTTTGGGGGCACGGCTTGCAGACAAAATTTTGTTTTCCATTGCTCATCCCACTTTTCCACACGAGGTCAGCTATGTGTCCTCTGAGATTTTGTACCGTGGGTTGCTTGCGGAGAAAAACGGATGACGGATACCTAAGCACCGTACCTTGTTAAACGCAAAAGTGACATTATGCCGGCAATGACAGGCAAAATAAAATTTTAACTTCTCCATAAGTGAAAGCGATCTTGTACAAGATCGCTTTTTTCTTTGTTTGATGACAGGTTCATCTGCATGGATATGCGGAATATGCAATCAAACTATCAAGATATTCCCGTGTTTGTTCGATAATGCCAATGGGATAAAAAATGACCAATATGCCTTTAAATACCGCTTTCGGTTATAAACTCTCTTTATATAGGGACAGATTTTGGAAAATGTTGTTATTTTGCAGTTATGGACAGCAAAAAAACAGAATTTTGTGTGGAGTGACAAATAATTATGAATAATTTTTAAAAACTTTTTATCACTCTAGGTTCTTTTGCGGTAGACTTTGATTTGATTCGGTGGTATAATCAAAAAAACAGGCGGAAATTGGGAAAGTTCTGGGGGGGATGGATAACAAAAGAGATTGTGTAGTTTGGGAGAATGGAATGAGAAAGTATAGGAGGAATCACTTTGAAAAGCATTCGATCAAAAATCAGGCGAGTTTTAAATATTGCCGTGATAGGCGTTGCAGTGCTGATTACAATCGTAGGTGCTGCAATGAACTATACCAGTTCGCTGTCGCAGCTGCGCCAAAATATGACGATCATGGCGGGTATCACCGCAGACCGTATCGAGCAAGAATTGCAGCTCTACATAAGCACAGCGGAAACTTTCGGTGTGCGCAGTGATATTGCCGATCCAGAGGTGAGCGTGGAAGAAAAAGAACGCTTGATGGGTCAATGGGCAGAGGAACATGGGATGATCCGTTCCAATCTGATTGATAGTCAGGGCATCAGTTTGTTTGACGGAAACAGCTATGCAGACCGTGAGTATTTCCAGCAATGTATGCAAGGAAATATCTATGTTTCTACCCCTGTTATCAGTAAAGTTACCAACGAACTCACTGTCATCGTTGCAGCACCCCTTTGGGAAAATGGCGACATAACCAAGTCACCTATCGGTGTTGTATACTTTGTTCCCGACGAAAACTTCCTGAACAATGTAATGGACACTATTAAACCCAGTGAGAACAGCGAAGCTTATATCATCGACAAAACCGGTTATACCATCGCCGATGTTAAACGTGAAGATGTTACCATCGAAAATGTAGAGCAGGAAGCAGAAACCGATGCTTCGAAAAAAGAGCTGGCAGCGATCCATACAAAGATGCGCAACGGCCAGACCGGCGCAGAAGACTGTAACATCAACGGGGTAGACGAGATCGTAGCATATGCTCCCTTGAACAGTACCGATGGCTGGAGTTTGGCGATCGCTGCACCAACATCCGACTTTGTATCTTCTACTTACACCACACTTATCGTTTCGGCTGTTTTGTTGGTGATCTGTGTCATCCTTACAGCGATTTTCTCTACCGTTATCGCAAACAAGATTGCAAACCCCATCACCATGTGTGCATCTCGTTTGGAACTTCTTTCAAAGGGCGACCTTACTACCCCTGTACCTAAGATAGACGCAAAGGACGAAACCGGCGTTTTGGCACAGGCGACAGAGGACATCGTTACCACCATGAAAAATCTGATCTATGATGAAGATCGTGTACTGGATGAGATGGCGAAGGGTAACTTTGACGTTCACTGCCAGCGAGAGCTGTATAAGGGCGATTTCGAACAGATGCACAAGAGCATCCAGAACATCAATCATCACCTCAGCGATACGCTGAGCGAGATCAACACTGCCGCTGAACAGGTTTCTTCCGGTGCCGAGCAGGTGGCAGCCGGTGCGCAAGCGCTCAGTCAAAGTACGACCGAGCAGGCATCGAGCGTAGAAGAATTGGCAGCTGTGATCAATGAGATCAGTCAGGAGATCCATCGCAATGCCGAACACGCCGAAAAAGCGAACCAAGCTGCACAGGATGCAGGTCATATGCTGGGTGAAAGCGAAGATAAGATGAACGAACTCGTGCAGGCGATGCAGGAGATTCGCAATAGCTCCCACGAGATCGGCCGCATCATTAAAACCATCGAGGATATTGCATTCCAAACCAATATTTTGGCTTTGAATGCTGCGGTAGAAGCAGCACGTGCCGGTGCCGCAGGCAAAGGCTTTGCTGTTGTAGCCGGCGAGGTACGTAATTTGGCAGCAAAGAGTGCCGAAGCATCTAAGAGCACGTCTTCGCTTATCGAGCATTCCATCAGTGCGGTGGAAAATGGTACACAGATTTTGGACGATGCCGCACAGTCTATCCGTTCAACCGGCGATCGTACCAAGAATGCAGTGGAATTGATCGAGCATATTTCGGAAGCATCCGCTGCACAGGCAGATGCTGTTACACAGGTAAATCTGGGCATCGAACAAATCTCGAATGTTGTTCAAACAAACTCCGCAACTGCCGAACAAAGTGCGGCAGCCAGCGAGGAACTGTCCGGTCAGGCAGAAATGCTCAAACGGTTGGTCGGTACGTTCCGCTTAAAGGATACGAGTGTGGACTACAACCCGTCTGCTGCTGATATGTTCGACGAAAACGACTCGATGCGTTCCGACGATACCGTGTCTGTTTAAAAGCTTAAAAAATGTAATGCAATGCGCCCTATGCTTTATCGGCATAGAGCGCATTTTTTGCAACCAATAAAAATGAACAAAAGGTAAGCAAACCAAAACAATCGTCCATTGAATGGAAAAAAGGCATATGATAAAATCGAAACAAACAACGCACATATTACAGCAGGTTGTAAAGGAGAAGAAAAATGCAGTATTTTGAACAACAAGGCGATTGCCTGATTTGCCGAACAAAAGGCGAAATGCTTCAGCTTACCCCGTGGGGACAAGACAGCATCCGAGTGCAGGCAGCACTGGTACAAGAAGTGCAGGATACCCGTTTTGCCCTTTTGGATGCCACCCCGGCACAGGCGGTACAGATACAAATACAGGAAAACTGTGCCACACTCTGCTGTGGCAAGCTTACGGCACGTATTGATGTACAAGGCTGGAGCAAAACCGCACGAATCACATTTTTCAACCAAAAGGGCGAGATGCTTTTGCGTGAAACCAGTGACGGTAATGCACTTGTGCTGAAAGCCCGCAAATTCGAGCCACATTTGGGCGGCGATTATGCTTTGACCGTCACTTTTGAAGGGCAGGATGACGAACATCTGTACGGAATGGGGCAGTATCAGGAAGAATGCTTGGATTGGAAAGGCTGCACCTTGGAGTTGGCACACCGCAATTCGCAAGCGAGCGTACCGTTTGTCATGTCCAGCAAAGGGTACGGCTTTTTGTGGCACAATCCGGCGATCGGTTCGGTTTCGTTCGGCAAGAACCGCACCACATGGCACGCCGAATCGACAAAACAGATGGATTACTGGGTCACAGCAGGCGACACCCCTGCCGACATCAGTTTGAACTATGCAAAAGCAACCGGTTTTGCACCGATGATGCCGGAATACGGTTTGGGATTTTGGCAGTGCAAACTGCGGTACTGGAATCAGGAGCAGCTTTTGCAGGTCGCACGGGAATATAAAAAGCGTGGTTTGCCCATCGACGTCATCGTATGTGACTTTTTCCACTGGCCTCGGATGGGAGATTATCGTTTTGATCCCGAATTTTTCCCAGACCCCGCAGCAATGGTAAAGGAACTGAAAGAAATGGGTATTGAACTGATGGTAAGCGTCTGGCCGCAGGTAGCGCATACCAGCGAAAACTATCAGGAGATGCTGCACAAAGGGTTGTTGGTACGGGCAGAGTATGGCGAACAGATCGGGATGCGTTTTGTGGAAGATAGTATGTTCTTTGATGCAACAAATCCCCGTGCCCGTCAGTATGTCTGGGAAAAATGCAAAAAGAACTATTACGATTATGGAATCAAAATTTTCTGGCTGGACGAGGCAGAGCCGGAATATGGCACCTACGATTTCAAGAATTATCGTTATCAAATAGGAAGCAATCAGCAGATCGGAAACATCTATCCGCAGATGTTCTCCCGCTGTTTCTATGATGGGATGATCGAAGCAGGGCAGGAAAATCCGGTCAATCTGGTTCGCTGCGCATGGGCAGGCAGCCAACGCTATGGCGCACTGGTATGGTCGGGCGATATTATGAGCCGTTGGGAAGATTTCCGCCGTCAGGTATGCGCAGGACTGAGCATGGGCATTGCAGGTGTGCCTTGGTGGACGACCGACATTGGCGGATTCCACGAGGGCAACCCTGAAAAAGAGGAGTTCCGTGAATTGTTGATCCGCTGGTTCCAATGGGGCTGTTACTGTCCGGTCATGCGATTGCACGGCGACCGTCGCCCCGGAGAAAAGGTATACCGAAAAGACGGCACCGAAACACTGTTTTCGGGCAGCGACAACGAAGTGTGGAGTTTTGGCGAACAGGCGTACCCCATCTTGAAAAAATATATGCTGCGCCGTGAGGAGATGCGGGACTATGTGCGTGGATTGATGCAGCAGGCACACGAAAGCGGAAAACCGTTGCTGCGTGCGATGTTCTACGAATTTCCCGCAGACCCTGTTTGTCAGGATATGAAAGACCAGTATATGTTTGGTGAAAAATATCTGGTAGCACCTGTCATGCAGCCGGGCGCACGAAGCCGAAGTGTATACTTCCCGACAGGAACTGTTTGGAAAAATGTAGATACCGGTGAGGTCGTACAAGGTGGTCAGCGTATCGAAGTGGACGCACCGCTGGAGCGGATTCCGGTATTTGAACGTGTATAAAATAAAAACCGCAGGGGTGTGTAAACTGCACACCCCTGTGTTTAGTGAAAAATCATTGTTTATGCGCTCGGCGGTATTCGCTGGGCGTTTCGTTTTTTAAGCGTCGAAAAACACGGCTGAAATAGCTTACGTCCCCAAATCCGCATTGCAATGCAATGTCGGTAACGCTCTCGTTGCCAAGGCAAAGCAGTTCGGCTGCACATTCGATACGGTAATAGTTTAAATAGCCGATGGGAGTGCGGCCGGTGACACGCCGAAACATTCGGCACAGATATTTGGGGTCGAGATTAGCATGGGTGGCAAGCATTTCCAAGGTCAGCGGTTCAGCGTAATCCGAACGGATGCAGCGCAGCACCTTTTTTACAGCTTCGGTCTGGCGAGCCTGTCGCAACGTCTGCGCACCGTCGGCTGTGTGTAGATGATGCGCCATAATTTCGTCCAAAAGCTCCCATAAAAGACCGGTCGTTGTGAACTCATAACCCAACGCTTCGCATTCCATCGCTTCAAACAACCTGCGCAGGATATGGGCAGCCTTACTTTCTGCGGGCAGATAACCTTCCAATCGTGCGCCGCCTGCACGAACCCCTTGCAGAGATTGCCCGCATTTGCTTGCCATCGGCAAAAAACGTTCCAAATCGAATACGATGCATTCGTAGATGCAGTTTTCGGGAAATCCACCGTGGATGGAACCCTCCTCGATAAAAATCCCGTCACCTGCACAAAGGGTGACCGCTTCGCCGTTTACCGAAAGATGCAGCGTTCCCTGCAATACGGAAATCAGTTCGTGTTCCATATGCCAGTGAAAAGGCATTTCGTACCGTGGATGGGTGGAATCGACATAATACAGCGCAATGGGGAAATCAAAGGTGCCACGTACGGCACGTTCATGGCTGGCGAGGTATCGCATAGAAAAAACATCCTTTAAAAGTGAATATTATCCTATTTAATGTGATTATACGCCAAGACAAATCCGTTTTCAAGCCTGTATAATACAAGCAGAATCAACGAAAGGAGTATCTGGCATGGATATTCAGGTAATAAAAGAGCAAATCTGCGATGTTTGCCATAAAATGTGGCAGCTTGGTTGGGTGGCTGCAAACGACGGCAATGTGTCGGCAAAATTGGAGGACGGCACCTTTTTGTGTACCCCCACCGGAATGAGCAAAAGCTTTATCACTCCCGAAAAGCTGATCCGTATCGACGCACAGGGCAATGTTCTGGAGGGTGCAGAAGGGCTTCGTCCTTCCAGCGAGATCAAAATGCATCTGCGCTGCTACGAAAAACGTCCCGATGTATGGAGCGTTATCCACGCACATCCGCCCGGAGCAACCGGCTTTGCGGTAGCACACAAAGCGATGGATATGTACAACATGATCGAGGACGTTGCAGTCATCGGCAGTGTTCCTCTGACCCCTTACGGCACTCCCAGCACCACCGAAGTTCCCGATCCCATCGAGCCGTATCTGGAAGAACACGACGTAATGCTGTTGGAAAACCACGGCGCACTGGCTGTGGGCAGTGATGTCATCACCGCATTCTACCACATGGAAAGCTTGGAACCGTGGGCAAAAATCACCATCAACGCTGTAATTCTGGGTGGCAGCAAGGATATTAGCCGTGAGAATATCCAAAAACTGATCGACCTTCGTGGTTACTATCGTGTTACCGGCAGACATCCCGGCTACAAAAAGTTCGACAACGGATTGAGGTGAGTTGTATGCTGAAAGGGATTCCCGAGGTTTTGTCGCCCGAACTGTTGAAGGTTTTGGCAGAAATGGGGCATGGTGACGAGATTGTGATTGCCGACGGCAATTTTCCCTGCGAGTCGATGGGAAAAGATGGCATCGTCGTACGTGCAGACGGTCACGGTGTGCCGGAAATTTTGAAGGCAGTTTTGCAGTTTGTTCCAATGGATCAATACACCGAAAAGCCGGCGGCACTGATGGAGGTCGTCAAAGGCGACCCATGTGTTCCTACCATCTGGGATACCTATAAGCAACTGCTTGCCGAGGGCGGAGAAGATGCACAGGCGATCGAGTACATGGAGCGTTTCGCTTTTTATGAACGTGCAAAAAAGCATATGCTATCGTAGCCACCGGCGAAAAAGCAATTTATGCAAACATTCTTTTGAAAAAGGGTGTGGTACAGTGAAAAAGGTATTGGCATTCGACTTTGGTGCATCCAGCGGCAGAGCAATTTTAGGCGAATACGAGAACGGAAAACTGTCTTATAGCGAAGTGCATCGTTTTGAAAATACCCCTGTCCAACAGGACGGACACCTGCGTTGGGATTTTCCGAACCTGATGGAAAATGTTCATATCGCCATCGACAAAGCGGGCAAGGTAGACAGCATCGCTTTCGATACATGGGGCGTAGACTTCGGATTGCTGGATAAGCAAGGCAAATTGCTGGAAAATCCGGTGCATTACCGTGATAACCGCACCGAGCATACACTGCAAAAGGCGTTTTCAGTAATGGACGAACAAAAGCTGTATGCTGCGACAGGAAATCAGCTGATGGCGATCAACACACTGTTCCAGTTGATGGAAAGTGATTTGAGCAAGGCAGACAAAATGCTGTTTATGCCCGATTTGTTTGCTTATCAGCTTTGTGGAAATGCCGTGTGCGAGCAAAGTATTGCTTCCACCAGTCAGCTGTTGGATTTGAACGAAAAAAGCTGTAGCAAGCAGGTACTGGACGCATTCGATATATCACAGACACTGTTTGCACCGTTGACCGAAAGCGGCAGTGTTATCGGTGAGTACAAAGGCGCAAAAATTGTTTCGATGGCAGGTCACGATACCCAAAGCGCAGTGGCAGCAATGCCGTGTCAGCTTACCGCCGATGCACTGGGGATTCCTGTGAAAGCAGGCCCCGTAGAGGCAACAGCATTGGGAAATATCATCTTGCAGTTGAAAGCATTGGGCGAATTGCAGGATTTGGAGCAATGCCGCAAAATGATTGGCGATATTGAGAAAATAAAAACCTATCTGCCGGAAAACGCAGACAGATGGGAGAATATGAGTGTAAAATTCTGAGAGGAGAATTTGGTATGAATTACCCTAAAATTGGTATTCGCCCCACAATCGACGGACGTTGGGGCGGTGTTCGTGAAAGTCTGGAAGCCCAAACGATGGGTATGGCGACCCGTGCTGCAAAACTGATCAGCGAAAATCTGCGCTATCCCGACGGCACACCGGTGCAGTGTGTGATTGCCGACACTACCATTGGTGGCGGTGCAGAGGCTGCTGCTTGTCAGGATAAATTCAGCAAGGAAAACGTCGTTGCTACTCTTACCGTTACCCCTTGCTGGTGTTACGGCAGTGAAACCTTTGATATGGACCCCAAAACCATCAAAGCGGTTTGGGGCTTCAACGGAACCGAGCGTCCCGGTGCGGTGTATCTGGCTGCGGTTTTGGCAGCCCACACTCAGAAAGGTCTGCCTGCGTTTGCCATCTACGGCCATGACGTACAGGACGCCAACGATGAAACCATCCCTGCCGATGTACAGGAAAAAATCCTGCGCTATGCACGTTGCGCTGTGGCAGTGGGCTGGATGAAGAACAAAGCCTACGTAAACTTGGGTGCTGTTTCGATGGGCATTATGGGAAGCTACTGCGATGTAGAGGTGTTCCAGAAATATTTCGGCATTCGTCCCGAATGGTGCGACCTGACCGAGATTTTGCGTCGTATCACGTTGGAAATTTACGACCACGAGGAGTACGAGAAGGCTTTGGCGTGGATTCGTGCCAACTGCAAAGAGGGCTTTGACTGCAACGCAGGCAAGAACTTGCCCGAAATCGTGACAAAGTCTAAGGTCGTTTCGGCGGATAAAGATTGGGAGTTCATCGCAAAGATGAGCCTGATTATCCGTGACATTCTGTATGGCAATCCAAAGCTGGCTGAAATGGGCTGGCACGAGGAGGCTTTGGGCAAAAATGCCATTGCAGGCGGTTTCCAAGGTCAGCGCAACTGGACCGACTGGCTGCCCAACGGTGACTTCACCGAGGCGATCATGGCATCTACCTTTGACTGGAACGGCAAAAAAGCCCCCACTCCCTTTGCGACCGAGAACGACACGTTGAACGGTGTTGCAATGATGCTGGGAACGTTGGTTACCAATACCGCACCCTGCTTCCACGACGTTCGCACCTATTGGAACCCCGAAGCTTACGAGCGTGTGACCGGCAAAAAAGCCGAGGGCATGGCAGCAAACGGCTTTATCCACCTCATCAACTCGGGCGCAACGGCTCTGGATTGCACCGGTGTATCCAAAAATGAAAAGGGCGAAGGCTGCATGAAGCCTTTCTGGGAGATGACTGTTACCTTGCTGCGTGTAAGCATCGCCGAGGGCTACACCGCTACTTTGCCCGAACAGGAACATCAGATTTTGGACAACCGCACCGACCGCACTTGGCCGACCACTTGGTTCGTTCCCAACCTGACAGGCAAAGGTGCATTCAAGGACGTTTACAGCGTAATGGCAAACTGGAGTGCAAACCACGGCGTGACCGTATACGGTCATGTAGGTGCCGACCTCATCACCTTGGCGTCCATGCTGCGCATCCCCGTAAGTATGCATAATGTTTCGGAGGAAAAGATTTATCGTCCGCATACATGGGCAGCGTTCGGCACTCAGAACACTGAAGCTGCCGACTTCGCAGCTTGCAAGCACTACGGCCCGCTGTATGGCTGATGCCTGAACAGTCGCAGTCAAAATATTGATATAAAGAAAACTCCGTGTTGTCGGTATCTGCCGACCACACGGAGTTTTTTGCTTTTACCATTTGCACAAGGGAACTACGGAAACAGAGCTTTGCGGAGCGGGAGAAAATTCAACTGTCAGCCGAAGCTCGTTTACCTGTGTTAGATGGATCACAAGCTTTTGCAAGCCCACATTTTCGCCGTTTTCGGGGGGATGAGGTGAGCTGTCCAAAGGCTGTGCAGGCATCGTTTCGAATTTTGCAGGCAGATTACAGGCCAAACGAACGAACAGTTGCTTACCATTTTGACTTAAAACGGCAGTTTGACCATCACAGGCAATGGCAATGCTGGCAGAGGTATGCATCATCCACCAGTAATCGACACCGCTGGCGGTCACTTCATCCTGTAAAACAACCACACTTCGATCGTTTTTAAGCCCTGCACCTCGCAAAGCGGTGGATACGTTCGCATTGTTTCGGAATGCATCCGTCAGGTCAATGATCGCATGGCAACGGTCGGCATCCGCTTGAAAAGACACCACAGGGCAAACCGAAAAGGGAAATTGATCGGGTGCCAGCGAGGGATCGATCACCATTGCATTTTGCCCTTCGGCACGCATACGGTAATAACTCCATCGACGACCGTTTTCGGTATAATCCCAATAGTCTGGTACATTGTATTTTTCTCCGCCCGGCAAACTTGCCCAGCGTTCGCCCAGTGCATCAATCACAAAACTTCCTGCGCATAAACTGGTGTGGACTTCGTTGTTGTACCCACCCTTGATGCACACAGAAGTAGCGGTCGGTTGAAACAGCTCCGAAAACATCCCCACCGATTCGGTGCGCTGAAAATACATCTCCAACGGCAGTTTGGGTGTTTTTCCGCTAATGGGACGGTACCACAGCAGGTCGTAGGCTGTGGCAGGTTGCTGATAGACCTGCATCGCTTTTAATCGACAATAGGCAAATCGTTCCTCGCACAGCAACGGGGTAAAGGCAAACAGGGACTCCGAAATGGCGAAAACGTCCTCCCACGCATTGCCCCAGTTAAATTCTTTCCCACTGGCACCGGTCATGTAGACAGGGAAAAAGCCCATTTTGTCGAATCCGGGGGTTTTTGTGATGGAAAAGTCGGTGCCAAATGTACCCTTTAACGAAAAAATAATTTCCATCACCGAGGTGGTCGGCCAGTACCAATAATAAACGCCTTCTTTTCCGCAGCCATGCTCCAAAAACTCGGGCAGATAATTTTCCAAAGCCCACAGTGCGCTTTCTATCATTTCGGCGCATAGGTCGGTCAGGTCGGGGGAATCCAACAGCGCACAGGCTGCCATGATCATTCCGCAGTTGATAGACACATTGTGGTTGGTGTTGTGCAGGACATAGTGCGAATCTAAGCCGATGCGATACGGGTCACGATAAACCTGTATTTCGCTCCAAAATGCGTTTTGCAGCACAGCAGTGCGAATGATCTCCCGCTGTTGTGCGGTCAGGTCATGGTAAAGCCAATCATAGCCGATGGCGATGCCTTTTAAAATATAACCGGCGTCTAATTTTTCGTGATACATCCACGTGCTGAAAGAACAGTAGCGTTCCAATTCCTGCCACGCACGGTCAAAGAATCGTTGTTCTTCACACAGTTTGTAAACCAGGCACAGCGCCAGCAAACGGTTTTGCAGGGTATGCCGTTCGGGTGTCGGAGGAGGAGTTGTCTGCAACAGCTGCTCGGCTTGTGCGTATAGCTGTTGGTAGAAAGTACGGGCGGTTTCATCGGTGCAGATGCGTTGCTTGAGTTCTGCAAAGCTTTGTTCGTCTGCCAAGATACGTGGATGTGCAGCAGTAGAGCGTTCTTTTAGCTGTTGTGCCGACAAGTGCTGATAAAATATCTTGTTGGCAGACAAAGCACACGGCTTGGGATAACGGGTGTGCCAGTAAAGATGATACTTGAAATCGGGGCGAAGTTCCAGCATAGTTTCGTAAACTCCTTTTAAAAGCGGGATCTGTTTATGCCTATCATAGCTCAAAGCAAAAGGTTTGTCATTAAGCCAAATTTTCACAAGTATGCCGAAATTAAGAAGATTTTTGTCGATATAAAGGGATGTGCCGGATTTAAAAATGGCATATGCGTTGAAAAAATGTGCATATACAAACTGCAAAAGAGCCGATATAATCAAAACCAGAGCAAACCACAGCAGCGAAAAAGACAAATGCAAGCTGTTTGTGCAACAAAACAAGAAAGGGTAGAACGCTCATGGTCGCATCGAAAAAACAAGCATCTGCACCAGCAGAGATGCTTCAGCAAAAAACCTTTAAACAACGCTTTATGAAAGTTTGGAACCGTGATTGGCAGCTGTTCCTTTTGTGTTTGCCGGCACTGCTGTATGTGGCAGTGTTCTGCTACGGGCCAATGTACGGCATCCAGATCGCATTTAAAGATTATGTGGCACGAAAAGGCATTGCAGGCAGTGAGTGGGTCATGTTCGACAATTTCATTCGCTTCTTTAATTCCCCCAACTTCTGGATTTTACTACGCAATACCCTTACATTGAGCCTTTACGCTTTGATCGCTGGATTCCCCTTTCCTATTTTCTTGGCGCTTTTGTTGAATCAGGCAGCCAATAAAAAATTCCGCAAGATCGTGCAGACGGTCATCTACGCTCCCCACTTTATTTCGGTCGTGGTCATGTGTGGTATGATCACTCTGTTCTTCTCTTACTCCACCGGCATCGTGAACACACTGCTCACTTCTTTCGGGTTTGACCGTTTCTTCTTTATGGGCAGCGAAACTGCTTTCCCGCACCTGTATGTATGGTCGGATATTTGGCAGTCCACCGGATGGGGCACCATCATTTATATCGCTGCACTGGGTTCTATCAGTCAGGATCAATACGAAGCCGCTAAGATTGACGGTGCATCCAAATGGAAGATGCTGCTGTATATCGACATCCCCAACCTGTTGCCGACCATCGTTACCATGTTTATCCTGCGCACCGGTTCGATTATGAGCATCGGTTTCCAAAAGGCATTCCTGCTGCAAACATCCATGAATCTGGGTGCATCCGAGATCATCTCTACTTATGTGTACAAAGTCGGTCTGGAGCAAGGTCAGTTCGATTACTCCACCGCCATCGGATTGTTCAACAATATCATCAACATCATTCTTCTGCTCATTGTCAACAAGCTTAGCAAAAAACTAAGCGAAAACGGCGGATTGTTCTAAGGAGGCACACGAATGAATCAAGCATCTACTGTAAAACGTTCCAAAGAAGACTTGCTGTTCGATATTTTGAACTATCTTGTCTTGGGCGTGTTTTTAATCATCGTTCTCTATCCGTTGTACTTTATCGTCATCGCTTCTTTTTCCGACCCATCCAGTGTTTTGGGCGGTGAGGTCGTTTTCCTGCCGAAAAATGTGGATTTCTCCGGTTACAAAACCATTTTTGAAGATACCCGCATCTGGAATGGCTATTACAATACCTTTATATACACCATTTTGGGAACCATCCTGAATGTTATGCTCACGATGGGCATCGGTTATCCGCTTTCCCGCAGATATTTTTCCGGTCGCAAAGCGATTATGATTTATCTGATGATCACCATGTACTTCGGCGGTGGTATGGTCCCCACCTATTTGCTGGTAAAAGATTTGGGGCTGCGCAACACTTCCACCATTATGATCGTAATGGGTGCGGTCAGCGTATTCAATGTTATCATCACACGCTCGTTTTTGGAGGCAAACATCCCCTCTGAACTGGAAGAAGCTGCTTCCATCGACGGTTGCTCACAGCTGAAGTTTTTCTTCAAGATGGTGCTTCCGCTTTCGGGTTCCATCATTGCCGTGCTGATTTTGTACTATGGCATCTGGCACTGGAACGATTATATGACCGGTCTGATCTATCTGGACGACGGCGACAAGTTCCCGTTGCAGCTCATCATCCGCTCGCTGCTTATCCAGACGCAGGTGGCTGCAAACGATGTTTCCGACATCGAATCACTGTCCGACCGCTTGAAAGTGGCAGAGTCCATTAAATATGGCGTTATCATTATTTCCAGCTTGCCCGTTTTGGTATTGTACCCCTTCCTGCAAAAACACTTTACAAAGGGTGTTTTGGTAGGTGCAGTAAAAGGTTAATGAAGTAAATCAGGCAGCCCGCATAAAGGGTGCGGACTGCTGAAATAAAAGGAGAGGTAATCGTATGAAAAGAAAAGCAATGGCTCTTGGGCTTTCGGCTGCAATGATGCTTTCGATGGCTGCTTGCTCGAACGCAAGCTCGACCCCTGCAAACGAGGAAAACACACAAACATCCACCGGCGAGGCACTGCCCGCAAACGAGGAATATTTTCCGCTGGAAACACCGGTAGATGTTACCATCGCAGCGGTTCGTCACGATGATTATACCCCCGTTGGTGATACCGAGATTATGAAAGAGATGGAGGCAAAAACCAACGTAAAGGTAGAGTGGCTGGACTGGGCGCACAGTGTAATGAAAGAAAAGATTGGCTTGACATTCTCCGGCGATGCACTGCCTGATGCATTTTACGGCAGCTACGTTCTTTCCAACACCAACATCGTTATGTATGGTTCGCAGGGTTACTTTGTAGACTTTACCCCCTACATCGAAAACGGCAGTATGCCCAATCTGGCAGCAGCCATTGAAAAAGAACCCCAGATCTTAAAGGATATCACAGCACCCGACGGAAAAATTTACGCACTGCCCACCGTGCAGTTGGGTGAGGGCATGACCCTGACCAACGATACCGTTTTGATCAACAAAACATGGCTGGACAAGGTGGGTATGGACATTCCCACGACCACCGAGGAATTGTATCAGGTGCTGAAAGCATTTGATGAAGCAGGCGACTTGAATGGCAACGGCAAGGACGACGAAGTTCCCATGACCTTCCGTTATGGTGACGGCAACAACGGCTGCTGGTCGATGCTGGGCTGGTTCGGCACTGCTGCCGGCACCAACCGTGTGCCTGTTGTAGGCGAAGACGGCAAGTTGGTGTTTGCACAGGCGACCGAAGATTACAAAGATGCAATGAACTACTTCAACCGTCTGTACAGCGAAGGTCTGCTCGATCCCGAAGTGTTCACCATGGACACCCCCACTTATACTGCAAAAACCATCAATGCCGAAGGCGTAATAGTGATAAGGTACTATTTAGCTTTGCGAGGGGCAGAG
>CALWZD010000064.1 GCA_944385945.1 uncultured Anaerofilum sp. | reverse complement strand
CAGTTGTTTGCTTGCTTTTTCAGCTCGTCTTGCAGACGTTCGTATTTTTGTGTATGAAAAAGCGTTTGAAAGATCTCCCTGCGGTCTTTTGTCGTTGCCAATAAAAGTTTTAAAAAATCCCCCTGTGCAATCATGGCGATTTGCGAAAACTGGTCACGGTCTACCCCTAAAATCTCAATGACCGCACTGTTTACCTCTTTCAATTTTGTCACTACTCGCCCGTCCGGATAGTGAAGTTCTGCATTCGCTTTTTCAACAGTGAAGCCTTGTCCTTTCGCTTTGGGGCGTTCATATTCAGGATTGCGTTTCACCGTATACTGTTTACCTGCATACGAAAAGGTCAGAATTACTTCGGTAGGGGTGGTTGGAGCAGCGTATTTGGAGCGCAACATCGAAGCATCACGGTTGGTGCCACTGGGTTCTCCGTACAAAGCAAAGGTAATCGCATCAAATAAAGTCGTTTTTCCTGCGCCGGTATCGCCTGTAACCAAATACAATCCTTTTTCGCCCAGTTCGTCCAAATACAACTCGGTCCTTTGCGCATAGGGGCCAAAAGCGGAAATTGTCAGTTTGATGGGTCTCATACAGTTTCCTCCCATACGGTTTCAATCAGACTTTGCATAAAGCTTTGTTGCTGTTCACTCATCGGCTGCCCGTTTTGCTGCTGATAAAATTCTGCAAAAAGTTGCAGCGGTGTCCTTGACTCGATCTCGGATACCGCCTCGACCTCGCTGACGGTACGGGTGCGGGTGTTGTCATAATCCAGCTTCATCAGGTTATGGTACACCGTTCGCAGTTTTGCAACAGCGTCAGGAATATCCTGTTCATCCGTTAGGGTGATATGCATATAATCGGTTTGGTAAGTGGTGTTTTCATAAAAGCTTTTTTGCATCAAATTTGCATAATTTCCCTTGACCTCTCTCATATCCCGCAAAGGCTGCAATGTGACCGTTCTCACGACGGGTGGCTGTGCAGGCGAAGTCAGTTCCACCACTGTCACAGACTTTGTATCTTTCGCTTCGGAGAACGAATATTTTAAAGCAGTTCCACAGTAACGGATTTTGGGGCTGCCACAACTTTGAGAGCGGTGGATATGTCCCAGTGCCACATAATCGAACGGAGCAAAAACTTCTGCGTCGACATTATCCGTTCCACCGACCGATAACTCCTCCGAATCGCATTTTACAGCCCCTGTCACAAACTGATGCGTGACCAAAACATTGCGCCGAGCAGAATCCAATATTATACCGGAAAGTGCCGTACGCACTGCGTCGGTGTAAGATGTGATTTCTTGTTCAAAAAAAGGTCTTACCTGCGCCGGCTTTATAAACGGCAACATGAATACTTCGACCTGCCCGTATTCATCATTCAACACCACCGACTCGATTTTCCCTTTATAAGTAGACGAAAGGTGGATGCCGCTTTGAGCAATCAAACGGTTACCAAAAGCCAGTCGTTCGGGCGAATCGTGGTTGCCACTTATTACAAATACTTGGATCGAACAACGGGAAAGCTGTACCAAAAAATCATCGAACAAAGTGACCGCCTCGGTGGGAGGCACCGACTTATCATATACATCTCCTGCGATCAGCACGGCATCCGGTGCCTCTTGCTGAATGATGTGCAGAATTTTTTGAAGAATGTCGATCTGGTCTTCCATCATGGAATATCCGTTGACACGTTTGCCAATATGTAAGTCTGATAAATGGATAAATTTCATCTGATTCCTCCTTGATTAAAAGCGTTATACAAGGTTCAATATTTTTTATTATACCTCATTTTCATCTTCGGTAAAAGATGATCGTTTATATCGAACCAAAAAGCTCGTTGCAACTTTTTGCAGAACACGGTATACTATATTTGAAAAAATGATGTAAAAGAGGGTTCGTATGAAAAAAGCGATACTGGACGAAATTCAACGGGCACGATTTTTGCCGTTGCGCTTGATCGGTGAGGGACTTTTGGTAGGGGTCGTTTCGGGCATCATCGTCATGCTTTATCGGCTTGCTTTGCAACAGGCAGAGCATATTTTGTCTGCCATCATCGCCTTTACTTCGCATTCTGCCTTTAAAATGGCGGGATGGTTTGTGGTGTTGGTATTGCTTGCACTTGTGGTGGGACGACTTCTTCGATTTGAGCCGCTGATTTCGGGCAGCGGTATCCCTCAGTTGGAAGGCGAAATGGCTGGAAAGCTCGACCAAACATGGTGGAAAGTTCTGCCTGCCAAATTTTTTGGGGGTGCATTGTGTCTGGTTGCCGGTTTGTCGTTGGGACGAGAGGGTCCTTCTATCCAGTTGGGTGCAATGGGAGGCAAAGTCATCTCGAAGCTTTTTTCGGTGGGAAAATCGGAAGAAAAATATCTGCTCACCTGTGGCGCAAGTGCGGGGCTTGCAGCTGCATTTCATGCTCCCCTTGCCGGAGTGATGTTTTCGCTGGAAGAATTGCATAAGAACTTTTCGGTTTCGGTGCTGATGTCGGTGATGACAGCGTCCATTACTGCCGACTACCTGACCTCGAGATTTCTGGGAAATAATCCCGTATTTCAATTTCAAATCGTACAAGAGATTCCCATGCAATACTACGGTTTTATCCTTGTGCTTGGAATCATTCTCGGATTTTTGGGTGCCTTTTACAACTGGTCTACCCTGAAAGTGCAATCTCTCTTTCAAAACTGCAAATTTCTGAACCAAACCACACGTTTGTTGGTCCCGTTTTTGCTGGCAGGTATCCTTGCTTACACTGCCCCTGTTCTTTTGGGTAGTGGTGGAAACATCATCACTTTGTTGACCGACGGAAAACTGGCACTTCATTTGGCGGTAGTATTGCTGATCGCAAAATTCCTTTTTTCCAACATCAGCTTTGGGTCAGGCGCACCGGGCGGTATTTTCTTTCCGCTGTTGGTATTGGGCGGAACTGCAGGCGGTATTTTCGGCATGGTTTGCAATGCATTATTCGGCGTTCCTGCGGATTTGGTCAATAATTTTGTTTTGCTTGCGATGGCTGGTTTTTTCACCGCCATTGTACGTGCGCCACTTACCGGCATTTTGCTGATTTTCGAAATGACCGGTTCTCTCAGCCAACTTGCGTCGCTGTCATTGGTATCGGTCGCAGCGTTCGTTGTAGCCTCTTTGCTGAAATCTGAGCCGATTTACGAAAGTTTACTTTCTCGCATTTTGAAACGTCAGGGGCATAAAATATCCGATTGCCATGAAAAAGTTTTGAGAGAATACGTCATCATGCACACCTCTGCACTGGATGCACACACTATTGGAGAAATCGCATGGCCCAAAGGTGCTTTGATCGTTGCCATAAGACGTGGAAGCGAGGAACTGCTGCCGACCGGCTCTACACTTCTTCATGCAAGCGATACACTTTTGGTCTTGTTGAACTCTGACCAAGAGGCAGCCGTACATGACACCATTGTGGCACTTTGCAGCGAATAAAAAAGAGTCGGCAAAACGCAAGTTTCTGCCGACTCTTTTTTATTATTTGGGGAAATCGTATAAGAGGGTATTTCTTGCCTATCCCCCAGAATTGCTATTTTGGTATTAATCCACTACTTACTGTTTCAAATATCCAGCAATCGGCGTTTGATCTCGTCTATATCATCGTCCACAGTGCTGTGTTTACAAATCGTTTTGGTAAGTGTAGAATTCAATTTATCCTTCGACAGAATATGCTCTATCAAAACTTCTCTCAATTCTTTTTTCTTCAGATCCATCTCTCGTGTACTTTGCGAAAGTATTGTGCTTTTTCCGATATTATGCTTTTGGGCCACGCTTTCACAGGCTTGGTCGACCTTTGCTTTTGCTTCTTCTACTGAAATCTGCTCATTTTTTTCCACTTCTTCCAAGATCAGATCCCGAAGTGTTGCGCATACCTCAAGCATATGTTCTACACGCTTACTCATATCATTTTCCCCTTTTTCCTTCGCCATCGTCTGTATGGCGAAATTTACTGAAGATTCCACATTTATTTTATCATGCGTTGCTTTTTTGTCAATGCACTGTATTTTTATTTTTCCCAATATAAATAGGGCAGCCGAACAGCTGCCCTTGTTTAAGATTTTAAACTTTGTTA
>CALWZD010000063.1 GCA_944385945.1 uncultured Anaerofilum sp. | reverse complement strand
AAGTGCCTCAAAAGGAGTGGTCGCCTACCGTGCGACCGCCTCGCTTGGGCGGTAACACAAAAGTGGGGGTATTTGCCACCCGTTCCCCCTTTCGTCCCAATCCCATTGGGCTATCGTGTGTGAAGTTGGAGCGGGTCGAATTTCACCCCACGCTCGGCCCTGTTCTGCACGTTTTGGGGGCAGACTTGATGGATGGCACCCCCATCATCGACATCAAGCCTTATCTTCCCCATGCCGATTGCAAACCGGAAGCACTGAGCGGATTTGCCGGGCCTGTCAAAGATTACCATTTAGAGGTAGAGATCTCGGAATCTCTGTTGCAAAAAATCCCCTCGGACAAACAGGAAGCACTCAAACAAGTGCTTGCACACGACCCTCGTCCCTCTTATCACAGCGACCCTACCCGTATATACGGCATGAATTTTGCCGGCTTTGAAATAAAATTCACTGTTGACCAAAATACCCTTATAGTGTGTGAGATAGCAAAATAAAAATGAGGCAGCCGCTTTTAGACAGCTGCCTTATTTTTATTCTCAGGAAAATTTACAGGGTCGCTTTGTGATATACTTTTTTACCCTTTTTCAATACAACGCCCTCTTTGAGCATATCTTCGGTGATAGCAAAAGTGGGGTCGGTAACTTTTTCGCCGTTGACAGACACACTGCCGGGCAGAACCAGCCGACGTGCTTCGCCGTTGCTTGCTGCCAATTTCGTTGCTACCAACAGATTGAGCAGACCGATTTTACCGTCGGTCAGCTGCTCGGGAGAAATGACAGTAGAAGGCATATTTGCTGCGTCGACTGTACCGCTGAACAGATTGCGAGCGGTTTCCTGCGCTTTCAACGCTTCTTCTTCGTTGTGTACCAACTTGGTCAGCTCGAATGCCAGCAGTTCTTTTGCTTTGTTCAGTTCGCTGCCCTGCCAATCTTTCATCGAGTCGATTTCCTCCAGCGAAACGTCGGTAAGCATCCGCAAGCATTTCAAAACGTCTGCGTCATCCACATTTCGCCAGTACTGGTAGAAGTCGTAGGGCGAAGTTTTTTCGGGGTCCAGCCAAACAGCACCTTTTTGGGTCTTGCCCATTTTTTTGCCCTCACTGGTAAGCAACAAGGTGATGGTCAGTGCATATGCGTCTTTGCCCAGTTTGCGGCGGATCAGTTCGGTACCGCCCAACATATTCGACCACTGGTCGTCACCGCCACACTGCAAGTTACAACCCACGGTTTGGAACATATGGTAGAAGTCGTAGGATTGCATGATCATGTAGTTAAATTCCAAGAAAGACAATCCTTTTTCCATACGTTGCTTGTAGCATTCTGCACGCAGCATATTGTTTACCGAGAAGCAGGGGCCAACCTCACGCAACAGTTCGATATAATTCAGTTTCATCAACCAATCGGCGTTGTTGAGCATCATTGCCTTTCCGTCCGAAAAGTCGATAAACTTGCTCATCTGCCTTTTAAAGCATTCGCAGTTGTGTGCGATGGTTTCGGTGGTCATCATGCTGCGCATATCGGTGCGTCCCGAAGGGTCGCCTACCATCGCTGTACCGCCACCAATCAAAGCAATGGGACGGTTGCCTGCTTTCTGCATACGGCGCATCAGATTGAGTGCCATAAAGTGACCTACGTGCAGCGAATCTGCTGTGGGGTCGAATCCGATGTAGAATGTAGCTTTGCCCTCGTTGATGAGGTCTTTGATTTCTTGCTCGTCGGTCACCTGAGCGATCAGCCCACGTGCCACCAGTTCGTCGTACAGTTTCATTTTGTTTTCTCCTTTGTTGCGGCAAAGGGCGTAAAAAAGCCCTCTGCCAATTCGTAAAATTGGCAGAGGGCGAAACGATTCGCGGTACCACCTCTGTTCGCTCTTTCTTCACAGAAAAGAGCCTTGCGGAGTGCATAAAACACTCCTGTGCTATAACGTGCACACACGGCACAGCCTACCCACACTTTGCTTCAGCCTGCTGCTCCGAGATGTATTCCCCCTGCCGTCCGCTGCTCTTTTCACCAACCAGAGCTTCTCTGCGCCGTTCAAGCAAAGGTACTCGTTCCCTTCATCGCATTTGAATGTAGTATAACGAAATTTATTTCGGTTGTCAATAGTTTTTTCAGCTTGCATCACAACTGCCAGCGAACTTTGCGCATCTCACGGGCAGCCTCGATCGCCGCTTGGGTGATCTGATCTCCCGAAATGATACGGGCAAGTTCCGTTTCACGGTCAGATTCGTCCAGTGGGTGGATCTCGGTATAAGCCCGCCCGCTTTCCAGTTTCTTTTCAATCAGTAAATGGGTATCGGCAAGAGCGGCAATTTGTGCCGTATGGGTGATGCAAAGCACCTGCCGCCCTTTTGATGTTTGGAACAGTTTTTGTCCGATACGGGCTGCTGCTTTTCCCGATACACCTGTGTCGATCTCATCGTATATGACGGTACCAACATCGTCTGCATCTGCCAAAGCACTTTTGATGGCAAGCATAATGCGGGACAACTCACCTCCCGATGCGATTTTTGCCAAAGGCTTTGGCTGCTCGCCGGGATTGGTCGAGATGTAAAATTCCATCTGGTCTTGTCCGGCACTCGCCAAAGGCCCCAGCTGGTGATGCAGTGCAAAACGGATGCCCGGCATATTCAAAAACTGCAAAGCATCGCTGATTTGGGCATTGAACCGCTCAAAAGCAGCCAGACGGGTTTCGGTAAGCTGCTTCGCCAGCTTTTTTGCGGTGTTGTACAGTCGATGTTTTTCGATTTCCAAATCTTCCAAACGACGGTCTGCGGTTTCGATGGTGTCCAGTTCTTGCCGAATTTTTTCTTCATAAGCCAGTACATCTTCCACCGAATCGCCGTATTTTCGTTTGATGCGGAAAATGGCATCCAGACGTTCTTCGATCAAATCAAGCGGATAATCGGTCATTTCGGTATCTTCGATGCGCTGTGAAAGATCGGCACATAGTTCCCGCAGATTATAATATAATTCCTCGGCACGTTCGCTCAGATATTCCAAATCCGGGCTTATGTTCGCCACATATTCCAGCGAATGGGCAGCTTCTCCTGCCAAATCGGCAGCTCCCTGCTGTTCGTCCGAGCCTTCCAACACGGCGTACGCTTTGGAAAGCCCTTCCATGATATTTTGAAAATTGGCTGCACGATTGCGCCGTTCAAGCAGTTCCTCCTCCTCGCCCAACTGCAAAGAAACTGCCTCGATCTCCTCCAGTTGATACCGCAAAAGGTCGACCCGTTTTTGCTTGTCTTCAAGGGTCTGCTTGATGCGGTCGGTTTCTTTTTTCACCTGCACCAATTTTCGGTATACCGCATAATATTCGGCGTGTTGCTGTTCACACCCCGCATACAGATCTAGCATGGCAAGGTGACGGGAAGGGTCGGTAAGGCTTTGGCTGTCGTGCTGTCCATGAATGTCGATCAGGTCGTGGCACACTTCCCGCACCAGCTTGGCGGTAGCTGTCATGCCGTTGATGCGAAAGCGACTTTGCCCTTCGCTGGAAATCTCACGGTATAGCATCAACTCATCACCGGCATCCATGCCTGCCTCTTGCAAAACAGCCACGGTGCTTGCGGGCAGTTGTCGAAATACGGCACGAATGACTGCCTTTTCGGTATTGCTGCGCACGATGTCTTTGCTCGTTCGATCCCCCAAAATGGCATGGATCGAGTCGATCAAGATGGATTTGCCTGCGCCCGTTTCGCCTGTAAGCACATTCAAACCAGACCCAAACGACACTTCCGCCTTTTCAATTACAGCTACATTTTCAATTTTCAGGCTGCAAAGCATTTCAACTCTCCTTTTATCCCCTTTGCGTGGCAGTATCGTTTTCCGTTAATGTTCGGAATGGATATACTGTTTCAGTTCTTCTGAAATATGGTGTGCCGCTTGTTCGCTGCGCATCAAAATAAAGAACGTATCGTCGCCCGACAAAGTTCCCACGACGTCTTTCCACACACGTGCATCGAACACTTCACAGGCAGCATTTGCCATACCGGTGAAACACTTTACCAGAACCATGTGTCCTGCATAATCGACTTTCAGTACCGATTCACGGAAAATGGTTTCAAAGCGGCTGGGGGTATGCACACGTTTGCCCATAGAGGCAGCCGTATAGCGATAGGTGCCGTCCCCTGCTGCTGTTTTTACAAGCTGAAGTTCCCGAATATCCCTTGATACGGTCGCCTGTGTTACGTCAAAGCCATGTTCCCGCAGCTGACGCATCAGTTCTTCCTGTCGGTCGATGGGCATTTTTTCAATCAATTCCAGAATCATCTTATGACGTGCACGCTTCATAACGACACCTTCCTTATCAGTTTTTTGTCAATCGCCTCGAATTGGTCTGCCAAATTAAAGCGAACCAAAATCACCTCATTTTCCGCACGTACCAGTTCGACCGTACTGTGTGGACTGATCTCCAGGGCTGGGTGATTTCCGTCTGCTGTCAGATAGACCGGTTCATCGCTTTCGCATTGCATTTGAATGCGCAACCGACGACCTGCCGAAAAAACCATCGGCGGACTTTGCAGACTGTGCGCACAAACCGGTGTAAGCAAGATCCCCTCGATTTGGGCATCTACAACGGGTCCCCCTGCCGAAAGCGAATATGCCGTGGAACCGGTAGGAGTAGCAATTACAACACCATCGCCCCGATAACGGCTGACCGATGAACCGTCGCAAAACACTTCCAGCCCAATGGTCTGGGTGCGCAATCCTTTGGATACCACGATCTCGTTCAATGCCGTAAGACAACGGTCTTTCTCGTTCGACTGATGCACCACCGCTTGCAGCAACATACGACGGTCAGGCAAAAAATCACCTTTTGCCAAACGGGTCAGTTTATGCTCCATCTCGCTGATTTCACAGGTCGCCAAAAATCCGAGCCGCCCCAGATTGATTCCCAACAGTGGCTTACGGAAAGGCTGCACCTCACGTGCGATGCGCAGCATGGTACCATCTCCACCGATGGTCACGATCACGTCACACCGCTCGATCGCCTGCTGGTGCGAGATACCCTCGAAACCACTTCTGTCCAGCTGTTTCGCATCCTGCTCACTGAACAAAATACAGGCACCTGCCTGCTGTAAAATATCTGCCGCCTGCTGCGAGATCTCTGCTGCTTGCGGTTTACGCAGATTGGGAACGATAAAAACCGTCATTTTCTACACCTCTTGGATGATCTGGTCTACACATCCAGCGTTTCGTGTGCTGCATGAACAACTGCCCATGCCTGCTCATCCGAAAAAGCCTGTGGCTGATCGCATTTTGATACATGCATTAAAAATTCAATGTTTCCCTCGGGACCTTTTACCGGCGAAAAATCCAGCCCTACTGCCGAAAAGCCGTTTTCCACCGCATAGTTTCTCGCCTGACAAATGACCTCAAAATGGGTCTGCGCTTCTCGCACGACTCCTTTTTTGCCCACCTTTTCCTTGCCCGCCTCGAACTGAGGCTTTACCAGACAGATACCTTGTGTATTGGGTGCGCAAATGCTCTGTGCGACCGGAAAGATATGCTTGAGTGAGATGAAAGAAACATCCACGCTAAAGAATTCGATCGGCTCTGCCAACATTTCAGGGGTGACATGACGGATATTTGTGCGTTCCATGTTCACCACACGCTCATCACAGCGCAGTTTCCATGCTAACTGACCATATCCTACATCCACAGCGTACACCTTTACTGCACCATTTTGCAGCATACAGTCGGTGAAACCGCCGGTAGATGCGCCAATATCCATGCACACTTTGCCCTGCGGCGACATGGGAAAGACCTGCATCGCCTTTTCCAGTTTCAATCCGCCACGGCTGACATAGCCAATGTCATGTCCTCGCACTTCTACCTGTGCATCTTCTGCAATCATCGTGCCTGCTTTATCGGTTTTTTCACCGTTTACATACACGATACCAGCCATAATCAGTGCTTTTGCACGTTCACGACTCTGTGCCAGACCCTCTTGGCACAGATACTGATCCAACCGTATCTTCACACACATTTCCTTTCTTTTTCAAATCAAGTCTTATCTGTTTGGTCGGCGTGTGCATCCTGTGCCTGTAAAATCATTTTTGCCAAATGCTGTCCATCCAGACCGATGACCTGTTTTATTTCGTTTACTTTTGCGTGTGGAATGCCCAGATTCGGCACAGCTGCCGAAAGCCAACTTCCACGCCAACCACTCGCATACATCGCTGTTGCGGTGTGTTCCCCGATACCGCCATTTTTGATGCATTCCTCTGCAAACAGGATGGTATCGTAGCTCATCAGTGTTTGCACAAACCCCTGCGGGAGCGGATGAATTTGTATCAATTTATATACATCTACTGCAATCCCTTTTTGCTGCAAAATCTCGGCAGCATCCAGTGCATCCTCTACCTCGCTGGCATAACTTACGATAGCGATCTTTGCATTTGAAGTTTCTAAAAGCTTGTCAAACTGCTTTCCGGTACAGCCAAATTTTGCAAGCACGGGGGATTCT
>CALWZD010000062.1 GCA_944385945.1 uncultured Anaerofilum sp. | reverse complement strand
AACAGCAAAAGGGGAACATCCGTAGCATCAAGAGATGCTTACGGATGTTCCCCTTTTGTTGTGATAAAAGTTTTCGTCCACCTTTTTCAAAAGGTGGGGTTTTCGCAAGCCTTTTTTCAAAAGGCGAAAAAATCACCGAATCAAACTGCTGTTGGATGCGATCCAGTCACTATATAAAAACAAAACGTCTTGGTCGGTAAATGTGATGCGCTCGGGCAACAACGAGGAGTGCAGAAAACGCAGGTCGATCAAAGTGATGGTGCGATATTCACCACACAGCAAAGGTGCTAGGCTGCTTGCGTAGGAATCACGAAAAATCACAAGTTCTTTTTCAGAATCAGAATTTGTGTTTGTAATGGTCACAATCGGCGTAATACCTGACAGAAATACATTATACGGTGTTTTTCCGTCTAACTGTGATAAATCGTACACAGTGTGTACGTCGGGTGCTTGGTAATTGTCTACATATGCTGCTTGAGTGTCTTGGTTGGTTAAATAAATCAGCGATTCTTGCGGCAGAGTACCTGTAATATAGGCGGAAAAATCACCGGCAAAAGGAGATACCTCATTTTTGGAAAAATCACTTATCTGTACCGAAAATCCAATTTCTTGCCCCAGTTTGTCCAGTACAGGCTGTAAGGCGTCTTGTTTCCAGTGCCGGTCAGTATAGAAAAAGCTGTCCAACGTAAGAGTGTCGGTCAGGTCGATGCAAATAAAATCGCTCAGCTTGGAATAAGCAAGTTCCTGAAATTCTAAATGCTCAAAAGTTGGATAACCTTCGTCTTTTACATACCAACCTTTGTCGGGAACAAGTGCTACAAAAGTACGGTTGTTGTCGGTCAAGTAGGTTTCTTTGAGTGAAATCAGCTTGTCTGCAAACGAGTTTGCACGGCTTTCGTCTACCGGCTCCAAGACTTGAAACCAGTTTCCGTCGATTTGGTACATTCCGTTGTCGTCGGGCAATTTTGCCGCCTTGCGGTACAGTCCAAGCAAAGGCTTATATGCAAGGACAGCCGCCCCGACCACTACAATCAGGGTCAGAACGGCTGCGACGCCCTTTTTACGTTGAAAAAGGTTCATTATGCCTCCAGTTTGTCGAAGTTTGCAAGAATGGTGTCAGCGGTAGATTCTGCGGTCATCACCAGCAAAACCAAATTGCCACGCTGTGCGACTTCTTTTTTCTCAGCTTCTACACACACCCATTTGCGGGGATCTGCGTTTTCGTCGATCAAGGTTGCCAGTTCGGCCGCCTTTTCAGCGTTTTCTGCACGGAACAAGCAAACCGAATGAGCGATCGAGCCGATGGCAGCATCCGAAGCAAGAGCATCTTTGAATTCTGCTTCGGTGTTGATGAACATAGATACATTTTCAGCGGTGATCTCGGTGTTCATCAGCATGGGCAGGTTTTCTTCCGAAATGCCGTCGTACAGAGCGGTCATATAGTCCTCCAGATTGCCCTCAAAGGTAGGCTCAGATGCTTCGGAGGAGGAAGAAGCTGCACCGCCACAAGCGGCGAATGCGGTTAGGGTCAAACAGGCGAACAACATCAAGAACAATTTTTTCATTTGTAAACTCCTTTTGCCGTCGGTACGGCTTTTTTAGTAATATTCCCCACAGATCGCAGTGGCATACATCGGCGAATCCTGTGTTTGCAGGGTAAAACGATAACACGGCTGTAAATAGTCCATGCTTCGCACATAAATCAGCTCTGCATCGGTAAAATCACCGATATTTGCAGCCTCTGCCGCTTCCTGTGCAGACAGAAGCGGATAATCCCCCAGCAAGAAAAATTCCTCGTTTTCCTGCTGCCAAACCGGCAATGTATCGGTCTGCGCCGACAGGTCGACTACTGTGGGTAACTGCTCTGTCGAAACCTCTACCAGCTGCGAATCAGAAAAAGCGAGCGTAGGCAGAAGTTCCTCAGAAAACAGCATGGCGGTGCGTGGTTGAGCAGCAACGTCGGGAGTAGCTGCGGGCAGGTCTGCCATTTGCAGGTCGTGTGAGTTGCCTCCGGCAGTGTTGGTGGAAAGAGAATCGTTTTGAGGAAGAAGCAAAGCAGCCGAAATCACGGCGACTGCTGCCGCAACGGGAAGTGCTGCCCTTTTGGCGATTAAAACAAGCTGTGGTTTACGAGATTCTTGCGCCATTTTTTGCAGGGTTTCGGCTTTCCAACTGTCGGAAGCGGAAACCTTTTCCATCGCTTGCCGGTAGATTTCTTCATACTTCATCCGCAAATTCTCCTTTCAGTGTTTCTTTCAGCTGCGCTCTTGCACGGGCAAGCTGACTTAGCACCGTGTTGGGATTGCGTTTTAGCAACGCTCCAATTTCGGCGGCGGTGTATCCCTCGATATAATGAAGATATACCACCTGTCGATATTTTACCGGCAAAGCAAACACCGCATCCAATACGATATTTTCCTGTGGGGTAAAGGTGGAGTCGGGAACGGTTTCTTCCAAATCGGTACGCTTGCGCATCCATGCGCTGGCAAGATGGCTTTTGCAACGGTTGATGGTGGCACGTAACAGCCACGCTTTCTGATGTTCCAAACTTTCAAAAACAGGCGCTTTTCGTACAAGAGTCAAAAATACCTCTTGTGCAATATCTTCAGCATCCTGTTTGTTTTTTACCATGCCGAATGCAGCACGCAGTACAGTGTTGGAAAAATACTCCAATACCTGCTGTGTGGGCAGGGCGGGCGAACGGTCCATTCCAAAATCCCCCTCTGTGCATAATACAAAATAGCTTTCTCTATTATTGCAGATATTTAAAAAAAAGGCAAATATTCCGGCAAAATACGCCATATATAAAAAAAGAAAGAAATAGTTTGTGCAACCTGCTTTTTGAAAATGGAGTATAATAAAGACACAACATAAAGAAAGGGGCGTGCAGTATGAAACTTACTTTTTTAGGAGCAGCCCATGAAGTGACAGGAAGCTGTACTTTGCTTGAGGTGAACGGAAAGCATATTTTAATTGATTGCGGAATGGAGCAAGGGCCGGACCTGTACGAGAATCAACCGCTGCCACTGGCGGCAGGAGATGTGGACGCACTGTTGCTGACCCATGCGCACATCGACCACTCGGGGCGTATCCCGCTGTTGTGCCGACAGGGATTCCACGGCCCCATCTATTGCACAGGCGTCACAGCCGATTTGTGCGACATCATGCTGCGTGATTCTGCACACATTCAGGAATTTGAAGCGCAGTGGAGAAACCGAAAAGCACAGCGTGCGGGCTTGCCGGAATATGTACCCTTGTACACCGTTCAAGATGCGGTAAATTCGATGAAACAGTTTGTTCCCTGTCGATACGGTGAAGTGATCCAAGTGTGCGATGGGGTAGCAGTGCGTTTTGAAGACGAAGGACATTTGCTCGGCTCGGCTCGGATCGAGGTATGGGCAGAGGAAAACGGCGAACGGCGAACACTGCTATTTTCGGGCGACATCGGAAACACCGATCAGCCGCTGTTAAAAGACCCCATTTATCCCGAACAGGCGGATATTGTGGTGATGGAATCGACCTATGGCAACCGCAGCCACGGCGAAAAAACCGATTTTGTGGGGCAGTTGGCTCAAATTTTGCAAAGCACGTTTGATCGGGGAGGAAATGTGATTGTTCCCTGTTTTGCGGTGGGACGTACACAGGAGATGCTATATTTTCTGCGCCAAATCAAGCATAACCGAATGGTGAAAGGACACGAGGATTTTCCGGTATATGTTGATAGTCCGTTAGCGGTAGAGGCGACCAGTATCTTCCACAATTCGCACTGGGAATATTTTGATGAAGAAACGGTACAGTTGTTGGAAAGCGGTATCGACCCCATCCGTTGCCCGGGGTTGCGGCTTGCTGTGACCAGCGAAGAATCGCAGGCAATCAACAGTGACAAACGCTGCAAGGTGATTTTGTCGGCGAGCGGTATGTGTGAAGCCGGTCGAATCAAACACCATCTAAAACATAATCTGTGGCGTCCGGAATCGACAGTGCTGTTTGTGGGCTACCAAGCGGTGGGAACACTGGGCAGAGCCATCATAGAGGGTGCGACCGAGGTAAAACTGTTTGGCGAGCGCATTCAAGTGCGGGCAGAAATACGCACCATCACAGGTATGAGCGGTCATGCCGACCAGCAAGGTCTGGTGCGATGGGTGAACAATATCCAGCCCAAGCCAAGCCAAATCTACATCAATCATGGCGGTGATACTGTCTGTGATGAATTTGCCGAGCTGCTGAACAAGCAGGGGCATTATGCAAGAGCACCGTATCCAGGCACGGAATATGACCTGCTGACAGGCGAAATTTTGGCAGAGGGCAATCGTGTGATGATCCAAAAGGAGGACATCCCACAGGATTCCAGACAAAATACCGTATTTGCCCGTTTGGTCGAGGCAGGAAAACGCCTGATGACCGTAATCAGTCACAACAAAGGCGGAGCAAACAAGGATCTGGCAAAGTTTGCCGACCAAATCAATGCACTGTGCGAAAAATGGGACAGATAGTATTTTTGTATACTAATGGTATAAACAAAGTGGTTTAATACAAATAAACAGCAAAGGGATGCAGCTTGTAGCTGCATCCCTTTGCCATTTATTCGTGTCAATTAGGCATAAACTGCCTCGGCGATGTTCAAAGTGTGGTCGAGCATTCGCTCTACGTCGGTGAGCATCTCGCTATACAAAATGCTCAATTCAGGATCGCTTTCGCCATTACGCAAGCGATAGATCTGTGCTTTGCGGTAGTCGGTACTCAAAACGTCGCTTTCGGTTTCCAGTTTTCCAACCAATTCTACGGTTTCTTTGCTGCGCTCGGTGTCGGTCACGCTGATCTCACGCAGAGCTTTTGTAGTCAGTTCTTTCAAATTGTTCAGCTCCGATTCGGTGATCTTATCCAAGCTGACATGATGTTTTTCCAAAGGCAGCAGATACTCTGCCATGTTCATTGCGTGGTCGCCGATGCGCTCGATATTCGAACTCAATACCAGCAGACGGTTCAAGGTTTCCGAATCCTGCTCGGACATCTCATGCATCGAAGCACGACCGATACGGCGGATAATGTCGGCATTCAGTTTGTCGATTTGGTCTTCACCCTCGGTCACTTTTTCCAGCAGAGAACGGTCATGCTTGAGCAGTGCGTCGAACGAAAGCTCTACGTTGGTTTGTGCCAACAGGTACATTTCAGCAAGCTGGTTGCGCAGCTGACGAATAAAGATGGCAGTAGAGCCGATACCATGTTCGTCTACAAAAGCAGCAGTGTGCGCCTTTTCGGCAGCATCGGGCAAAATGCGACAAGCAATGTTTGCCAAAACCGAACCAAACGGGAACAAAACAACGGTGGTAACGATGTTGAATACGATATGAGTTGCTGCGATTTGACCGGGAACGTCGCCGGGCAGCATGGTTTCCATGAAAGGAACAAAGGGAGTTGCAATGCACAGGACAGTGAAAATAACGGTACCGATGCAGTTGAACATCAGATGGATCAAAGTGGTGCGCTTTGCAGCACGGCTTGCGCCAAGGCTTGCCAAAACAGCAGTAATACAGGTACCGATATTCTGACCAAACAGAACGAAAACGGCATTTTCAAGCCCGATCACGCCGGACAGTGCAAGTGCCTGCAAAATACCGATGCTTGCCGACGAGGACTGCACCAAAGCGGTGAAAGCTGCACCAGCCAAGATACCCAGCAAAGGATTGGAAAAACTGGACAGCATATTTACGAAAGGCGGATAGTCACGCAAGGGGGACATTGCACTGCTCATCAAGTCCATACCGATAAACAGAATGCCCAGACCTGCCATGATTTCGCCGATGCAGACGGTGCGCTGTTTTTTGCTGAACATACCCAGCGCAACACCGAAAAAGGCAAACAGCGGAGCGATCAAGCCGATGTCCAGTGCAATCAACAAACCGGTAACAGTGGTACCGATGTTGGCACCCATGATAACACCAACGGCTTGTGTCAGGGTCATAAGTCCCGAGTTTACAAAACCGACCACCATAACGGTAGTTGCCGACGAGGATTGAATGATGGCAGTGATACCTGCACCAACCAGAACACCCATCCAACGGCGACTGGTCAGTTTTTCCAAAATCGAGCGCAGACGATCGCCGGCAGCGACCTCCAGCCCACGGCACATTACCTGCATTCCGTACAGGAACAAGGCAAGGCCGCCCAATAGCATAACGATACCTTCCAAACTCATATTGCTTCTCCTTAGCTCGCAAAATTCGTATGTTTTATAGGCGTGTCGATTCCACGCTCTATTGTAATTATTATGACAAAAATGTGTAAAGTCTTTCAATGGGTTTGTAAAAATCATTACCAAAACTTTACGCAAATTTTACATAAACCGCCGGTTTTCGAAAAAAATCCCGAAAAAACGAGCAAGGCTGCGACAATCGCCGCAGCCCTTAAAGAAACGATTTTTAAAATGAATGAACTACCGCATGGGTAACCTCTATACCTCCGCTTGCTCGGCTTCGTTGCAGGCAAAGTGGCTGGCAGGCAAGCGGTGCATGGTGACGAAAAAGGCGATGACAAGTGGCAGTGCGCTTCCGTACCACGCAGAAACGTTGCTGACACAAGCCCCCGCAAAGCCCAGCGGAGGGATCAAAAGTGCAGTACAAACACAGCGCATGATCAACTCCATCACGCCGGCAAAGGTCGGCACAAAGCTTTGTCCAAGCCCTTGCAGGGTGTAGCGGAAAATCAGCAGCAAAGCCAACGCCCACAGCGAAAGCCCCATAATGCGCAGATAAGTGAAAGAAAGTGCGATGGCTTCGGGTTGTTCGCCCACAAACAGTGCGCTGAGCTGTCTGCCAAACAACAGGAAGATGACACACATAAAGAATGCCCAAGCAAGTGCCATAGCACCTGCTTGCAGCACCCCTTTTTTGATGCGGTGAATTTTACCTGCACCGTAGTTTTGCGCTACAAAGGTACTGGTGGCTACCCCAAAGCTGAACAGTGGCATCGTACCCAGGGTTTCGAGCTTCGCAGCAGCGGTAAAAGCACCGACAGCCGTGCTGCCCAATCCGTTCAAGCCGTATTGCAGCGTCAAGCTGCCGATGGCGATGATGGAAGATTGAAAGCCGATGGGAAGCCCCATATTCAAATGGTCAGAAACATCTTTCCGTGTGACTTTCCAATCCTGCGAACGCAAACGCAGCGCAGGAAATTTCTTTAGAATGTATATCACACAGGCAACACCGGAAAAAAGCTGCGCTGTTACAGTCGCCACACCGGCGCCGGCAACGCCCAAAGGCGTGTACAGAATCAGCACAATATCCAAAACCACGTTCATCAAACAGGCAACCACCAAAAAAATCAGCGGCGTTTTTGCATCGCCCAATGCCCGCAACGAGTTGGAAAGAATGTTGAACAGCATCGTCGCCGGAATGCCTGCAAATACCACCACCAGATAGCGGTAGGCATCGTCGATGATTTCGGGGGGAGTCTGCAAAAATTCCAGCAGCCAACGAGTGCCGATCACACTGAAGATGGTCACCACCACAGCCAGCCCACCGCCCAAAAGCAAACTGGAAGCAAAACTGCGGCGAACGCCTTCTTCATCCTGCGCACCAAAACGCTGTGCGGTAATGATTGAAAATCCGGCTGCAAGGCCTTGCGTAAAGCCAATGATGAAAAACATCAAACTACCGGTAGACCCGACCGCTGCCAAAGCGTCTACTCCCATAATGCGCCCTACAATAAAGGTATCTGCCATGTTGTACAGCTGCTGAAACAAATTGCCGATCAGCAAAGGTACGGTAAACAAAAAAATTAGCTTTGCGGCAGAGCCGCTGGTCATGGATTTTACCAAATCAAATTCCACCTTTCGGCTGCATTTTCAATATCATAGCAATCATATCACAAATTTGCAAAAACACAATAGAAAAATCATATCAAATCACTTGGTCCCGATAATATTGCACCAGCAAATTGACACAAGCACCATAGCTTTGCATCCCCCGTTCTTCTCCGTGGCTTTGCAAAAAACCTTCATACACACCACCGGCAGCATCCGAAACAGGAGATTCGTATTTTGCCCAAAATGCGTTGTTGTCCTCTAAATCGGTCAGAACCAGTTCATTTAAGCCCGAAGAAATCGTTTGCCACGCCTCACGGTCAGCGTTGAACAAAGCGTTGGACAGATGGATATATCCCATCAGGTAAGCGGAATACCGAAAAACTTCGCTCCCCTGCGACAGACAGGCTGCAACAGCGGTAAAATTTGCCTCGTCCTCGAATACGACCCCACGCTGATGTGCCAGTTCGTGGGCGATAGTGACCGGAATCAGACAGGCGGGTGAATGAATGTTGACGTTTGCCTCACCCGTAAACGGAAAATAAAACCCTGTAAAGCCCAATCGACTCATAAGCGCACTGTACAGCATCGGTTTTGCCCGTCGTACAGGTGCATTCAATGCAGGAAATTCCTGCGAAAGAGAATCGTAAAGGGCGTCAGTTTGGGAAAACAAGGAAGTTACATCCTCGGCAAACAGTCCGTTTTCATCTCGCACGACCAAAGCCGCACTCTCGTTTGCGCCTTTTGCAAACCATGCGGTCACGGCGGTAAGGTCTTCCAACGAGATCGGCTGCGAAATCAAGGTAGTCGGGTCGTTATAAAATGCAGGGCTTCGATACCCTACCCCCCACAAAGCGGTATACCCGCTGGAAATAAACAGCCCAACACAAAACAGACATCCAAGCCTTATAAGCAGTGAGCGTTTCCAGCCCGCTTTACGCAAAACCAACAGCCGTACCAGCAACACGACAAATATCAACAAGCCAAGAATGGCGAGCGTCCAACACAGTTCTGCCACCGAAAAAGGCACCCATGCACAGATACCGGCACAAAAACGCCCCCAGCCAAGCGAAACGGTGTGCAGCCAAGTCTGCATAAATGCAGCATTGTTTTGAAAAATCGTATATAACAGCAAAGCGACTGTACCTACAATTCCAAGCAGCCCACACAAAACAGTGAAAATAAACGACGATCGCTTCATAAAACACCTCATAATCGCTGCTATCTTTTTCAGTTGCCCCATAAGGGGCGAGAAAAAGAGTAATTTCAATAGCGGTATAACCGCTATTTGGCTATTATACCATACCCGTCACTGCTTTGACAGAACCTGCTAAAATATAGTATCATAAAGTTATCAATGAAAAACAAAGAGGGTGCAGTATGCAGCAGCAAATGGAAACAAAACTTTTGCAGTGGGCAGAGCAAACAGAACGCTTTCGTCTGCCACGTTGGAATGAATTGCCCGAACTGGAACTGTATATGGACCAAGTGGTCGTTTTGATGGAAAAGAGTTTGGCAGGGCTGTTTTGCGATAAAAAAAGCGTTATCACCCCTGCAATGGTCAACAATTACGTAAAACTTCGCCTGATGCCCAAACCCATCAAGAAAAAATACAGCCGACGGCATTTGGCATATCTGATCGTAATCACTTTATTAAAAGAGCTGTTCCCCATTGCTGAAATTCAGGTAGCCATCCAGATGCAAACCTTGCAGGAAGGCAGCGGAGAAGCAGCATATAATTTGTTTTGCATGGAAATCGAAAATGCGCTGGCTACCGCAATGGCAGAAATGCAGGGCAAACCACAGCCACAAAGTAACCCTGCACAGCCGGGCAATCGGTTGCTGCGAATGGCAGCAAGAGCATTTGCCTGTCGCATCGCAGCGACCCATGAAGTAATTTTGCATCGAGAAACCATGCAAAATTAAGAATGATAAGATGTCAACAAACGCAAAAAAGCAACAGCCTATGCACACCCCACGCATTACAGAGCGCAATGCGCAAAAATGCTTTGGGCTGTTCACCGACTGTTGTTGTCAGCATCCCTCAATTATCAGCAAAGGGCAGGTCGAATGACCTGCCCTTTGCAGTTGAAAGTTTTCGTCCACCTTTTTCAAAAGGTGGGGTTTTCGTTTCCCTTTTTTCAAAAGGGAACTATTACAACTCAGCCGCAAGCCGACGCCCCATCAGAACGCCCATCACGCTTGCCATCATCAGCCCACGTGTCCAGCCGGACGAGTCGCCCAAACAGGCAAGGTCGGGCAGACTGGTGTGGAAGGTGCTGTCCATTTGAATACGGTTGGAGTAAAATTTCAGCTCGGGCGAATACAGCAGCGTTTCCGCAGAAGCAAAACCGGGAACGACCTGATCCATCGCCTGAATAAAATTGATGATATTCGTCATGGTGCGGTAGGGCATCGCCGAGGTGATGTCGCCAGCCACTGCGTCCGGCAGAGTGGGGCGCAGATTGCTGCGGCTCAATTCCTCCTGCCAAGTGCGCTTACCGTCCAGAATATCCCCGTATCGCTGTACCAAAATATGTCCTGCACCCAGCATATTGGTCAGTTCGCCGACCTTTTGCGCATAGTCGATGGGGCGGTCGAAGGGGATGCGGAAATGGTGGGTACACAAAATCGACAGGTTGGTATTGTTCGACTTCTTTTCTTTATAAGAATGTCCGTTTACCACTGCCAAATCGTCGTCGTAGTTTTCCTGACTTACAAAACCGCCCGGATTTTGGCAGAAAGTACGCACTTTATTTTTAAAAGGAGCAGGATACCCGATGAGCTTGGATTCGTACAACACTTCGTTGACTTCTTCCATAATTTCATTTCGCACTTCGACCCGTACGCCGATGTCAACGTTGCCGGGGGTGCGCTCTACCCCGTGTTTACGGCACAGATCTTCCAGCCAGCCTGCACCACGGCGACCGGCAGCAATTACGGTCTGCTTTGCCCGAATCTCCATGCGGTCTTTCTCGGGCTTACCCGAAGCGTGTACCACAACGCCGGCACAGCGTCCGTTTTCTACCAAAAAGTCTTCGCAGTCGGTGCCAAACAGCAGTTGGACGCCGTTCTTTTCCAAATCTTGCTGGATGGCGTAGTAGATCTCCTGCGCTTTTTCGGTTCCGAGGTGACGGATCGGACAATCCACCAGTTTCAATCCCGCTTGGATCGCACGTTTGCGAATTTTCTTTACTTCTTCGGGATGCCCGATACCTTCGATTTTGGTATCGGCACCAAATTCCAGATAGATGCTGTCGGTATAGTCGATCATTTCCTGTGCAAAATCTGCCCCGATCAGTTCGGGCAGTTCGCCACCAACTTCGTAGCTAAGGCTGAGTTTTCCGTCTGAAAAAGCACCTGCACCCGAAAATCCGGTGGTGATATGGCAGCAGGGTTTGCAGTTCACACAATACCCCACCTCATGCTTTGGACAACGCCGTTTTTGTACAGGCTGCCCTTTTTCCACCAAAACGATGGAACGGGTATTTCCCTTGCGCACCAATTCGAGGGCAGTAAAAATTCCGGCAGGGCCGGCACCAACGATTACAACATCACATTGCATAAACCAAGTCCTCCTTTATTTCAGGCGAGATCTGTGACAAAACCATTTTGCCAACAAAAAACGGCTGCCTGTATGCCGACAGGGTAAGGCTTTCCCTTGTGGGAAAGTCCAAACTCATAGTCGACTGTTAAGGCAGCCGGTAGAAACATTCATCCAGATCATGAATTTATACGAAGTCAAGACCCAAAGAGGTATTATGCCACACACAAAACAAAAAAGCAAGAAAATTTTTAAAATTTCACTTTTTCTTCAATTACAATGCCAGAATCAGCTTGATAATGGCATCGTATTCGGCTTTTGCGTTTTGAAAAAGTGCGGGGATGCGGTCGGTGCTGCCGTTGCGTACAGCGGTCACCATTTCGGCACATGCCTGTGAAAGGGCAGAAAAACCAAAGTTGGAGGCAACCTCTTTCAGGGTATGTGCAGCAGTTTCAACAGCAGCATAATCGTTCGTACTTACCGCTGTTTCCAGTTCTGACCAAGAGGGATCGGAGGGAAACCGCCGAAGAAACTTTTCAAAAATCAAGCTGTTGCCTGCAAAGCGTGCCATTACCGCTGCTTCGTCGATGTTCAACGCAGTGAAAAAATGGGACGAGATCATAAGTAAAAGCTGCCTCCTTTAAAAATCAATCAAAAAATCATTTACTTTCGGTGCCCCACAGCTCCAGTTGGGTCAGGGCAGGAAAAGGCGAGGGGTCGTCGGGGCATTGGATCAGCTGATCCAATACGGCAAAGCGCACTTTGCGGGGCGAGATGGCTGTGCGCTGCGGGTAAGGCACTTTTTCAAAATGCAGCGTTTCGCTGGAACCGTCGTCAAAGCGGATGACACCGCTCTGCCACCAGTTGTCGTGGGGGAAATCGTTGCGCAGGGTAACGGCAACTTCGTCGATAACGACTTCACGCCCAAAATCAATGGTCAAAGCAGCGTTGGGGTCACGGTTGATGCCCCAGCTGGAATAAGGATATACACCGTGGTCGGTGTTGGCATAGATGCCGTCGATGGCGTTACGTGCTTCGAAGCTTGCTTCGCCACGGGTTTCTACGTTGGCACTGGCATGGGGGAACATCCCTTTGTTTGCGTGGCAGTCCAGCGGATTGAGTGCCAGATTGCGACGGGCAGAAGTTTCCTGCTCGGTTGCGATGCGTGCCCACAGCAGATGACGCTCGCCCATAAAAGCTTTGGGCGAATAGCAGATGCGACGCTCGGCAAAGGGAACAGGCAAAGTCATTTCCGCTTTCAAGAAGCCGTAGCTGGCAGGCAGGCTGTCCTCGAGCTGTGCTACCACAAAACCGGAACAGTCGCTGCTCAGGCAGAGAACGTCGCCGGGCTGATAGGCTGCTTTGTAGTCCAAAAATACACGATCCTCGCCAACAGCCTCGGCAAGAACGGTGCCTTGTGCGTTTACCACAGAAAGTTTCAGTTGCATAGGGAAACTCCTTTTTTATAAATTTAGCCCAATAGAACGGTGCAGTACACCTTTTCCCCATTATAGTCTCTTTTTCTTCGGTTGACAAGCAGTGCATTTTGACGAATATCTTCAAAATGCACCTTTTTTGCTGTTTTACAGCATATGTTGGTATTCGGTGGGGGTCATGCCGATATGCTTGCGAAAAACACGGGTAAAATAATACGCATTTTCGAACCCGAGCATATACGAGATCTCATAAATGCGATGATTGCCCTCACGGATCAGCTGACAGGCACGTTGCATCTTGGTTTCGTTTACAAAATCCATAAAGTTTTTGTTGAATTCCTTTTTGAACAGTGCCGAGAAATAGCTGGGCGAAAGCCCGGCGGCATCGGCAGCCGCCTGCAAGGTGATTTTTTCGTCGGTATGCTCCAATACGTATTGCTTTGCACGTTCGGCGGGATTGCTGCGGGAAAAATTGGCAGCATCCAACTGGGCGGCGGTGTGGCGTGAGAGCAATTCCAACCAATTCGCCAGATGCTGACGGGTGGTGCAGCATTTCAGTGCGCCCAGTACAGCGTTGCTGTCGGCAAAAAAGCCGTCGGGCTTGAATCCGACAGAGCTAAGAGAAAGGCTGCAAATATTGTACAGTTCGGTACAAAAGTCGATGCCGTCTTTCCAAAAATGGGGGGTATCTTGGATGCACTCGGCTATTTTTTGCAAAATCGACAATGCTTCTGCCCGATTTTTCGCCCGCAGTTCCAGCGAAAGGCGATTGGAAAGCGATCGTAACTCCAAAGGGGAAAGCGGTGGCATATCGCCCAGCAGACAATCGGCGGTGATGAGCGAGCCACCCATAAGATAATGGTACTGATACAGCTGTGCGATCTCCACACAGGCTTCGCCGAGTTCGCTTTCGGCAGAAAAAATAGAGCCGCACAACAGGCAAAGCTGGATCTGGGTGGTATTCTCTGAGGCAGTTTTTAGCTTGGAAAACAAAAGCTGTAAGTCGGGCGGGGTGGATAGCCCCCAGCACAAAAGATTCAACCGCTGCAATTCGTAGTCGGGCTGTGCCACCAGATAGTTGGGAAATAAATTTCCGGCAAGCTTTTCTACAAGCTCTTTTTCCCAATCCATCAGCTGGCGGCGTTCTTTGTGGGAAAAGGAGGAAAGGGCAGGCAGGGCGGAAGGGTCCATCAAGATCTGGATAAAACAAAAATTTTGCAGCATCCCTGCCTGAGCAAGCAGCTTGTGCAGCGACAGATCGTCGGGATTGTGCAGAATGTCACGGGCAGCGCAGGCAAGTTCGGTGCGGTCGAATTGCGCTTGTTGGCGCAATGCATCCGCTTGCGCAATGCGCCCACGCTTTTGACACTCTGTTTTGGCACGATTTAGGCTGGCAATCAGCGTTTCCGGCTCCAGCTGGGTCTTTACCAGATAATCCACCGCTTGCAGGCGCATCGTTTGGCGGGCAAGGTCGAAGTCCTGGTAGTTGGTAAGCATGATAAACACCGACGGCAGCGATTTTTGATTGCATTCTTCCAACAGTTCCAATCCGGATTTTACCGGCATACGGATGTCGCACAGAACGATGTCGGGCGAAAGCGATCGAATCAGTTCCAGTGCCTGCTGACCGTTGCGAGCGGTGCCGACGATCTCGCATTCCTGCTCGTTCCAGTCGATTAAAAATTTGATGCCCGAAAGAATGATGGGCTCATCGTCCACCAAAAGAACCCGATAGGTCATTCGATGCTGCCTCCTCCTTTGGAATATGTAAGATCATACGTGTAAACTGTCCCACTTCCGATTCGATCTGCAAGCCGTAGCCTTCGCCATATACCAGCCGCAGCCGTTGATGCACGTTGCTTACGCCGATACCGTTCATACTGTCATGGCTGGGCTTGGATGCACCAAGCAGTGCTTTTTGGATGGTCGCTTCGTCCATGCCTACGCCGTTGTCTTCTACCGACAAAAACAGGTCGTTTTCGGTTTCCCAAGCGTTCAGGGTGATGGTGCCGAACCGACCGGTCGGCTCGATGCCGTGAAAAATAGCATTTTCTACAAGTGGCTGTAAGGTCAGCTTGATGATGGAGTAATCCAGAAATTGCACAGGGATATTGTTTTTTAACTCGAAAGTATCAAGATAACGGATGGACTGGATATTGACATAATCTTTCAGCAGGCTCAGTTCTTCCCCCAATGATACTTTTTGGTCGTATCCTTTGGCGATATTCTTTAAAAGGTTGGAAAGCGAGCGGGTCATTTGTTGGATGCCGGTGTTTTTCTGGATCACTGCCATCCAATGGATGGAGTCGAGGGTATTATATAAAAAGTGCGGATTCACCTGACTTTGCAGCATGGCGATCTCAATCTTTCGCTTTTGTTCGGCTTGCAGAGTGCTTTCCTGCAAAAGGTGCTGCACCGAAAGGGTCATTTCATTCACGACCTTACCGATTTGGCTGATCTCGTCTTTGCCTTGCTCAATGGCAGGGTCGAAAGAAAGATCGTTTTCGCTGATACGGCGGATACGGGCAGTAAGGCGATGGATGGGCTTGGAAAGGAAACTGCTCAAAATCACCGCAATACCGGCACCGGCAAGCACACTGGTAAACAGTGCAAGCACGACGGTATGAGTTACCTCCAACTGGTCGGGCTGCAATACTGCGGTATCAACTGCCGAGTAAAGCGAAAAGCCAAACTGCAACGGTGTTTCGGTCAGCTGCCAGCTTGGTTGATTTTGCGAAAGTTCCTGAATGGATGCGGCATCGGTGCCAAGCCCCAACGGCAAGATGTCACCGCTGTTTGTGGCAAGGTGATATTGCCCCACATCTTCAAAGGTAGACAACACCTTGCGGAACATCTCCAACGAAAATTCGGTATACAGCCAACTGGTAGCACTGGCGGTGGGGCCACTGGACACCGGAACGATAGAGATAAGGCAGGGGGTAGTACGCCCACTGGAGAGCGAATGGTCGGACAATACAAACCGCTGGGAAAAGCCGTCGGCGATGATGCTGTGGAACAACTCATCCTGCTGAAACTGTGTTGCGTCGGTTGTCATGCCGGCGTATTTCTGGTTATTTGCCTGAATGGTAAAAGCAGCGTCGGAATGTACGACCATCATTTGATTGATGTAATCCCCCAATCCGCTTGCAGCGATTGCGCTGTTCATTACCTGCTGGGCATTGAAAAACAGCCGAAAGCTGCCGGTTGGGTTTTGTGGGTTGGCTTCGGTGGCACTGATCACGGTGGTGTTATTTGCACATTGGTTGACCAGGTTCCATGCTTTGTCCAGTTCCTCGTTGAGTTCGGCAGCGACAAATTGTGCGTTAAGTGTTTCCAGTGCATCGGCTTTGTTGGAAATGATGCCGGACAGATAACTATAAATGAATAGATTCCCGGCAATGGATACGATAGCGACGCACAAAGAAGTGTAAACCAGAATTTTGGTGCGGATCTTATGAAAGTATGCCAACAAAAGCCCTCCTGTCCGATAAGGGTGGTCGATCCTGCAAAAAAAGTACAGAATCAGAACCGCCGTTGTGGTAATTATACCATATTTTATTCTTCAAAACAAAAGTGCCCACAGAAAAAACAACACATTTTGGGTATTTGGAGAAAAAACATACAACATTTTAAACCCAATCGTGTACACAAAACCTTAAAATAGTACTATACAATAAAATAGTATTACTATTTTTGAAAAAATCGTAAAATAAGTATGCAAAATCGAAAAAAAACAACAGGAAATGCGCTGCACCATCCGCTATAATAGAAACCAGAAAAGGACACCGCATTCGAGCGGTGGCACACGATCATAAAAAAGGAGAGAGTTTTATGAAAATCAAACGCATCGCAGCCCTTGGAATGTCCGGTCTGATGGCAGCATCTGTACTTACCGCTTGCGGCGGCAGCACCAGCAGCTCTTCCGCAACCACTTCTTCCGGCAGCACCGGCTCGGAGAGCACCGCTTCTGAGAGCACTGCTTCCGAAAGCACTGCTTCCGGCGAGCAAGTAAGCCTGAAAGTTTCCCTGTGGGACGCAACCAGCAACCCCGCAGATCTGGCAGCGATCGAGGCATTTGAAGCTGCAAACCCCGACATTAAAGTCGACCTGATCGACATTCCCAGCACCGACTACAACACCAAACTGAATACCATGCTGAACGGTGGCAGCCAGCTGGACGTATACTTCATCAAGCAGGCTGATATGACCAAGAGCTTCTATGATAAAGGTCAGCTGTTGGATCTGACCCCCTACATCGAGGAGTCCGGTGTTGATATGGCTGCTTACAACGGCACTGCAGACGGCTTTGCTTTCGACGGCAAACAGTACGGTCTGCCCGTTCGTACCGACTTCTATGTTCTGTACTACAACAAAGACCTGTTCGACGCAAAGGGTCTGGAATATCCCTCTAACGATATGACCTGGACCGAGTTTGAGGAGCTGGCTGGTAAGCTGAGCGGCGACGGCAACTACGGCGCACTGATGCACACATGGCAGGCTATGGCTTGGAACTGGGCAATTCAGGACGGTCAGCACAGCATCATGGACTATGAAACCGGCTATGACTTTGCAAAGACCTCTTACGATATGCTAGTTCGTATGCAGGAGAACGGCTACATCCAAGACTACGGTCAGCTCAAGAGCGGTAACATCCACTACTCCGGTGCATTCGCACAGGGCAACGTAGCAATGATGCCCATGGGCACTTGGTTCATCGGCACCATGAAAGCAAAGGTTGACTCCGGTGAGGCAGACTTCAACTGGGGCGTTGCAACCATTCCTCATCCGGAAGGCGTTGAGACTGGCTACACCGTTGGTGCAAGCACTCCGTTGGGCATCAACCCCGCTACCAAAGTGGCAGACGCTGCATGGCGCTTCGTTGAGTTTATGACCGGTGCAGAGGGCGCAGCTGTATACGCAAAAGAAGGCTACATCCCTGCACGTGCTGACGAAACCATTCTGGAAACCGTTGCTTCCAACGAGGGTATGCCCGAGGGACTGGCAGAGGCTCTCCAGACCAAGAACATCACCCCCGACCGTCCCATTGTTGACAAGGTTGGCGATGTTGACCAGATCTTGGCAGAGCAGCACAGCATGATCATGCTGGGTGAATGCACTGTTGACGAGGGTCTTGCAGAGATCACCAATCAGGTTAAGGATCTTCTGGCATAATTCATCTGTACAAAACAAGGGCGGGCAAGAACTTGCCTGCCCTTTTTAAAAGAAAACGCATTGGTGTGGCTGTTTGCAGGCGATCTCTGCACAAGCAGCTTGGCTGAAAGGAGGCGTTTTGTTTGGCTAACGCAACAAAACAGGAAACAAAAAAAGGGATCTCGCTCAATTTGCGAAATACGCTGGTAGGGCTTTCGTTCATCCTGCCGAACTTTATCGGATTTGCGGTGTTCACACTGGTTCCGGTCATTTTCTCGTTTATTCTGAGTCTTATGAAGTGGGATGGCTTTACTCCCATGGAGTTTGTGGCTTTCGATAACTTCGTTAAGATCTTCGGAGAGAAAAAATTTATCGAATCGTTGGGCCACACAGTTTATTTTGCGTTCTTCACCGTGTTGCTCAGCATGGCAGCTGCGCTGGCTTTGGCGTTGCTTTTGAACCAAAAGCTGAAGTTCGTCAACTTCTTCCGCAGTGCGATCTTCTTCCCCTATGTTGCCTCCATCGTTGCAGTCAGCTGCGTTTGGAAAGCAATGTTCATGGAAGACGGCGGTGTGATCAACAGCGCATTGCAGATGCTGGGCGTTGCCGAGGATATGCTGCCCGGCTGGACTGCTTCGGTTGCATGGGCAATGCCTGCGGTTATCATCGTAAGCGTATGGCGTAACATGGGCTACTTTATGATCATCTATCTGGCTGCTTTGCAGGATATTCCCAACTCTTTGTACGAGGCTGCCGAGATGGACGGCGCAAGCAAGTGGCAGCAGTTTGTTCGCATCACCTTCCCCATGCTTACCCCCAGCCATTTCTTCGTATTTATGATGTTGACCATCAACAGCTTTAAGACCTTCGACCTGATCTTCCTGATGACCGAAGGCGGCCCCGGTACTGCAACACAGCTGTTGAGTATGTACGTATACAACAAAGCATTTATCTCGTGGGATTACGGCGTTACCAGTGCAGCTTCGATGGTTTTGTTCCTCATCGTTGCAACCATCACTGTGCTTCAGTTCCGTGTAGAGAAGAAGTTCAACGACTTTATGTAAAGGAGGCAGTTTGGCATGATTGAGAAAAAACAACATCCCGTTGCACGTTTTGCGGTTTATGCCCTGCTGATTATTCTTACCATCGGCACCTTGCTTCCTTTGGTTTGGATGTTGTCGGCATCGTTAAAGCTCGACAGTGAGGTATTCACCGTTCCCATCAAGTGGCTTCCCGAAACGTTCCACTGGGAGAACTATCCCAAGGTTTGGCAGAAGATCGACTTTGCCACCTACTCTTTCAACAGCCTCAAGCTGACCGTTATCATCACCTTGATCCAGCTGTTCACCTGTTCGTTTGCATCGTATGGTTTCAGCAAATGTAACTTTAAGGGCAGAGATACCCTGTTCCTGTGCTACGTTGCTACCATCGCTATTCCATGGCAAACTTATATGCTGCCCCAGTACAGCTTGATGCGTATGCTGGGCGGTGTCGATACCCACTGGGGCTATATCGCATTGCAGGCATTCTCGGCATTCGGTGTGTTCCTGCTGCGTCAGTTCTACCAGAGCATCCCCAACGAATTGCTCGAGGCTGCCCGTATCGACGGTTTGAGCGAATATGGCATTTACGGTCGCATCGTGCTGCCGTTGGCAAAGCCGGCACTTACCACCTTGACCATCTTTACCTTCGTTACCATCTGGAACGACTTCATGGGCCCCATGATCTACTTCAACACCGAAAGCCTGAAAACCATTCCTTTGGGCATTCGTATGTTCTTGGGTCAGTATTCCACTTCCTACGAGCTGATCATGGCTGCCAGTGTAATGAGCCTGCTGCCGGTATTTGCGCTGTACATCCCCTGCCAAAAATTCTTTGTTCAGGGCGTTGCTACCAGCGGTTTGAAAGGTTAATTTTCCTACAACTCTCTCGTTTCCCCAAAGGGTGCGCACCCTTTGGGGAAACGAGAGAGTTGTAGGAAAATTAACCTTTCAAACCGCTGGTAGCAACGCCCTGAACAAAGAATTTTTGGCAGGGGATGTACAGCGCAAATACCGGCAGCAGGCTCATTACACTGGCAGCCATGATCAGCTCGTAGGAAGTGGAATACTGACCCAAGAACATACGAATGCCCAAAGGAATGGTTTTCAGGCTTTCGGTGTTGAAGTAGATCATGGGGCCCATGAAGTCGTTCCAGATGGTAACGAAGGTAAAGATGGTCAAGGTGGTAAGTGCCGGCTTTGCCAACGGCAGCACGATGCGACCGTAAATGCCATATTCGCTCAAACCGTCGATACGGGCAGCCTCGAGCAATTCGTTGGGGATGCTCTGGTAGAACTGACGCAGCAGGAACACACCGAATGCCGAGAATGCCTGCAATGCGATATAGCCCCAGTGGGTATCGACACCGCCCAGCATACGCATCAAGCTGTACTGGGGCAGCATATAAGTTTGCCATGGAATAGCGATGGTAGCAACGTAGCACAGGAACAGGGTATCTCTGCCCTTAAAGTTACATTTGCTGAAACCATACGATGCAAACGAACAGGTGAACAGCTGGATCAAGGTGATGATAACGGTCAGCTTGAGGCTGTTGAAAGAGTAGGTGGCAAAGTCGATCTTCTGCCAAACCTTGGGATAGTTCTCCCAGTGGAACGTTTCGGGAAGCCACTTGATGGGAACGGTGAATACCTCACTGTCGAGCTTTAACGATGCCGACAACATCCAAACCAAAGGAAGCAAGGTGCCGATGGTAAGAATAATCAGCAGGGCATAAACCGCAAAACGTGCAACGGGATGTTGTTTTTTCTCAATCATGCCAAACTGCCTCCTTTACATAAAGTCGTTGAACTTCTTCTCTACACGGAACTGAAGCACAGTGATGGTTGCAACGATGAGGAACAAAACCATCGAAGCTGCACTGGTAACGCCGTAATCCCACGAGATAAATGCTTTGTTGTATACGTACATACTCAACAGCTGTGTTGCAGTACCGGGGCCGCCTTCGGTCATCAGGAAGATCAGGTCGAAGGTCTTAAAGCTGTTGATGGTCAACATCATAAATACGAAGAAATGGCTGGGGGTAAGCATGGGGAAGGTGATGCGAACAAACTGCTGCCACTTGCTTGCGCCGTCCATCTCGGCAGCCTCGTACAAAGAGTTGGGAATATCCTGCAAAGCAGCCAGATAGATGATCATAAAGTAGCCCATGTTACGCCATACGCTTACGATGATAACCGCAGGCATTGCCCATGCAACCGAAGCAGTCCAGCCGGGCAGCATATCCTCGGCAACGCCCAGCATCTGCAATGCGCTGTTGATCACACCGCCGTCTTCCATGAACATTGCTTTCCAAACGCAGCTGACTGCAACGATGGAGGCAACATAGGGGAAGAAGATCGCACTGCGGAAGAAGTTGACGAACTTCAGCTTTTGGTTCAAAAGCAACGCCAAAGCCAGCGCAGCTGCCATGCTGAGCAACACGGTGAAGAACGCAAAATAAACTGTGTGGCCCAACGATTCGATAAATTTTTTCTCTCCGAAGATCTTAACGAAGTTATCGAAAGCCACAAACTCCATGGGAGTAAAGCCATCCCACTTCATAAGACTCAGAATAAACGAGAAAATGACCGGAACCAGTGTGAACACCGCAAATCCGATAAAGTTCGGCAGGATGAACGAAAGCCCTACCAGCGTATTTCGCAAATTGAGCGAGATCCCTTTTTTTGTTTCCTGTTTTGTTGCGTTAGCCAAACAAAACGCCTCCTTTCAGCCAAGCTGCTTGTGCAGAGATCGCCTGCAAACAGCCACACCAATGCGTTTTCTTTTAAAAAGGGCAGGCAAGTTCTTGCCCGCCCTTGTTTTGTACAGATGAATTATGCCAGAAGATCCTTAACCTGATTGGTGATCTCTGCAAGACCCTCGTCAACAGTGCATTCACCCAGCATGATCATGCTGTGCTGCTCTGCCAAGATCTGGTCAACATCGCCAACCTTGTCAACAATGGGACGGTCGGGGGTGATGTTCTTGGTCTGGAGAGCCTCTGCCAGTCCCTCGGGCATACCCTCGTTGGAAGCAACGGTTTCCAGAATGGTTTCGTCAGCACGTGCAGGGATGTAGCCTTCTTTTGCGTATACAGCTGCGCCCTCTGCACCGGTCATAAACTCAACGAAGCGCCATGCAGCGTCTGCCACTTTGGTAGCGGGGTTGATGCCCAACGGAGTGCTTGCACCAACGGTGTAGCCAGTCTCAACGCCTTCCGGATGAGGAATGGTTGCAACGCCCCAGTTGAAGTCTGCCTCACCGGAGTCAACCTTTGCTTTCATGGTGCCGATGAACCAAGTGCCCATGGGCATCATTGCTACGTTGCCCTGTGCGAATGCACCGGAGTAGTGGATGTTACCGCTCTTGAGCTGACCGTAGTCTTGGATGTAGCCGTTCTCCTGCATACGAACTAGCATATCGTAAGAGGTCTTTGCAAAGTCATAGCCGGTTTCATAGTCCATGATGCTGTGCTGACCGTCCTGAATTGCCCAGTTCCAAGCCATAGCCTGCCATGTGTGCATCAGTGCGCCGTAGTTGCCGTCGCCGCTCAGCTTACCAGCCAGCTCCTCAAACTCGGTCCAGGTCATATCGTTAGAGGGATATTCCAGACCCTTTGCGTCGAACAGGTCTTTGTTGTAGTACAGAACATAGAAGTCGGTACGAACGGGCAGACCGTACTGTTTGCCGTCGAAAGCAAAGCCGTCTGCAGTGCCGTTGTAAGCAGCCATATCAACACCGGACTCCTCGATGTAGGGGGTCAGATCCAACAGCTGACCTTTATCATAGAAGCTCTTGGTCATATCAGCCTGCTTGATGAAGTATACGTCCAGCTGGCTGCCACCGTTCAGCATGGTATTCAGTTTGGTGTTGTAGTCGGTGCTGGGAATGTCGATCAGGTCGACTTTAATGTCGGGGTTTGCAGCTTCAAATGCCTCGATCGCTGCCAGATCTGCGGGGTTGCTGGTTGCGTCCCACAGGGAAACTTTCAGGCTTACTTGCTCGCCGGAAGCAGTGCTTTCGGAAGCAGTGCTCTCAGAAGCGGTGCTCTCCGAGCCGGTGCTGCCGGAAGAAGTGGTTGCGGAAGAGCTGCTGGTGCTGCCGCCGCAAGCGGTAAGTACAGATGCTGCCATCAGACCGGACATTCCAAGGGCTGCGATGCGTTTGATTTTCATAAAACTCTCTCCTTTTTTATGATCGTGTGCCACCGCTCGAATGCGGTGTCCTTTTCTGGTTTCTATTATAGCGGATGGTGCAGCGCATTTCCTGTTGTTTTTTTTCGATTTTGCATACTTATTTTACGATTTTTTCAAAAATAGTAATACTATTTTATTGTATAGTACTATTTTAAGGTTTTGTGTACACGATTGGGTTTAAAATGTTGTATGTTTTTTCTCCAAATACCCAAAATGTGTTGTTTTTTCTGTGGGCACTTTTGTTTTGAAGAATAAAATATGGTATAATTACCACAACGGCGGTTCTGATTCTGTACTTTTTTTGCAGGATCGACCACCCTTATCGGACAGGAGGGCTTTTGTTGGCATACTTTCATAAGATCCGCACCAAAATTCTGGTTTACACTTCTTTGTGCGTCGCTATCGTATCCATTGCCGGGAATCTATTCATTTATAGTTATCTGTCCGGCATCATTTCCAACAAAGCCGATGCACTGGAAACACTTAACGCACAATTTGTCGCTGCCGAACTCAACGAGGAACTGGACAAAGCATGGAACCTGGTCAACCAATGTGCAAATAACACCACCGTGATCAGTGCCACCGAAGCCAACCCACAAAACCCAACCGGCAGCTTTCGGCTGTTTTTCAATGCCCAGCAGGTAATGAACAGCGCAATCGCTGCAAGCGGATTGGGGGATTACATCAATCAAATGATGGTCGTACATTCCGACGCTGCTTTTACCATTCAGGCAAATAACCAGAAATACGCCGGCATGACAACCGACGCAACACAGTTTCAGCAGGATGAGTTGTTCCACAGCATCATCGCCGACGGCTTTTCCCAGCGGTTTGTATTGTCCGACCATTCGCTCTCCAGTGGGCGTACTACCCCCTGCCTTATCTCTATCGTTCCGGTGTCCAGTGGCCCCACCGCCAGTGCTACCAGTTGGCTGTATACCGAATTTTCGTTGGAGATGTTCCGCAAGGTGTTGTCTACCTTTGAAGATGTGGGGCAATATCACCTTGCCACAAACAGCGGTGACATCTTGCCGTTGGGGCTTGGCACCGATGCCGCATCCATTCAGGAACTTTCGCAAAATCAACCAAGCTGGCAGCTGACCGAAACACCGTTGCAGTTTGGCTTTTCGCTTTACTCGGCAGTTGATACCGCAGTATTGCAGCCCGACCAGTTGGAGGTAACTCATACCGTCGTGCTTGCACTGTTTACCAGTGTGCTTGCCGGTGCCGGTATTGCGGTGATTTTGAGCAGTTTCCTTTCCAAGCCCATCCATCGCCTTACTGCCCGTATCCGCCGTATCAGCGAAAACGATCTTTCTTTCGACCCTGCCATTGAGCAAGGCAAAGACGAGATCAGCCAAATCGGTAAGGTCGTGAATGAAATGACCCTTTCGGTGCAGCACCTTTTGCAGGAAAGCACTCTGCAAGCCGAACAAAAGCGAAAGATTGAGATCGCCATGCTGCAAAGTCAGGTGAATCCGCACTTTTTATATAATACCCTCGACTCCATCCATTGGATGGCAGTGATCCAGAAAAACACCGGCATCCAACAAATGACCCGCTCGCTTTCCAACCTTTTAAAGAATATCGCCAAAGGATACGACCAAAAAGTATCATTGGGGGAAGAACTGAGCCTGCTGAAAGATTATGTCAATATCCAGTCCATCCGTTATCTTGATACTTTCGAGTTAAAAAACAATATCCCTGTGCAATTTCTGGATTACTCCATCATCAAGCTGACCTTACAGCCACTTGTAGAAAATGCTATTTTTCACGGCATCGAGCCGACCGGTCGGTTCGGCACCATCACCCTGAACGCTTGGGAAACCGAAAACGACCTGTTTTTGTCGGTAGAAGACAACGGCGTAGGCATGGACGAAGCGACCATCCAAAAAGCACTGCTTGGTGCATCCAAGCCCAGCCATGACAGTATGAACGGTATCGGCGTAAGCAACGTGCATCAACGGCTGCGGCTGGTATATGGCGAAGGCTACGGCTTGCAGATCGAATCGGAAGTGGGACAGTTTACACGTATGATCTTACATATTCCAAAGGAGGAGGCAGCATCGAATGACCTATCGGGTTCTTTTGGTGGACGATGAGCCCATCATTCTTTCGGGCATCAAATTTTTAATCGACTGGAACGAGCAGGAATGCGAGATCGTCGGCACCGCTCGCAACGGTCAGCAGGCACTGGAACTGATTCGATCGCTTTCGCCCGACATCGTTCTGTGCGACATCCGTATGCCGGTAAAATCCGGATTGGAACTGTTGGAAGAATGCAATCAAAAATCGCTGCCGTCGGTGTTTATCATGCTTACCAACTACCAGGACTTCGACCTTGCCCGCCAAACGATGCGCCTGCAAGCGGTGGATTATCTGGTAAAGACCCAGCTGGAGCCGGAAACGCTGATTGCCAGCCTAAATCGTGCCAAAACAGAGTGTCAAAAGCGTGGGCGCATTGCGCAAGCGGATGCATTGCGCCAACAAGCGCAATTCGACCGCACCGAACTTGCCTGCGCTGCCCGTGACATTCTGCACAATCCCGACGATCTGTCGCTGCACAAGCTGCTTGCTCAGGCAGGGATGCTGCAAAATTTTTGTTTTATCCAGATCTTGATGGACCCTTCCGCCCTGCCTGCCCTTTCCTCCTTTTCCCACAAAGAACGCCGCCAGCTGATGGATTGGGAAAAAGAGCTTGTAGAAAAGCTTGCCGGAAATTTATTTCCCAACTATCTGGTGGCACAGCCCGACTACGAATTGCAGCGGTTGAATCTTTTGTGCTGGGGGCTATCCACCCCGCCCGACTTACAGCTTTTGTTTTCCAAGCTAAAAACTGCCTCAGAGAATACCACCCAGATCCAGCTTTGCCTGTTGTGCGGCTCTATTTTTTCTGCCGAAAGCGAACTCGGCGAAGCCTGTGTGGAGATCGCACAGCTGTATCAGTACCATTATCTTATGGGTGGCTCGCTCATCACCGCCGATTGTCTGCTGGGCGATATGCCACCGCTTTCCCCTTTGGAGTTACGATCGCTTTCCAATCGCCTTTCGCTGGAACTGCGGGCGAAAAATCGGGCAGAAGCATTGTCGATTTTGCAAAAAATAGCCGAGTGCATCCAAGATACCCCCCATTTTTGGAAAGACGGCATCGACTTTTGTACCGAACTGTACAATATTTGCAGCCTTTCTCTTAGCTCTGTCGGATTCAAGCCCGACGGCTTTTTTGCCGACAGCAACGCTGTACTGGGCGCACTGAAATGCTGCACCACCCGTCAGCATCTGGCGAATTGGTTGGAATTGCTCTCACGCCACACCGCCGCCCAGTTGGATGCTGCCAATTTTTCCCGCAGCAATCCCGCCGAACGTGCAAAGCAATACGTATTGGAGCATACCGACGAAAAAATCACCTTGCAGGCGGCTGCCGATGCCGCCGGGCTTTCGCCCAGCTATTTCTCGGCACTGTTCAAAAAGGAATTCAACAAAAACTTTATGGATTTTGTAAACGAAACCAAGATGCAACGTGCCTGTCAGCTGATCCGTGAGGGCAATCATCGCATTTATGAGATCTCGTATATGCTCGGGTTCGAAAATGCGTATTATTTTACCCGTGTTTTTCGCAAGCATATCGGCATGACCCCCACCGAATACCAACATATGCTGTAAAACAGCAAAAAAGGTGCATTTTGAAGATATTCGTCAAAATGCACTGCTTGTCAACCGAAGAAAAAGAGACTATAATGGGGAAAAGGTGTACTGCACCGTTCTATTGGGCTAAATTTATAAAAAAGGAGTTTCCCTATGCAACTGAAACTTTCTGTGGTAAACGCACAAGGCACCGTTCTTGCCGAGGCTGTTGGCGAGGATCGTGTATTTTTGGACTACAAAGCAGCCTATCAGCCCGGCGACGTTCTCTGCCTGAGCAGCGACTGTTCCGGTTTTGTGGTAGCACAGCTCGAGGACAGCCTGCCTGCCAGCTACGGCTTCTTGAAAGCGGAAATGACTTTGCCTGTTCCCTTTGCCGAGCGTCGCATCTGCTATTCGCCCAAAGCTTTTATGGGCGAGCGTCATCTGCTGTGGGCACGCATCGCAACCGAGCAGGAAACTTCTGCCCGTCGCAATCTGGCACTCAATCCGCTGGACTGCCACGCAAACAAAGGGATGTTCCCCCATGCCAGTGCCAACGTAGAAACCCGTGGCGAAGCAAGCTTCGAAGCACGTAACGCCATCGACGGCATCTATGCCAACACCGACCACGGTGTATATCCTTATTCCAGCTGGGGCATCAACCGTGACCCCAACGCTGCTTTGACCATTGATTTTGGGCGTGAAGTCGTTATCGACGAAGTTGCCGTTACCCTGCGCAACGATTTCCCCCACGACAACTGGTGGCAGAGCGGTGTCATCCGCTTTGACGACGGTTCCAGCGAAACGCTGCATTTTGAAAAAGTGCCTTACCCGCAGCGCACAGCCATCTCGCCCCGCAAAGTGCGCTTTGCCGTATTGGATCAGCTGATCCAATGCCCCGACGACCCCTCGCCTTTTCCTGCCCTGACCCAACTGGAGCTGTGGGGCACCGAAAGTAAATGATTTTTTGATTGATTTTTAAAGGAGGCAGCTTTTACTTATGATCTCGTCCCATTTTTTCACTGCGTTGAACATCGACGAAGCAGCGGTAATGGCACGCTTTGCAGGCAACAGCTTGATTTTTGAAAAGTTTCTTCGGCGGTTTCCCTCCGATCCCTCTTGGTCAGAACTGGAAACAGCGGTAAGTACGAACGATTATGCTGCTGTTGAAACTGCTGCACATACCCTGAAAGAGGTTGCCTCCAACTTTGGTTTTTCTGCCCTTTCACAGGCATGTGCCGAAATGGTGACCGCTGTACGCAACGGCAGCACCGACCGCATCCCCGCACTTTTTCAAAACGCAAAAGCCGAATACGATGCCATTATCAAGCTGATTCTGGCATTGTAATTGAAGAAAAAGTGAAATTTTAAAAATTTTCTTGCTTTTTTGTTTTGTGTGTGGCATAATACCTCTTTGGGTCTTGACTTCGTATAAATTCATGATCTGGATGAATGTTTCTACCGGCTGCCTTAACAGTCGACTATGAGTTTGGACTTTCCCACAAGGGAAAGCCTTACCCTGTCGGCATACAGGCAGCCGTTTTTTGTTGGCAAAATGGTTTTGTCACAGATCTCGCCTGAAATAAAGGAGGACTTGGTTTATGCAATGTGATGTTGTAATCGTTGGTGCCGGCCCTGCCGGAATTTTTACTGCCCTCGAATTGGTGCGCAAGGGAAATACCCGTTCCATCGTTTTGGTGGAAAAAGGGCAGCCTGTACAAAAACGGCGTTGTCCAAAGCATGAGGTGGGGTATTGTGTGAACTGCAAACCCTGCTGCCATATCACCACCGGATTTTCGGGTGCAGGTGCTTTTTCAGACGGAAAACTCAGCCTTAGCTACGAAGTTGGTGGCGAACTGCCCGAACTGATCGGGGCAGATTTTGCACAGGAAATGATCGACTATACCGACAGCATCTATCTGGAATTTGGTGCCGATACCAAAATCGAAGGTATCGGGCATCCCGAAGAAGTAAAGAAAATTCGCAAACGTGCGATCCAAGCGGGATTGAAACTGGTGGATTGTCCGATCCGTCACCTCGGAACCGAAAAAGCGCAGGAGATCTACTACGCCATCCAGCAAGATTTGGAAAAGAACGGCGTCCAACTGCTGTTTGGCACCGACTGCGAAGACTTTTTGGTAGAAAACGGACGCTGTGCCGGCGTTGTGGTACACGCTTCGGGTAAGCCCGAGAAAGACCGCATGGAGATTCGGGCAAAGCAGACCGTAATTGCTGCCGGTCGCCGTGGTGCAGGCTGGCTGGAAGATCTGTGCCGTAAACACGGGGTAGAGCGCACCCCCGGCAACGTTGACATCGGCGTACGGGTCGAAGTGCGAAATGAAATTATGGAAGAAGTCAACGAAGTGTTGTACGAATCCAAGCTCATCGGGTATCCTGCTCCTTTTAAAAATAAAGTGCGTACTTTCTGCCAAAATCCGGGCGGTTTTGTAAGTCAGGAAAACTACGACGACGATTTGGCAGTGGTAAACGGACATTCTTATAAAGAAAAGAAGTCGAACAATACCAACCTGTCGATTTTGTGTACCCACCATTTCCGCATCCCCTTCGACCGCCCCATCGACTATGCGCAAAAGGTCGGCGAACTGACCAATATGCTGGGTGCAGGACATATTTTGGTACAGCGATACGGGGATATTCTGGACGGTAAGCGCACTTGGCAGGAGGAATTGAGCCGCAGCAATCTGCGCCCCACTCTGCCGGACGCAGTGGCTGGCGACATCACCTCGGCGATGCCCTACCGCACCATGACGAATATCATCAATTTTATTCAGGCGATGGATCAGGTCGTTCCCGGTTTTGCTTCTGCGGAAACGCTGCTGTATTCGCCCGAGCTGAAATTTTACTCCAACCGTATTCAAATGGACAGCACCTTCCACACCAGTCTGCCCGACCTTGCCTGTTTGGGCGACTCGTCCGGCTGGACACGTGGGCTGATGATGGCAAGCGTGATGGGCGTTCTGATGGGGCGTCGGCTTGCGGCTGAGTTGTAATAGTTCCCTTTTGAAAAAAGGGAAACGAAAACCCCACCTTTTGAAAAAGGTGGACGAAAACTTTCAACTGCAAAGGGCAGGTCATTCGACCTGCCCTTTGCTGATAATTGAGGGATGCTGACAACAACAGTCGGTGAACAGCCCAAAGCATTTTTGCGCATTGCGCTCTGTAATGCGTGGGGTGTGCATAGGCTGTTGCTTTTTTGCGTTTGTTGACATCTTATCATTCTTAATTTTGCATGGTTTCTCGATGCAAAATTACTTCATGGGTCGCTGCGATGCGACAGGCAAATGCTCTTGCTGCCATTCGCAGCAACCGATTGCCCGGCTGTGCAGGGTTACTTTGTGGCTGTGGTTTGCCCTGCATTTCTGCCATTGCGGTAGCCAGCGCATTTTCGATTTCCATGCAAAACAAATTATATGCTGCTTCTCCGCTGCCTTCCTGCAAGGTTTGCATCTGGATGGCTACCTGAATTTCAGCAATGGGGAACAGCTCTTTTAATAAAGTGATTACGATCAGATATGCCAAATGCCGTCGGCTGTATTTTTTCTTGATGGGTTTGGGCATCAGGCGAAGTTTTACGTAATTGTTGACCATTGCAGGGGTGATAACGCTTTTTTTATCGCAAAACAGCCCTGCCAAACTCTTTTCCATCAAAACGACCACTTGGTCCATATACAGTTCCAGTTCGGGCAATTCATTCCAACGTGGCAGACGAAAGCGTTCTGTTTGCTCTGCCCACTGCAAAAGTTTTGTTTCCATTTGCTGCTGCATACTGCACCCTCTTTGTTTTTCATTGATAACTTTATGATACTATATTTTAGCAGGTTCTGTCAAAGCAGTGACGGGTATGGTATAATAGCCAAATAGCGGTTATACCGCTATTGAAATTACTCTTTTTCTCGCCCCTTATGGGGCAACTGAAAAAGATAGCAGCGATTATGAGGTGTTTTATGAAGCGATCGTCGTTTATTTTCACTGTTTTGTGTGGGCTGCTTGGAATTGTAGGTACAGTCGCTTTGCTGTTATATACGATTTTTCAAAACAATGCTGCATTTATGCAGACTTGGCTGCACACCGTTTCGCTTGGCTGGGGGCGTTTTTGTGCCGGTATCTGTGCATGGGTGCCTTTTTCGGTGGCAGAACTGTGTTGGACGCTCGCCATTCTTGGCTTGTTGATATTTGTCGTGTTGCTGGTACGGCTGTTGGTTTTGCGTAAAGCGGGCTGGAAACGCTCACTGCTTATAAGGCTTGGATGTCTGTTTTGTGTTGGGCTGTTTATTTCCAGCGGGTATACCGCTTTGTGGGGGGTAGGGTATCGAAGCCCTGCATTTTATAACGACCCGACTACCTTGATTTCGCAGCCGATCTCGTTGGAAGACCTTACCGCCGTGACCGCATGGTTTGCAAAAGGCGCAAACGAGAGTGCGGCTTTGGTCGTGCGAGATGAAAACGGACTGTTTGCCGAGGATGTAACTTCCTTGTTTTCCCAAACTGACGCCCTTTACGATTCTCTTTCGCAGGAATTTCCTGCATTGAATGCACCTGTACGACGGGCAAAACCGATGCTGTACAGTGCGCTTATGAGTCGATTGGGCTTTACAGGGTTTTATTTTCCGTTTACGGGTGAGGCAAACGTCAACATTCATTCACCCGCCTGTCTGATTCCGGTCACTATCGCCCACGAACTGGCACATCAGCGTGGGGTCGTATTCGAGGACGAGGCAAATTTTACCGCTGTTGCAGCCTGTCTGTCGCAGGGGAGCGAAGTTTTTCGGTATTCCGCTTACCTGATGGGATATATCCATCTGTCCAACGCTTTGTTCAACGCTGACCGTGAGGCGTGGCAAACGATTTCTTCGGGCTTAAATGAACTGGTTCTGACCGATTTAGAGGACAACAACGCATTTTGGGCAAAATACGAATCTCCTGTTTCGGATGCTGCCGGTGGTGTGTATGAAGGTTTTTTGCAAAGCCACGGAGAAGAACGGGGGATGCAAAGCTATGGTGCTTGTGTCAATTTGCTGGTGCAATATTATCGGGACCAAGTGATTTGATATGATTTTTCTATTGTGTTTTTGCAAATTTGTGATATGATTGCTATGATATTGAAAATGCAGCCGAAAGGTGGAATTTGATTTGGTAAAATCCATGACCAGCGGCTCTGCCGCAAAGCTAATTTTTTTGTTTACCGTACCTTTGCTGATCGGCAATTTGTTTCAGCAGCTGTACAACATGGCAGATACCTTTATTGTAGGGCGCATTATGGGAGTAGACGCTTTGGCAGCGGTCGGGTCTACCGGTAGTTTGATGTTTTTCATCATTGGCTTTACGCAAGGCCTTGCAGCCGGATTTTCAATCATTACCGCACAGCGTTTTGGTGCGCAGGATGAAGAAGGCGTTCGCCGCAGTTTTGCTTCCAGTTTGCTTTTGGGCGGTGGGCTGGCTGTGGTGGTGACCATCTTCAGTGTGATCGGCACTCGTTGGCTGCTGGAATTTTTGCAGACTCCCCCCGAAATCATCGACGATGCCTACCGCTATCTGGTGGTGGTATTTGCAGGCATTCCGGCGACGATGCTGTTCAACATTCTTTCCAACTCGTTGCGGGCATTGGGCGATGCAAAAACGCCGCTGATTTTTTTGGTGGTTGCCTGTTTGATGAACGTGGTTTTGGATATTGTGCTGATTCTGTACACGCCTTTGGGCGTTGCCGGCGCCGGTGTGGCGACTGTAACAGCGCAGCTTTTTTCCGGTGTTGCCTGTGTGATATACATTCTAAAGAAATTTCCTGCGCTGCGTTTGCGTTCGCAGGATTGGAAAGTCACACGGAAAGATGTTTCTGACCATTTGAATATGGGGCTTCCCATCGGCTTTCAATCTTCCATCATCGCCATCGGCAGCTTGACGCTGCAATACGGCTTGAACGGATTGGGCAGCACGGCTGTCGGTGCTTTTACCGCTGCTGCGAAGCTCGAAACCCTGGGTACGATGCCACTGTTCAGCTTTGGGGTAGCCACCAGTACCTTTGTAGCGCAAAACTACGGTGCAGGTAAAATTCACCGCATCAAAAAAGGGGTGCTGCAAGCAGGTGCTATGGCACTTGCTTGGGCATTCTTTATGTGTGTCATCTTCCTGTTGTTTGGCAGACAGCTCAGCGCACTGTTTGTGGGCGAACAACCCGAAGCCATCGCACTTTCTTTCACTTATCTGCGCATTATGGGGCTTTCGCTGTGGGCGTTGGCTTTGCTGCTGATTTTCCGCTACACCCTGCAAGGGCTTGGACAAAGCTTTGTGCCGACCTTTGCCGGCGTGATGGAGTTGATCATGCGCTGTGTTTGTACTGCACTTTTGATCCCTCCGCTGGGCTTTGCGGGGGCTTGTGTCAGCAACGTTTCTGCGTGGTACGGAAGCGCACTGCCACTTGTCATCGCCTTTTTCGTCACCATGCACCGCTTGCCTGCCAGCCACTTTGCCTGCAACGAAGCCGAGCAAGCGGAGGTATAGAGGTTACCCATGCGGTAGTTCATTCATTTTAAAAATCGTTTCTTTAAGGGCTGCGGCGATTGTCGCAGCCTTGCTCGTTTTTTCGGGATTTTTTTCGAAAACCGGCGGTTTATGTAAAATTTGCGTAAAGTTTTGGTAATGATTTTTACAAACCCATTGAAAGACTTTACACATTTTTGTCATAATAATTACAATAGAGCGTGGAATCGACACGCCTATAAAACATACGAATTTTGCGAGCTAAGGAGAAGCAATATGAGTTTGGAAGGTATCGTTATGCTATTGGGCGGCCTTGCCTTGTTCCTGTACGGAATGCAGGTAATGTGCCGTGGGCTGGAGGTCGCTGCCGGCGATCGTCTGCGCTCGATTTTGGAAAAACTGACCAGTCGCCGTTGGATGGGTGTTCTGGTTGGTGCAGGTATCACTGCCATCATTCAATCCTCGTCGGCAACTACCGTTATGGTGGTCGGTTTTGTAAACTCGGGACTTATGACCCTGACACAAGCCGTTGGTGTTATCATGGGTGCCAACATCGGTACCACTGTTACCGGTTTGTTGATTGCACTGGACATCGGCTTGATCGCTCCGCTGTTTGCCTTTTTCGGTGTTGCGCTGGGTATGTTCAGCAAAAAACAGCGCACCGTCTGCATCGGCGAAATCATGGCAGGTCTGGGCATTCTGTTTATCGGTATGGACTTGATGAGCAGTGCAATGTCCCCCTTGCGTGACTATCCGCCTTTCGTAAATATGCTGTCCAGTTTTTCCAATCCTTTGCTGGGTATCTTGGCTGGTGCAGCTTTCACCGCTTTGGTGCAGTCCTCGTCGGCAAGCATCGGTATTTTGCAGGCACTTGCACTGTCCGGCGTGATCGGGCTTGAAAATGCCGTTTTCGTTCTGTTTGGTCAGAATATCGGTACCTGTATTACTGCTGTTTTGGCAAGCCTTGGCGCAAGCCGTGCTGCAAAGCGCACCACTTTGATCCATCTGATGTTCAACTGCATCGGTACCGTTATTTTCACTGTCCTGTGCATTGCAACTCCCTTTGTTCCTTTCATGGAAACCATGCTGCCCGGCGACGTTCCCGGTCAAATCGCAGCAACTCATATCGTATTCAACATCGTTACCACCGTTGTTTTGTTCCCGTTTGGTTCGGTTTTGGCAAACATTGCTTGTCGCATTTTGCCCGATGCTGCCGAAAAGGCGCACACTGCTGCTTTTGTAGACGAACATGGTATCGGCTCTACTGCCATCTTTATTCGTCAGCTGCGCAACCAGCTTGCTGAAATGTACCTGTTGGCACAAACCAACGTAGAGCTTTCGTTCGACGCACTGCTCAAGCATGACCGTTCTCTGCTGGAAAAAGTGACCGAGGGTGAAGACCAAATCGACAAACTGAATGCCGACATTATCCGCCGTATCGGTCGTGCTTCGATGCATGAGATGTCCGAGCAGGATTCGGAAACCTTGAACCGTCTGCTGGTATTGAGTTCGAATATCGAGCGCATCGGCGACCACGCAATGAACATGGCAGAGTATCTGCTGCCTTTGGAAAAACATCATGTCAGCTTGGATAAGATCACCGAATCGGAGCTGAACAATTTGAAAGAACTGACTACAAAAGCTCTGCGTGAGATCAGCGTGACCGACACCGAGCGCAGCAAAGAAACCGTAGAATTGGTTGGAAAACTGGAAACCGAAAGCGACGTTTTGAGTACCGACTACCGCAAAGCACAGATCTATCGCTTGCGTAATGGCGAAAGCGATCCTGAATTGAGCATTTTGTATAGCGAGATGCTCACCGACGTAGAGCGAATGCTCGACCACACTTTGAACATCGCCGAGGCAGTTTATGCCTAATTGACACGAATAAATGGCAAAGGGATGCAGCTACAAGCTGCATCCCTTTGCTGTTTATTTGTATTAAACCACTTTGTTTATACCATTAGTATACAAAAATACTATCTGTCCCATTTTTCGCACAGTGCATTGATTTGGTCGGCAAACTTTGCCAGATCCTTGTTTGCTCCGCCTTTGTTGTGACTGATTACGGTCATCAGGCGTTTTCCTGCCTCGACCAAACGGGCAAATACGGTATTTTGTCTGGAATCCTGTGGGATGTCCTCCTTTTGGATCATCACACGATTGCCCTCTGCCAAAATTTCGCCTGTCAGCAGGTCATATTCCGTGCCTGGATACGGTGCTCTTGCATAATGCCCCTGCTTGTTCAGCAGCTCGGCAAATTCATCACAGACAGTATCACCGCCATGATTGATGTAGATTTGGCTTGGCTTGGGCTGGATATTGTTCACCCATCGCACCAGACCTTGCTGGTCGGCATGACCGCTCATACCTGTGATGGTGCGTATTTCTGCCCGCACTTGAATGCGCTCGCCAAACAGTTTTACCTCGGTCGCACCCTCTATGATGGCTCTGCCCAGTGTTCCCACCGCTTGGTAGCCCACAAACAGCACTGTCGATTCCGGACGCCACAGATTATGTTTTAGATGGTGTTTGATTCGACCGGCTTCACACATACCGCTCGCCGACAAAATCACCTTGCAGCGTTTGTCACTGTTGATTGCCTGCGATTCTTCGCTGGTCACAGCAAGCCGCAACCCCGGGCAACGGATGGGGTCGATACCGCTTTCCAACAACTGTACCGTTTCTTCATCAAAATATTCCCAGTGCGAATTGTGGAAGATACTGGTCGCCTCTACCGCTAACGGACTATCAACATATACCGGAAAATCCTCGTGTCCTTTCACCATTCGGTTATGCTTGATTTGGCGCAGAAAATATAGCATCTCCTGTGTACGTCCCACCGCAAAACAGGGAACAATCACATTTCCTCCCCGATCAAACGTGCTTTGCAAAATTTGAGCCAACTGCCCCACAAAATCGGTTTTTTCGCCGTGGCTGCGGTTGCCATAGGTCGATTCCATCACCACAATATCCGCCTGTTCGGGATAAATGGGGTCTTTTAACAGCGGCTGATCGGTGTTTCCGATGTCGCCCGAAAATAGCAGTGTTCGCCGTTCGCCGTTTTCCTCTGCCCATACCTCGATCCGAGCCGAGCCGAGCAAATGTCCTTCGTCTTCAAAACGCACTGCTACCCCATCGCACACTTGGATCACTTCACCGTATCGACAGGGAACAAACTGTTTCATCGAATTTACCGCATCTTGAACGGTGTACAAGGGTACATATTCCGGCAAGCCCGCACGCTGTGCTTTTCGGTTTCTCCACTGCGCTTCAAATTCCTGAATGTGTGCAGAATCACGCAGCATGATGTCGCACAAATCGGCTGTGACGCCTGTGCAATAGATGGGGCCGTGGAATCCCTGTCGGCACAACAGCGGGATACGCCCCGAGTGGTCGATGTGCGCATGGGTCAGCAACAGTGCGTCCACATCTCCTGCCGCCAGTGGCAGCGGTTGATTCTCGTACAGGTCCGGCCCTTGCTCCATTCCGCAATCAATTAAAATATGCTTTCCGTTCACCTCAAGCAAAGTACAGCTTCCTGTCACTTCATGGGCTGCTCCTAAAAAAGTAAGTTTCATACTGCACGCCCCTTTCTTTATGTTGTGTCTTTATTATACTCCATTTTCAAAAAGCAGGTTGCACAAACTATTTCTTTCTTTTTTTATATATGGCGTATTTTGCCGGAATATTTGCCTTTTTTTTAAATATCTGCAATAATAGAGAAAGCTATTTTGTATTATGCACAGAGGGGGATTTTGGAATGGACCGTTCGCCCGCCCTGCCCACACAGCAGGTATTGGAGTATTTTTCCAACACTGTACTGCGTGCTGCATTCGGCATGGTAAAAAACAAACAGGATGCTGAAGATATTGCACAAGAGGTATTTTTGACTCTTGTACGAAAAGCGCCTGTTTTTGAAAGTTTGGAACATCAGAAAGCGTGGCTGTTACGTGCCACCATCAACCGTTGCAAAAGCCATCTTGCCAGCGCATGGATGCGCAAGCGTACCGATTTGGAAGAAACCGTTCCCGACTCCACCTTTACCCCACAGGAAAATATCGTATTGGATGCGGTGTTTGCTTTGCCGGTAAAATATCGACAGGTGGTATATCTTCATTATATCGAGGGATACACCGCCGCCGAAATTGGAGCGTTGCTAAAACGCAATCCCAACACGGTGCTAAGTCAGCTTGCCCGTGCAAGAGCGCAGCTGAAAGAAACACTGAAAGGAGAATTTGCGGATGAAGTATGAAGAAATCTACCGGCAAGCGATGGAAAAGGTTTCCGCTTCCGACAGTTGGAAAGCCGAAACCCTGCAAAAAATGGCGCAAGAATCTCGTAAACCACAGCTTGTTTTAATCGCCAAAAGGGCAGCACTTCCCGTTGCGGCAGCAGTCGCCGTGATTTCGGCTGCTTTGCTTCTTCCTCAAAACGATTCTCTTTCCACCAACACTGCCGGAGGCAACTCACACGACCTGCAAATGGCAGACCTGCCCGCAGCTACTCCCGACGTTGCTGCTCAACCACGCACCGCCATGCTGTTTTCTGAGGAACTTCTGCCTACGCTCGCTTTTTCTGATTCGCAGCTGGTAGAGGTTTCGACAGAGCAGTTACCCACAGTAGTCGACCTGTCGGCGCAGACCGATACATTGCCGGTTTGGCAGCAGGAAAACGAGGAATTTTTCTTGCTGGGGGATTATCCGCTTCTGTCTGCACAGGAAGCGGCAGAGGCTGCAAATATCGGTGATTTTACCGATGCAGAGCTGATTTATGTGCGAAGCATGGACTATTTACAGCCGTGTTATCGTTTTACCCTGCAAACACAGGATTCGCCGATGTATGCCACTGCGATCTGTGGGGAATATTACTAAAAAAGCCGTACCGACGGCAAAAGGAGTTTACAAATGAAAAAATTGTTCTTGATGTTGTTCGCCTGTTTGACCCTAACCGCATTCGCCGCTTGTGGCGGTGCAGCTTCTTCCTCCTCCGAAGCATCTGAGCCTACCTTTGAGGGCAATCTGGAGGACTATATGACCGCTCTGTACGACGGCATTTCGGAAGAAAACCTGCCCATGCTGATGAACACCGAGATCACCGCTGAAAATGTATCTATGTTCATCAACACCGAAGCAGAATTCAAAGATGCTCTTGCTTCGGATGCTGCCATCGGCTCGATCGCTCATTCGGTTTGCTTGTTCCGTGCAGAAAACGCTGAAAAGGCGGCCGAACTGGCAACCTTGATCGACGAAAACGCAGATCCCCGCAAATGGGTGTGTGTAGAAGCTGAGAAAAAAGAAGTCGCACAGCGTGGCAATTTGGTTTTGCTGGTGATGACCGCAGAATCTACCGCTGACACCATTCTTGCAAACTTCGACAAACTGGAGGCATAATGAACCTTTTTCAACGTAAAAAGGGCGTCGCAGCCGTTCTGACCCTGATTGTAGTGGTCGGGGCGGCTGTCCTTGCATATAAGCCTTTGCTTGGACTGTACCGCAAGGCGGCAAAATTGCCCGACGACAACGGAATGTACCAAATCGACGGAAACTGGTTTCAAGTCTTGGAGCCGGTAGACGAAAGCCGTGCAAACTCGTTTGCAGACAAGCTGATTTCACTCAAAGAAACCTACTTGACCGACAACAACCGTACTTTTGTAGCACTTGTTCCCGACAAAGGTTGGTATGTAAAAGACGAAGGTTATCCAACTTTTGAGCATTTAGAATTTCAGGAACTTGCTTATTCCAAGCTGAGCGATTTTATTTGCATCGACCTGACCGACACTCTTACGTTGGACAGCTTTTTCTATACTGACCGGCACTGGAAACAAGACGCCTTACAGCCTGTACTGGACAAACTGGGGCAAGAAATTGGATTTTCGGTACAGATAAGTGATTTTTCCAAAAATGAGGTATCTCCTTTTGCCGGTGATTTTTCCGCCTATATTACAGGTACTCTGCCGCAAGAATCGCTGATTTATTTAACCAACCAAGACACTCAAGCAGCATATGTAGACAATTACCAAGCACCCGACGTACACACTGTGTACGATTTATCACAGTTAGACGGAAAAACACCGTATAATGTATTTCTGTCAGGTATTACGCCGATTGTGACCATTACAAACACAAATTCTGATTCTGAAAAAGAACTTGTGATTTTTCGTGATTCCTACGCAAGCAGCCTAGCACCTTTGCTGTGTGGTGAATATCGCACCATCACTTTGATCGACCTGCGTTTTCTGCACTCCTCGTTGTTGCCCGAGCGCATCACATTTACCGACCAAGACGTTTTGTTTTTATATAGTGACTGGATCGCATCCAACAGCAGTTTGATTCGGTGATTTTTTCGCCTTTTGAAAAAAGGCTTGCGAAAACCCCACCTTTTGAAAAAGGTGGACGAAAACTTTTATCACAACAAAAGGGGAACATCCGTAAGCATCTCTTGATGCTACGGATGTTCCCCTTTTGCTGTT